>CBRG010000122.1 GCA_000470535.1 Streptomyces sp. AW19M42
CCCGCTGCACGGGCTGCCGCTCGCCGTGAAGGACAACCTCGCCACCGTCGAGGGCCCGGCCACCGCGCAGAGCTCCGCGCATGACCCGCACTGGTGGCGCGGGCGCGACGCGCCCGCCGTCGCCCGGCTGCGCCGCGCCGGGGCCGTCGTCCTCGGCAAGACCACCATGGCCGAGTACGCCATGGGCCGACCCGATCCCGCCCATCCCTTCCCGGTGCCCCGCAACCCCTGGGACCCGGAGCGGTGGACCGGCGGATCGAGCACTGGCAACGGTGCGGGCATCGCCTCCGGGCTCTTCCTCGGGGCCCTCGGCAGCGACACCTCCGGAAGCGTCCGGCTGCCCGCCGCCCTGTGCGGCACCACCGGCCTGAAGACCACCTTCGGCCTGGTGCCCACCGATGGCTGCCTGCCGCTCAGCCCCTCGCAGGACGTCCTGGGGCCGATGGCCGTCAGCGCCGGCGACTGCGGACTCCTCCTCGGCGCGCTGACCGGGCAGCCGGGCCTTGCCACCGGTCCCGCGGACATACGTGGACTGCGCATCGGCGTCCCGTACGGACTCCTCGACGCGCCGGGCGTCACCGGTCCGTGCCGCGCGGCCTTCCTGGACGCGCTGCGGACCTTGCGAGAACTCGGTTGCGAGACAAGGGAGTTCGAACTCCCGGAGTTCGGGGATCTGCTCGTGGTCAACGCCGTCACCATGCTCGCGGAGGCCTTCTCCGAGCACGGCGAACGGCTCGCCGCCGACTGGGACGGACACGGGCGGGGCTTTCGTCGGCTGGCCGCGGCGGGCGGCCTGATTCCCGCGCACCTCTACCTCCGCGCCCAGCGGACCCGCGACCGGCTCACCGCCGCGCTGCTGGACCGGATGGGCGGGCCGGCCGGGGCCGACCTGATCGCCACCCCGACCTGGCCCGCGCCCGCCCGCCCGTACGCCCGGGAAACCGCACCCGGCGACGAGCTCAACCTCACCGCCGTGTGGAACCCCACCGGCTTCCCGGCCCTCGCGCTGCCCATGGGCGCCGACCCGGCCGGACTGCCGCTCTCCCTCCAACTGGCCGGCCGCCCCCGCAGCGAGCACACCCTGCTCCGTGCGGGCGAGGCCCTCCAGTCCGTCACCACCTGGCATCTGCGCCGGGCCGCGCCCGACCCCCGGCACCGGCCCGCCCCGCTCCGCGACCCGGACCGCGAAGAACCGGCGCCCGCCTCCCCGGCACCCTCCGTACCCGTACCCGGTCACGCCCCGGCCGGTATAGAGGAGGCCCTCGCGGCAGTCGGCATCACCCCTGGCCCGGCCGATCTGGCCGTCGTCGGGGCCGTGGCCCGCGGGCTCCTCGCGGCCGGCCGGCCGCCGGCCGCCTGATCCGCCGGGACCCACCCGCTCCCGCCCCCGTCCTGCGAAGCGCCCTCGCAGCGAACTCTTCCTGCCCCACCACCATCCGCCGCGCCCGTGCGCGCGGCCGTGCCCAAGTGGAGATCCCCATGTCGCGTATCCAGCCCACCGCGGGCGCCGGCGCGCCTGGCCTCGGCGGCGCCCGCGTCGCCGCGGTCGTCGGATTCCTGGTCTTCGTCGAACTGACCAGCGGCATCATCCAGGGGATGATGCCGACCCTGCTGCCCGAACTCGGCACCGTCCTCCACGTCGGAGCGGGCGACCTCAACTGGGTCAACGCCGCACAGCTCCTCGCCGCCGCCGTCTCCGTACCGGTGTTCGGCCGACTCGGGGACATGTACGGCCACCGGCGGCTGCTGCGCATCGCGGTCCTCTGCCTCGTCGCCGGCTCCGTCCTGGTCGCCTGGTCGCCCTCCTTCGAGGTGCTGCTCGTCGGGCGCGTCCTCCAGGGACCGCTCGCCGCGCTCCTGCCCCTGGAGATCGGCCTCGTCCGCGACCGCCTCGACGCGGCGGGCGCCCGGAGCGCCATCGCCCTGCTCGTCGGCGCACTCACCTTCGGCGCCAGCGCCGGCATGGTCTTCGCCGGTCTCCTGCGCGAAGTCATCTCCTCGGTGCACGGCGTGCTCTGGATCCCGGCCGTCACGACCGTCCTGTGCGCCGGAGTCGTCTTCTTCCTGGTCCCCGAATCGAAGACCCGCGCCCCGGGCCGGGTCGACTGGGCCGGCGCCGGGCTGCTCAGCGTCGGACTCGCCGCGCTGCTGCTCGGCATCTCCCAGGGGCCCAAGTGGGGCTGGAGCGACGGCTGGACGCTGACGCTCCTCGCGGTCGCCGCCGGCACGCTCGTCGTCTGGGTCCTGGTCGAACTCCGCGTCGCGGAGCCCATCGTCGACATCCGCCTCACCGTGCGGCGCACCCTGCTCCCCGTGTACGCGGCCAGCTTCCTGCTCGGCACCGCGCTCTTCGGCGCCCAGACCGCCGCCGTCCTCTTCGTCTCGTCGCCCGGCGACAAGCTCGGATACGGATTCGGCTACGACGCCCTCGGGATCGCGTGGCTGATGCTGCCGTCCGGAGTGATGGCGTTCGCCGCCTCGCTCGTCGCCTCCCGGCTCTTCCGGCTGATCGGCGGACGCGGCGCCCTCGCGCTCAGCGGGTTCCTCATGGCGGCCGGCTACGTGCTCCTGATCATGGCGCACGACGAGCCCTGGCAGTTCGTCGTCGTCAACGCCGTCGTCGGATCGGGCTTCGGCCTGGCCCTCAGCGCCATGCCCGTCCTCATCGTCGACGCCAGCCCGCACGAGCGCACCGCGATCGCCACCGGCATCTACAACACCGCCAAGACGGTGGGCGGTTCGGTCGCTGGAGCCGTCTTCGCGGCCATCCTGACCGCGATCACCTTCAAGGGCACGAAGATCCCCACGATCGACGCCTACACCACCGTCTGGTGGTGCTGCGCGGGCGTGTCGGTCCTGGTCGCCGTCGCGGCAGCCATCGTGGCCCGGCCGCGCACCGCACTCGACTGACCGGCCACCCATCCGAATCCGCACCCTTAAGGGAAGGAACAGCGCCATGCCCGCGCCCACCACCCCCGTACTCCTGCACAACGGCCTGCTCATCGACGGCACGGGCGCCGAACCCGTCCGCGACGGCGCGGTGCTCATCGAGGACGGACGCGTCCGCTGGGCGGGCCCGTCCGCGGACTGTCCGGTACCCGCCGAGGGGACCCGGCGCGTCGACGTCCGCGGCGGCACGATCCTGCCCGGCTTCATCGACTGCCACGTCCACATGGCCGCGCCCGGCACCGCACTGAGCCATGCCGAGATCGCCACCATGCCGCGCAGCCTGCTCACCTTCCTGGCCGCGCCCCGGATGAAGGTGACACTCGAAGCGGGTGTCACCACGGCCCGGGACCTCGGCGGGGCGGACGCCGGACACCGGCGGGCCGTCGAGTCCGGACTGCTGGTCGGCCCCCGGCTGCTGGTGGCCGTCGCCATGCTCAGCCCGACCGGCGGGCACGGCGACTTCAGGGCCGGGAACGACGACCGCGCCAACGACAACACCATGGGGCGGCTTGCCGACGGCACCGCCGAATGCCGCAGGGCGGTTCGCGGCGTGCTGCGCCAGGGCGCCGACTGCGTCAAGATCGCCGCGACCGGCGGCGTCTGGAGCCCCACCGACCAGCCCGACGACGACGGGTTCCTGGAGGACGAGATCCGCACGATCACGGAGATCGCCGCCGGGCACCGGGGCAAGAAGGTCGCCGCCCACGCCCAGGGCAGGGGCGGCATCCTCAACGCCGTGCGGGGCGGGGTCGCCAGCGTCGAGCACGGCTACGAGATCGACGACGAGGCCATCGACCTGATGCTGGAGCGCGGCACCTTCCTCGTACCGACGCTCACCACCGCCCACACCGACCCGGACCCGAAGAAGGCGGCGCCCTGGGCGTACGCGAAGAAGAAGCACTGGCAGGAGGTCGCCCGCACGCACATCCCGCACGCCATCGAGCGCGGGGTGCGGGTCGCCATGGGAACCGACTGCGGCATCGCCGAGCACGGCACCAACCTGCGCGAGCTGGGCCACCTCGTGGACTGCGGCATGACCCCGATGGGCGCGCTGCGCGCCGGAACGGCGGAGGCGGCCGAACTCCTCGGCATCGCCCACGAGACCGGCACCCTGCTGCCCGGCAAGCGCGCCGACGTCGTCATAGCCCGCGGCAACCCGCTCGACGACATCCACGCCCTCGGTGATCCGGCGAACGTCCTGGTGGTGATGAAGGACGGCGTCCTCTACAAGGACCTCGACGGACTCGCCGCCTGAGCCGGGGCCGGGCCGACCGCCTTGTAGTAGTAGGTGGTCGGCTTGAGGAACCCCGCCGGATCGGCGGCGTAGCCGGGGACCGAGCCGCACGCCGTCCAGCCCGCAGAGCGGTAGAGCCGCTCGGCAGCGCTGTCGCTCTCGGTGTCCAGGACGAGCAGCTTGACGCCGTCCCCGGCCGCCGTCCCCTCGACGGCGTCCAGCAGCCGTCGGCCCAGACCCCGGCCCTGCGCCGACGGACGCACCATCAGCTTGGTGACCTCCGCGCGATGGCGGGCGTTGGGAAGCGGCGCCCGGACCAGACCGATGGTCCCGGCGACCCGCTCACCGTCCCGGGCGATCGAGACCTGGAGGCGCCCGGCCGACACGGACGGGGCCTGCTCCCGCCACCAGCAGGCCGACGCGTCCCGGTCCAGCGGTGCGAGGAATCCCACGGAGGCCCCGCCGGCCACGATCTCCACCAGGAGCGCGGCCAGCTCATCGGCGTACGTGACCAGTTCGGGTCCGGACACCTGGACGATCTCGGTCATACGACAGGTCCTTTCAGGGCAGAACGATCATCAGTGCGTAACGGACCCCGGACGGGCCCGGACAGTGGAAACGCGAGGGCCCGCGGAGGCGGAAGCGCAGGCAGTCGCCGGTGCGGACGGTGTGCACGGTGTCGTCCACGGTGATCTCGACCGTCCCCTCCAGGACCCAGATGTGCTGTTCGAGGCCGGGGACGGACGGATTCTGGTACGCGATCGAGGCACCCGCGCCGAGTACCCCCTCGACGACCTCCGCGCGCAGCCCCGGGTGCGGAGGTGAGACAGACCGGCGTACGAAGCCGGACTCCTCGTCGCGCCACACCGGCTGGCGCCCGGCGGGCACCAGCTGCGGCGGCTCCGCCTCCACCTCGAGGAGCAGCCGCGACATGGTCCGCCCGTGAACCGCGCACAGCCGCCCGAGCAGGGCCGCGGTCGGGCTCAGCTCGCCGCGCTCCAGCCGCGAGAGCGTCGATCGGCTCACCCCCGTGCGGTGCGCCAGTTCCTCCAGCGACCAGCCGGCCCCGGCGCGGAGTTCGGCCAGCCGTGCCGCGAGCCGGGCATCGACGGTGCCCGGCTCGGCGTTCTCCGTCTCTCTCACAGGAGAGATCATATCTCTGATCCGGGAAGACCTGGTTCAGGGCCGCGACGGCGGACTCACCAGGACGAGGGCGTCGCCCCGTACCGGTACGGGGCGCCCTCTCCGCCTTCTTGTCCCGGGGGACGGACTCCAGTGTCAGGACGCCGGTCACCCGCGGGCTCCTCGGTGTGCGGGTTCGGGAAGTCGCAGAGTGGTCCGGTGGCTTGAGAGGATCGACGGGTGGAGTCTCCCGAACCCTTGCCCGGATCCGGTACCGAACCACTGCCCGAAGCCGGGCAGTCGGCGGTCCGTCGCACCGTGCGCTGCCGACTGTGCGGACGCCTGCTCACCGGCACGGCCTCGCGCCGCACCGGACTCGGCCCCGCCTGCGACGCCAAGCTGCACCCGGCGCCGCCCGACATCCGCAACCGCCGTCACGAGGTCGAACAGGACCCGCTGCCGGGCACCTGACCCCGGGCCGTCAGGAGGGCTGCTCGCCCAGCCGCCGGAACAGTCCCTCCTGCACCACGGACACCAGAAGATTCCCGTCGCGGTCATAGATCCGGCCGCGCGCCAGACCCCGCCCGCCCGTCGCCACGGGTGACTCCTGGTCGTACAGGAACCACTCGTCGGCCCGGAACGGACGGTGGAACCACATGGCGTGATCCAGGCTCGCCATATCGAAGCCGCGCGGCCCCCACAGCGGCTCCACCGGGATCCGCACCGCGTCCAGCAGCGTCATGTCACTCGCGTACGTCAGCGCACAGGTGTGCACGAGCGGGTCGTCACCGAGCGGGCCGACCGCACGCATCCAGACCGCGCTGCGCGGGTCCGCGTCCGTGATCTCCTCCCGCGTCCAGCGCAGCCGGTCGACGTAGCGGATGTCGAACGGCTGGCGCCGCGCCATCCGCTCCAGCGCCTCGGGAAGCGCGCCGAGATGATCACGTACCTCCTCGGCGACCGTCGACAGCTCCTCCGGGTCCGGGACCACGCGCGCCGGAGGCAACTGGTGCGCGATGCCCGCCTCCTCGGGACGGTGAAAGGACGCCGTCAGATCGAAGATGGTGCGCCCCTGCTGGACGGCCGTCACCCGGCGGGTGGTGAAGGACCGGCCGTCCCTGACCCGCTCGACCTGGTAGACGATCGGAACCCCCGGACGGCCGGGCCGCAGGAAGTAGGCGTGCAGCGAGTGGACCGGCCGGTCCCCGTCGGTGGTGCGGCCGGCCGCCACCAGAGCCTGCCCGGCGACCTGTCCGCCGAAGACCCGCTGAAGGGACTCGTGCGGGCTGCGGCCGCGGAAGATGTTGACCTCGATCCGCTCCAGGTCGAGCAGGTCGACCAGGCGCTCTGCGGGGTTCGTCATGCTGTTCGTCTCCACTCTCGCTGCGCCGGCTTCGGTGCGGACGTGCTCACAACTGGCCTACGGAGGTGACCCGGAGTACCGCCCGGCCCTCCTCGTCGGACGCGGCGAGATCGACCTCGGCGCTGATGCCCCAGTCATGGTCGCCGCTCGGGTCCGCGAACGTCTGCCGGACCCGCCACAGACCGTGCTCAGCGTCCTCGTCGATCTTCAGCAGCTTCGGGCCGCGGGCGTCAGGACCGGTGCCCAGCTCCTCGTGCTCGTCCCAGTACGCGTCCATCGCCTCGCCCCACGCGTCCTCGTCCCAGCCCGCGTCACCGTCCAGCTCACCGAGATCGCGGACCCGGTCCAGCGCGGCCAGCTCGACCCGGCGGAACATCGCGTTGCGCACCAGCACCCGGAAGGCGCGGGCGTTGGCCGTGACCGGCTTGACCTCGTCGGCCCGCTCCTGCGCCTGCTCGGCCGTCTCCACCTCGGGGTTGGCGAGCTGCTCCCATTCGTCGAGCAGACTGGAGTCCACCTGCCGCACCATCTCGCCGAGCCAGGCGATCAGGTCCTCCAGGTCCTCGGACTTGAGGTCGTCCGGGATGGTGTGCTCCAGCGCCTTGTAGGCGCCCGCGAGATACCGCAGCACGATGCCCTCGGTGCGGGCCAGCTCGTAGTTCGAGGTGAACTCCGTGAACGTCATGGCGCGTTCGTACATGTCGCGGACCACCGTCTTGGGCGACACGGGGTGGTCACCGACCCACGGGTGGCTCTGCCGGTAGACGTCGTACGCGTGCCACAGCAGCTCGCTCAGCGGTTTCGGGTACGTGACGTCCTGGAGGAGCTCCATCCGCTCCTCGTACTCGATGCCGTCGGCCTTCATCTGCCCGACCGCCTCGCCGCGCGCCTTGTTCTGCTGGGCGGCGAGGATCTGACGCGGGTCGTCGAGCGTCGACTCCACCACGGAGACCATGTCCAGCGCGTACGAGGGAGAATCGGCGTCCAGCAGCTCGAACGCGGCGAGCGCGAACGTGGACAGCGGCTGGTTCAGCGCGAAGTTCTGCTGGAGATCGACGGTGAGCCGCACGACGCGGCCCTCCGCGTCCGGGGTTTCGAGCCGTTCCACCACGCCGCCGTCCAGCAGCGAGCGGTAGATGGCGATCGCCTGGCGGATGTGGCGCAGCTGCGCCTTGCGCGGCTCGTGATTGTCCTCCAGCAGGTGCCGCATCGCCCCGAAGGCGTTGCCGGGACGTGCGATGACCGAGAGCAGCATCGTGTGCGTGACCCGGAAACGCGAGGTCAGCGGCTCCGGGTCGGACTGGATCAGCTTGTCGAACGTCGTCTCCGACCAGGCCACGAAGCCCTCGGGGGCCTTCTTGCGGACGACCTTGCGCTTCTTCTTCGGGTCGTCGCCGGCCTTCTTGACCAGCTTCTCGTTCTCGACGACGTGCTCGGGGGCCTGAGCGACGACGAAGCCCGCCGTGTCGAAGCCCGCCCGCCCGGCCCGGCCGGCGATCTGGTGGAACTCACGGGCGCGCAGCGTACGCACCCGGGTGCCGTCGTACTTGGTGAGCGCGGTGAACAGCACGGTGCGGATGGGGACGTTGACGCCGACTCCGAGCGTGTCCGTACCGCAGATGACCTTGAGCAGGCCCGCCTGTGCGAGCTTCTCCACGAGCCGGCGGTACTTCGGCAGCATGCCCGCGTGATGCACCCCGATGCCGTGCCGTACATAACGGGAGAGGTTCTGGCCGAACTTGGTGGTGAAGCGGAAGTTGCCGATGAGATCGGCGATCTTCTCCTTCTCCTCCTTGGTGCACATGTTGATGCTCATCAGCGACTGCGCCCGCTCGACGGCCGACGCCTGGGTGAAGTGCACGATGTAGACCGGCGACTGCCGGGTGTCCAGCAGCTCCGTGATGGTCTCGGTGATCGGCGTCAGCCGGTACTCGTAGCTGAGCGGGACCGGGCGCGTCGCGGAACGCACCACGGAGGTGGGCCGGCCGGTGCGGCGGGTCAGGTCCTCCTCGAACATCCTGACGTCACCGAGGGTGGCGGACATCAGCACGAACTGGGCCTGCGGCAGCTCCAGGATCGGGATCTGCCAGGCCCAGCCGCGGTCCTGCTCCGCGTAGAAGTGGAACTCGTCCATCACGACCTGGCCGATGTCCGCGTACTTCCCGTCACGCAGGGCGATGGCGGCGAGCACCTCGGCCGTGCAGCAGATCACCGGGGCGTCGGCGTTGACCGAGGCGTCGCCGGTGAGCATGCCGACGTTCTCCGTGCCGAACAGCTTGCACAGGTCGAAGAACTTCTCCGAGACCAGCGCCTTGATCGGCGCGGTGTAGAAGGTGACCTTGTCCTGGGCCAGGGCCGCGAAGTGCGCGCCGGCCGCGACCAGGCTCTTGCCCGAGCCGGTGGGGGTGGACAGGATCACGTTGGCCCCGGAGACCACCTCGATCAGCGCCTCCTCCTGAGCCGGATAGAGGGTGATGCCCTGCGTCTCGGTCCATGACGAGAATGCCTCGAAGAGGGCGTCGGGGTCGTCGGTCGGGGGCAGCTGATCGATTAGGGTCACGCCCCCATCTTGCCTGCCTTCCGCCCGGATGAGGGAACCGGACGACAGCACGAAGATCACGGACGATACGCTTCCCCCTCAACTCGACGACGGCGCAACGACGGTGGCCCGCGCCCGGACAGGGCGGCACCCGTCAACGCGTTGTCCATCACTGGTCAATACCTACGGGGGCGGCAACAGACATGATGGGACCGGCACACTCTCTGTCAGGGGCGGCGGCCTGGCTGGGGGTGGGTGCGGCTGCGGCAGCGGCGGGACACACCATGCCGTGGCCCGTCCTGGTCGTCGGCGCACTGATCACCGCCGGTGCCGCGCTGGCACCGGACCTGGACCACAAGTCCGCGACCATCTCACGCGCCTTCGGACCGATCTCCCGGGGCCTGTGCGAAATAGTCGACACGCTCTCGCACGCCGTCTACAAGGCGACCAAGATGCGGGGCGACTCGAACCGCAACGGCGGCCACCGGACCCTGACCCACACCTGGCTGTGGGCGGTCCTGACCGGCGCCGGCGCCTCCGCGGCGGCGATCGCCGGCGGCCGGTGGGCGGTGCTGGCGATCCTCTTCGTCCACCTGGTGCTCGCCGTCGAGGGACTGCTCTGGCGGGCCGCCCGGGTGTCCAGCGACGTTCTGGTGTGGCTGCTCGGCGCGACCAGTGCGTGGATCCTCGCAGGCGTCCTGGACAAGCCGGGTAACGGGGCGGGCTGGCTCTTCGAGGCCCCCGGCCAGGAGTACCTGTGGCTGGGGCTGCCGATCGTGCTGGGCGCCCTCGTCCACGACATCGGCGACGCGCTGACCGTCTCCGGCTGCCCGATCCTCTGGCCGATCCCGGTGGGCCGCAAGCGCTGGTACCCGATCGGTCCGCCGAAGTTCATGCGCTTCCGGGCCGGCAGCTGGGTGGAACTGAAGGTGCTGATGCCGGTGTTCATGGTGCTCGGGGGAGTGGGCGCCGCGGCCGCGATGAACGTCATCTGACGCCCGGCCCTACCCGGGTAGGGGATGCACCAGGCGGCCGTGGGAGATCAGCGAGGCGGCCTGCTTGAGGCGGCGGACCCGGATGCTGACCCCGTAGGCGTCGACGCCCGGCACGGCCGCGAGGCGGGTGGTCAGATAGCGGTAGAAGTCCTGAGCGTCCCGGCAGGTGACGATGGCCATCACGTTGTGGTCGCCGCTGGTGGCGCCGACGAACGCGACCTCCTCATGCCCGGCGATCTCGTGTCCGGTGCGTTCCAGACGGGCCGGGGCGACGCGCAGCCACAGGGTCGCGTTGAGGCGATAGCCGAGGCGCTCGGGCAGCAGATCGATGTCGTACGAGAGCGCGCCGGACGACTCCAGGGACTCCAGGCGGCGTGCGACGCGGCCCTTGGACCAGCCGGTGACCTCGGCGAGCCGGGTATGCGAGGTACGGCCGTCCTCCGCCAGAGCGGCGAGGAGCGGGGCGTCCTCGGCGGCCGGGGGCGCGGGAGGGCCGGCCGCCGCGGGGGACGGGCCGCCGGTCAGCCGTTCCTCCTGCTCGGGCGTGAGATGTCCGCCGTAGCCGGTCCACCCGGGCGTGCCGGGGGCGTCGAAGGGGTGGATGAGCAGATCGATGCTCATGTCGAGCACGGCGGCGGACCTGGGCAGCTGCTGGAGCAGCATGTCCTCGCGCTGGGCTTCCAGCGGTGAGCGGATGACGCAGATGATCTCCGAGCCGCCCGAGGCGATGCTCGCGTAGGTGATGTCGGGACGCCGGGTGAGGGCGTCGGCCAGCGGACCGACCCGGTCGGGGCGGCAGCGGATGCGCGCGACCCACCGCGCCTCCCCGTGCACGGCGGGGTCGACCAGGCCCACCACGCGCATCACACCGCTGCGGCGCAGAGCGTGGTAGCGGCGGGCCGCGGTCTGCTCCGACACCCCGTTCACCTCACCGATGAGCCGGAACGGGGCCCTCGGCGCGCATTGGAGTGTGCGGAGGATCTGCATGTCAACTGCGTCCATCACGCTGGAAGTGTGCCACGCGATGCCGCGACCATGGAGGTTTCGAGCCGATTCAAGCAGCCGCTTCGTTGGTCCCGGCCGATGTCACGGATGCTGGCGACCGGGGCGAACGGGCCTCCGCTGGACATCAACCGCGGCGCCGAGCGCCGCCAAGGAGCGCATCCGTGAACGTCACACCCTCGGCGAGCGGGCCGGCCGACCGGCGGGCGGTCACGCTCGCCATGGCCTGCCTGGGCGTATTCGTCGCCTACTTGCCGGTGACCACCGTCTCCGTGAGCCTGCCCGCCATCCAGGCGGCACTGGGCGCGTCGACGGCCCAGCTGGCGTGGGTCCAGGACGCGTTCGTGCTGCCCATGGCCGCGTTCATCCTGACCGCCGGCGTGTTCGGAGAGGTCCATGGGCGCAAGAAGGTGTTCCAGGCGGGGCTGGCCTCCTCCGCCGTGGGTGCCGCCGTCGCCCTGACCGCCCCGTCGATCCAGTTGCTGTGGGCCGGCCAGGCCCTCGCCGGACTCGGTGCGGCCGCGCTGCTGCCCACCACGCTGGCCCTGATCAGCCACGCGGTGCCCGACCACCGGGAGCGCGGCAAGTTCATCGGCCTCTGGGCCACCTCGCTCCTGCTGGCGCTGGCCGTCGGACCGCTTATCGCCGGAGTCGTCCTGGAGCACGCCGCCTGGCGGTGGATCTATCTCCTGGTCATCCCCGTCTCGCTCATCGCGATGGCGGTCGCCGCGCGGCTGCTGACCGACTCGCGTGCCCCGCACGGGCGGCGGCTGGACTGGCCGGGCCAGATCACCGCCGCGTCCGCGATCACCGCGCTGGTGTACGGCGTGATCGAGGGCGGCGCGGGATCGTTCACCGACACCCGGGTCCTGGTGGCGCTGCTCGTCGCGGTGGCCGGTGCCGTCGCCTTCGTCCTGGCCGAGCGGCGCAGCGACAGCCCGATGCTGGACCTGGCGCTGTTCCGCAGCGCCGCGTTCACCGCGACCACTCTTGTCGCGATGATCACCTTCCTGGCATTGATCGGCTTCTTCTTCCTCCTGAGCCTCTACTTCGGCCTGGTGCAGCAGCTCGACACCCTCCAGGCGGGCTGGCGGCTCCTCATGGTCACCGGCGCCGCCATCGTCGCCGGCGCTCCCGTCGGCCGGCTCATGCACCGGGTGCCCGCCCGGGTCCTGATCACCGCCGGACTGCTCGTCGTCACCGGCTCCCTGCTCGCGCTGACCACCGTCGACGCCGACACCTCGTTCGCCTCCATCGCCTGGCGGCTGGCGCTGCTGGGCCTGGGCATGGGCGGCGTCCTGACACCCATGACCGCCACCGCCGTCGCCTCCGTGCCCGTCCACCTGGCGGGCATGGCCGCAGCCGGAAACAACGCCTTCCGGCAGGTCGGAGGGGCACTCGGCCCCGCCGTCCTGGGCGCCCTCCTCACCGCCCGCGCCCTCGACACCTTCCCCGCGCACCTCGCGGACGCCGGGATCACCGGAGCGACCGGGCAGAGCATCACCGAGACCGCCCGGACGGGCGGACTCGGCGCGGTCGCCGGAATGCACCTGGGCGCCGGCACCGGCCCGGCCCTGAGCGCCGTGGGCGACGCCTTCCTCGACGGCCTCCGCCTCTGCCTGATCGTGGCCGCCGCCCTCACACTGCTCGCGGCCCTGGTCTCCGCGGTACTGCTGCGCCGCCCGCGCGGGGCCTCCACCGTCGCGGCCTCCTCCGGCGCCGCGCCCGCCGCCGAGCAGGCCCACGTGGGCTGACGGACAGGCACCCGCGCCCGGGACACCACCGGGAGGGGGCCTCCCGGCGGCGTCCCGGGCGCTACCGGCAGACTCGTGGTCAAGGGAGAACCGCACGAACGAGGAGCACGATGGAATACCTCTCCACGGCCGCCGCCCCAGCCATCGCCCCGCTGTTCGATGACTTCTCCCTGGAGATGACCGGCAAGGACGTCCCCGGGCTCGAAGCGGCCCGCGACCGCATCCCGGCCGGCACCCGGATCAACATCACCTTCCTCGGCAGCGAGGACCTGGACACCCGGCTCTCCGCGGCCCGCGCCGTCCGGCGGCTCGGCTACGTCCCGGTCCCGCACGTAGCTGCCCGCCGACTGCGCTCCCGGCCGGAACTGGAGGAACTCCTCGCCGCTCTCCGCTCCGACGGCACGGCCGACAACGTCCTGGTCATCGGCGGCGACCCGGCCAAGCCCCACGGCCCCTACGACGACTCCCTCTCGCTCATCCGGTCCGGGCTGCTCCAGTCCTACGGCGTACGGCACGTCAACATCGGCGGATACCCGGAGGGGCACCCGGCCATCGCAGGGCCGGCGCTCTGGTCCGCGATCGAGGACAAGACCACGGCCCTCGCCGGGCTGGGCCTGTCCGGCGACGTCATCACCCAGTTCGGCTTCGACGCGGACCCGGTCCTCGCCTGGGTCGAGGCGGTACGGAAACGGGGTATCGACGTACCGGTGCGTGTCGGGGCCCCCGGACCCGCCGGAATCAAGCGGCTGATGACGTACGCCACGCGCTTCGGCGTCGGCACGAGCACGTCCATCGCGAAGAAGTACGGATTCTCGCTCACCAACCTGGTGGGCACGGCGGGCCCCGACCGCTTCATCCGTGCCCTGGCCGAGGGGTACGACGCGCGCCGCCACGGCGTTCTCAAGCTGCACTTCTACACCTTCGGCGGGATCGGGGCCACGTCGCGGTGGGTCACCGAATTCCGGGCCGGCGCCTGCGGCTGACCGCCGCCCGTCAGGACGAGGGCGGCTGCCCGTTGTGCAACGAGCGCCAGAGCGCGGCCTACGCGCCGCCGGCCGCGACGAGATCGTCGTGGGTGCCGAGCTCGGTGGTCCGGCCGTCCTCCGTCACCGCCACCCGGTCGGCGTCGTGGGCCGACTGCAGCCGGTGGGCGATGGCCACGACCGTCCGGTCTTCGAGCACGGCGGCCGGCGCGCGCTCCGTGTGCCGTGCCGTCCTCGGGTCCAGCGGTGCGGTGGCCTCGTCGAGGACCAGCGTGTGCGGATCGGCCAGGACCACCCGCGCCAGGGCGAGCTGCTGCGCCCCGGCCCCGCCCGGCCGGTGCTCGCCGTGGCCCAGATCGGTGTCCAGGCCGCCCGGCAACCCGTCGGCCCACTCGGCAACGACGGCGGCGAGTGCCGCGCTCGGTTCCGCGGTGGTGGCGCTGGCCGCGGCGATCCGCAGGTTCTCCCGAACCGTGCCCAGGAACACATGGTGCTGTAAGGCGGCAGCGTCAGACAGGCCATCCAGGCACTGCCGAGCAGCGCACCGGCCGCGATCCGGTGGCGCTGGCCGGTGACCAGCCCCCACAGGTACCGCAGCGCGCTGCGACAGTCGGGGCCCCCGGATCCGCATAGACATCTGTCATGGACCGACCCTACGAACCCGGAGGGCCGGGGGATCCGGGGGCCATCCCCGGTCAGCCGTGCCAGGACCGCCACAGCGCCGCGTAGGCGCCGTCCGCCGCCACCAGCTCGTCATGGCTGCCCAGTTCGCTGATCCTGCCCTGCTCGACGACCGCGATCACATCCGCGTCGTGCGCGGTGTGCAGCCGGTGCGCGATGGCCACGACCGTACGGCCGTCCAGCACCCGGGCCAGCGAGCGCTCCAGATGACGGGCCGCGCGCGGGTCCAGCAGCGACGTCGCCTCGTCCAGCACCAGCGTGTGCGGATCGGCCAGCACCAGCCGGGCCAGCGCAACCTGCTGCGCCTGCGCGGGAGTGAGCACCAGACCGCCGGAGCCGACCTCACGGTCCAGCCCCTCGTCCAGAGCCCCGGCCCAGCCGTCCGCGTCGACCGCGGCCAGCGACGCCCACAGCTCCGCGTCCTTCGCACCGGAGCGGGCCAGCAGCAGGTTGTCCCGCAGCGTCCCCACGAACACATGGTGCTCCTGGTTGACCAGCGCCACATGCGTACGCACGTGCTCCGCGGTCATCCGCGACAACTCCGCACCGCCCAGTGAGACCTCACCGGCGCGCGGCGCGTAGATACCGGCCAGCAGCCGCCCCAGCGTCGACTTGCCCGCACCGGACGGGCCGACGAGCGCCAGCCGGGTGCCCGGAGCGACGTCCAGCGACACCTTGTGCAGGACGTCGAGCCCGGCCCGGTAGCCGAAGTGCACCTCGTCGGCGCGCACGTCCCGGCCGTCCGGGGCCACCGACGCGTCGCCCGCGTCCGGCTCGATCTCCCGGACCCCCACGAGACGTGCCAGCGACACCTGGGCGACCTGCAACTCGTCGTACCAGCGCAGGATCAGGCCGATCGGGTCGACCATCATCTGCGCGAGCAGAGCGCCCGTCGTCAGCTGTCCCACAGTGAGCCAGCCCTCGATCACGAACCAGCCCCCGAGCATCAGCACCGCGCCCAGGATCGTCACGTACGTGGCGTTGATGACGGGAAAGAGCACGGACCGCAGGAACAGCGTGTACCGCTCCCAGGCGGTCCACTCCTTGACCCGCCGGTCCGAGAGCGCGACCCGGCGCGTACCCAGCCGGTGCGCCTCCACGGTCCGCCCGGCGTCCACCGTCTCCGCGAGGATGGCCGCGACCGCCGCGTAACCGGCGGCCTCCGAGCGGTACGCGGACGGCGCCCGGCGGAAGTACCAGCGGCAGCCGATGATCAGCACCGGCAGCGCGATGAGCACCGAGAGCGCCAGCGGGGGAGCGGTGACCGCGAGCGCGGCGAGCAGCAGACCCGCCCACACCACACCGATGGCCAGTTGCGGCACCGCCTCGCGCATGGCGTTGGCGAGCCGGTCGATGTCCGTGGTGATCCGCGAGAGCAGATCACCCGTTCCGGCCCGCTCCAGCACGCCCGGTGGCAGCCGGACGGAGCGCACGAGGAAGTCCTCGCGCAGATCGGCCAGCATCTCCTCACCGAGCATCGCGCTGCGCAGCCGCATCATCCGGGTCACCACGGTCTGGATGACCAGCGCGACGGCGAACACCGCGGCGGTGCGCTCCAGATGGAGGTCGGTGACCTCGTCGGACAGGTCCTCGACGAGCCCGCCCAGCAGGTACGGACCGGCGATCGAGGAGATCACCGCGACCGTGTTGAGGAGGGTGACCACGACGAACGGCCGCCGGTGGCGCCGCATCAGCTCCCCGACGTAACTCCGTACGGTCGCCGGGGTCCCGACCGGCAGGGTGGTGGCCGACTCGGGTGCGGCCGGGTCGTAGGCCGGTGGTGCGACGCCGGTCATGCCCTCTCCTCGATTTCCTCGTGGGTGTCGATCGCGTGGACCGCTTCGTCCTCGCCCGGCCGGGCCGGGGTCTCGTCGTCGGTCTCGCGGGTGACGACCGCCCGGTACCGCGGCTCGCCGCTCAGCAGTTCACGGTGGGTGCCGACGGCCACCACCGTGCCCCGGTGGACCAGCGCCACCCGGTCCGCCAGGTCGAGCAGCAGCGGCGACGAGGCGAAGGCCACCGTCGTACGGTCCTTGCGCAGCGCCTTGATGCCCGCGGCGACCCGGGCCTCCGTGTGCGAGTCGACGCGGAGGTGGCTCGTCGAGCACCAGCGCCTCCGGGTCGCTCATCAGCGACCTGGCCAGGGCGAGCCGTTGGCGCTGGCCGCCGGAGAGCGACCGGCCGCGTTCGGTGATCCGGGTGTTCATCGGATCGCCGTCGGACTCTGCGGACGCGTGCGCCAGGGCGCTCAGGACGTCGTCGCACTGGGCGGCCGACAGCGCGTCCCCGGCGGTCACCCGGCCGGACGACGGCACGTCCAGCAGTTCGCGCAGGGTGCCGGAGAGCAGCACCGGATCCTTGTCCTGAACCAGAACGGCCGTTCGGGCCGCGTCCAGTTCCAGTTCGTCCAGGGGGACTCCGCCCAGCAGCACGGACGGCACCTCGTGGTCCGCCGTCCCGCCCTCGACGGCACCGTCCTTCGCCACCTCCGGCTGGGCGTGGCCGCCGAGCCGGTCCGCGAGCCGTCCCGCCTCGTCCGGATCACCGCAGACCACCGCGGTGAACAGGCCCTCGGGCGCCATCAGTCCGGTGACGGGGTCGTACAGGTCCCCGGCCGGTACGGTGTCGAGCGTCGAGGGACGGGCGACCCGGCTCAGCGACAGCACCCGGACCGCGCGCTGCGCGGACGGCCGCGAGAAGGAGTACGCCATGGCGATCTCCTCGAAGTGGCGCAGCGGGAACAGCAACAGCGTCGCCGCGCTGTACACGGTCACCAGCTGACCGACGTCGATCTTCCCGTCACGGGCCAGGGCGGCACCGTACGTGACCAGCAAGATCAGTAGAACGCCCGGCAGCAGGACCTGGATCGCGGAGATCAGCGACCACATCCGGGCACTGCGAACGGCGGCCTTGCGGACCTCCTGCGAGGCCTGCCGGTAGCGGCCGAGGAACAGCTCCTCGCCGCCGATACCGCGCAGCACCCGCAGCCCGGCCACGGTGTCGGAGGCCAGTTCGGTGGCCTTTCCGGCCTTCTCGCGCTGGAAGTCGGCGCGGCGGGTGGCGCGGGGGAGGAGCGGCAGCACGCCCAGCGCGAGCACCGGCATGGCCAGCGCCACGAGCACGCCCAGCGAGGGCAGATACAGCACGAGACCGACACAGATGATGACCAGGGCGGCAGCGGCTGCCACGAACCGGGAGAGCGCCTCGACGAACCAGCCGATCTTCTCCACATCACCTGTCGATACCGCGACGACCCCCGCGGCGACCCGGCGGGTCAGCGCCGAGCCGAGCTCCGCCGTCTTGCGGGCCAGCAACTGCTGGATCCTGGCGGCCGCGGTGATCCAGTTGGTGACGGCGGTCCGGTGCAGCATGGTGTCGCCCACCGCGATCAGCACGCCGAGCACCGCGATCAGCCCACCGGCCAGCGCGAGCCGCCCGCCGGACCGGTCGACGACCGCCTGCACGGCGAACCCGACGCCGAGCGGCAGCCCGGCGATGGAGCACTGGTGGAGCAGGCCCCAGGACATGGCCTTGAGCTGTCCGCGGATCTGGTTGCGGCCGAGCCAGATCAGAAAGCGAGGGCCCGACCGGACATCGGGATCGCCGGGATCCGGGTACGGAAGATCGCGAATTTGCATGACGTCCCAAAGATCGGAAGGAGCCGAGGTCCGCGAGGACCTCCAGAATCACGTGGGCAGAAGCATGTGGGGGGACCAAACCGTCCAATCCTCGCGTCCGGCCCGGGGCGCGGCAAACCCTTTTACGGACGGGGACCGTGCGCACCGATGCCGGACGGGGGGTAAAGATTCGGCACGCATTCGCCGCGGCCCGCACAGGTGGGCGGGGCCGGACGCCGTCGGGTGCGACCATGGACGGATGTATATAGCCGGTGCGGTACGAGTGGTGGTCTCGGCGGCCGCCTGCGGAGTCCTGCTCACGACCCTGACGTCATGCGGCGGGGACCAGGACGCGAAGAAGGGCGACGCGCGGTCGGCCGACGCCCGGAAGCCGAAGGACAAGGCGCCGACGACCGACCTGAAGCGCATTCCGGACGTGGGCGACCGGTTGCAGTCGAAGATCCCGGGCAACTCCCGTCAGGTCGTCACCGTGTACGGCGAGGGCAAGAACTCCGCGGACTCCACGGTCGTGCTCTACACCAAGTCCGGCTCCACCTGGGACAAGGCCGCCGGATGGAAGGCCCACAACGGGAAGAAGGGCTGGGCCGACAACCACCACGAGGACGACAAGCGCAGCCCGGTCGGCGTCTTCACGCTCACCGACGCGGGCGGCGTACTGCCCGACCCGGGTGCCCGGCTCCCGTACACGCAGTCGGCGTCCATCCAGGCCCCGCACTACTGGGCCAAGTCCCACTGGCACGACTTCGACTACGTCATCGCCATCGACTACAACCGCGTCAAGGGCACCCCTCCCAACGACCCGACGCGACCCCAGGGGCAGACCAAGGGCGGCAGCATCTGGCTGCACATGGACCACGGCAGCGGCACATCGGCCTGCGTGAGCCTGCCGAAGGCGGCCATGGAGAAGCTGCTGCGCACCCTCGACCCGAAGCAGCATCCGGTCGTCGTCATGGGCGACCGCGCGGCCCTTCAGGCCTGACCGGGACCGGGCCTGGTCGCCCGCTCCAGCTCCATCAGCACCGAGTGGTACGAACGGCCCGTCGCCCGGTCCATGCCGATCTCGCACATCCGGTTGGCCGAGAGATAGGTGTCGTACTCCCGGGTGTTCACCTCGGCGGCCTCCTTCGCGGTCGCCGAGGCCGTCAGCTCGTCGTGCAGCATGCCGCGGTCGCCCGCGAATCCGCAGCACGCGGCGTCGTCCGGTACGACGACCTCCCGGGCGCAGGCCTCCGCGACCGCGCGCAGGTGCGCCACATCGCCCAGATGCTCCATCGAGCACGTCGGGTGCAGGACCGCGGAGCCGGTCCGGCGCAGCACCGTCAGCTCCGGAAGGAGCTCGTCGGCGGCCCAGACCAGTGAGTCGACGACGGTCAGCTCGCGGTGCAACGCCCGGTTGTCCTCGGTCAGATACGGCACCACCTCATGGGCGATGCCCAGCGTGCAGGAGGAGGCGTCGACGACGAGCGGCAGCTTTCCGCCCCCGGTCCAGCCCCAGGCGGCCTCCACGATCCGGTTGGCCATCACTGCGTTCGCGGTGTCGTACCCCTTGGAGTGCCAGATCGTCGCGCAACAGGTTCCGGCGACGTCCTCGGGGATCCAGACCGGCTTTCCGGCCCGCGCAGACACGGCCACCACGGCCTGCGACAGGGACGGGAGGTGCTGCCCCTCCGGGCCGCCGAAGATGCGGTTGACGCAGGCCGGGTAGTAGACGGCGCTCGCTCCCGCTCTGGAGGTGGGAGGCAGCTTGCGGGCGGCGGCTGCGGGGATCTCCGGCAGCCACGCGGGCATCAGATCGGGGTGCACGGCCCTGCGGGCGAGACCCGTGACGCCTTCGAGGAGCCGGTCGTCGATCCGGCTCGCCGCGGCGACCGCGAGCCGGGCCGCCGCCTCCACGGCGCGGAAGTTCTTCGCCGTGAGCGCGGCGATCCGCTCCTCGCGCGGGGAGTGCCGCTGGTGGCGGAAGCCCTTCATCATGGCGCCCGTGTCGATCCCGACCGGACAGGCGAGCTTGCAGGTCGAGTCGCCCGCGCAGGTGTCGACGGCGTCGTAGCCGTAGGAGTCGAGGAGTCCGGTCTCCACCGGGGAGCCGTCCGGCTGCCGCATCATCTCCCGGCGCAGCACGATGCGCTGGCGCGGTGACGTGGTCAGATCGTGGCTGGGGCAGGTCGGTTCGCAGAATCCGCACTCGATGCAGGGGTCGGCCACCGGCTCGACGCGCGGGATGGTCTTGAGGCCGCGCAGATGGGCCCTGGGGTCGCGGTCCAGGACGATCCGGGGCGCCAGCACACCGTCGGGGTCGATGAGTTGCTTGGTCCGCCACATCAGTTCGGTTGCCCGCGGGCCCCACTCCAGCTCCAGGAAGGGCGCGATATTGCGGCCGGTGGCGTGTTCCGCCTTGAGTGATCCGTCGAACCGTTCCACGGTCAGCCGGCAGAAGTCCGCCATGAACGCGGCGTACCGGTCGACGTCGGACGGCTTCGCCGCGTCGAAGGCGAGCAGGAAGTGCAGGTTGCCGTGGGCCGCGTGGCCCGCGACGGCGGCGTCGAAACCGTGCTCCGCCTGGAGCGCCAGCAACGCCTCGCAGGCGTCGGCCAGCCGGGAGGGCGGTACGGCGAAATCCTCCGTGATCAGTGTCGTACCGGACGGCCGGGAGCCGCCCACCGCGGTGACGAAGGCCTTGCGGGCCTTCCAGTAGCCGGAGATGGTCTTCGCGTCCCGGGTGAACTCGTTGGTGACCGAGGTGACGGGCCGGACCAGCTCCAGCCCGCGCACGACACCGGCCGCCGCCCGCTCGTACGCCTCCTGGCCCGCGTCGTCAGGCGCGCGGAACTCCACCAGCAGCGCAGCGGTCTCCTTCGGCAGCCCGGCCCAGTCGGCGGGCACCCCCTGGACGCTGACGGAGGCCCGCAGGGTGTTTCCGTCCATCAGCTCGACGGCGATGGCGCCCGCTTCGTTGAACAGCGGTACGGCGGCCGCCGCCGCGGTCAGGGACGAGAAGAAGAGCAGCGCGGTGGAGACGCGGCGGTCGAGCGGCAGGGTGTCGAAGACGACCTCGGAGATGAAGCCGAAGGTCCCCTCGGAGCCGACCATGAGCCCGCGCAGGATCTCCACGGGCGTCGTGCCGTCCAGGAAGGCGTCGAGCCGGTAGCCGTTGGTGTTCTTGATCTCGTACTTGGCCCGGATCCGGGCGGTGAGCCCGGCATCGGCCTCGATCTCGGCCTTCAGCGCGAGGAGCCCCGCGCAGAGCTGCGGCTCGGCGTGCGCCAGGTCCTCGTCGGCCGAGGGATCGCCGGTGTCCACCACCGTGCCGCCGGGCAGCACGAAGGTGAGCGAGGACACGGTCCGGTACGAATTGCGGCTGGTGCCCGCGGTCATCCCGGAGGCGTTGTTGGCGACGCCCCCGCCGATCGTGCAGGCGATCGCGCTGGCCGGGTCGGGCCCGAGGAGCCGGCCGTGCCGGGCGAGGGTCGCGTTGGCACGCATGACCGTCGTCCCCGGCCGGACGCGGGCCCGCGCCCCGCCGTCCAGGACCTCGATGCCCGCCCAGTGGTGCCGTACGTCGACGAGGATGTCCTCGCCCTGGGCCTGGCCGTTCAGACTGGTGCCCGCGGCGCGGAAGACTACGTTGCGGCCCTTGCCGTGCGCGTACGACAGGATCGCCGAGACGTCGTCGATGTCCTCGGGGACCAGGACGACCTGGGGCACGAACCGGTAGGGGCTGGCATCGGAGGCGTACCGCACCAGGTCGGAGATCTTCCACAGCACTTTCCGGGGGCCCAGCAGGGCGGTCAGCTCGCTCCGCATCGGCTCGGGTGTGCCCGGTGCCTGCTCGTCGGGCACCCGGTCGTGGGCGGGGCTGCGCATCTCCCCGGGGCTCAGGGCTTCCGGCTTCGGCTCCAGCAGCGGCATTCGAGGTCCCCTCGGCGGCTCGGTGGGGTGCTCAGCACCCGGTCAGCAGCGGCGCTCCGGCATTCCGTCGACCAGAGCGGTCAGCAGGCCGCCCAGCACGTCGCGCTGATCGGCGGTCAATGGGGCCAGGATCTCCTCTGCGGCCGCCCGGCGCCCGTTGCGCAGGGACCGGAGGGTGGCGATGCCCTCGTCGGTGATCTCGATCCGGACCACCCTGCGGCTGTCCGGATCGGGGACCCGTCGCACCCGGCCGCTCGCCTCCAGGCCGTCCACCAGGGTGGTCACGGCGCGCGGGACCACATCGAGGCGCTGCGCGAGATCCGCCATCCGTGGCGCACCGTCGTACTGGGCGACGGTGCGCAGCAGCCGGAACTGCGCGGGAGTGATGCCGGCCGGCTCCAGCTTACGGCTCTGAATGCGCTGGAGCCTGCGGGTCAGCCGCAGCAGCTGTTCGGCGAGCAGGCCGTCGGGGTCGGGGGAATCCATGGGAGGAACAATATCAGGACCTGGTTCATTGTGAGTAGAGGTAACAATGAGCTATGCTCCTCTCCGCTGGACTGTTGAGGCCGTGAATCCCGGGAATCCCGGCAGGCCGTAGATCCGTACGGGCCGCCGGTCCCGGACCGCCCCGGACCGCTGACGCGCATGGCGCCGCAGGCGGTCGCGGTCCTCCTGTCCGTTGTCGCACGCCTGACGAAGGAGCCCATGAAACCCGACGAACCCACGTGGACACCCCCGCCCCCGGATGCCGAGCAGCCGCCCGCCGAGCTGCGCCGCATCCTCCGCCTCTTCCATCCGTACCGCGGCCGGCTCGCGGTGGTCGGACTGCTCGTCGGCGCCTCGTCGCTGGTGTCGGTCGCCTCGCCGTTCCTGCTGCGCGAGATCCTCGACACCGCCATTCCGCAGGGGCGGACCGGCCTCCTGTCGCTGCTCGCGCTCGGCATGATCCTCACCGCCGTGATGAACAGTGTCTTCGGCGTGCTGCAGACCCTCATCTCCACCACCGTCGGCCAGCGCGTGATGCACGATCTGCGCACCGCGGTCTACACCCAGCTCCAGCGGATGCCGCTCGCCTTCTTCACCAAGACCCGCACGGGCGAGGTCCAGTCCCGGATCGCCAACGACATCGGAGGCATGCAGGCCACCGTGACCTCGACGGCGACCTCGCTGGTCTCCAACCTCACCGCGGTCATCGCCACCGTCGTCGCCATGATCGCGCTCGACTGGCGGCTGACCGTCGTCTCGCTGCTCCTGCTGCCGGTCTTCGTCTGGATCAGCCGCCGGGTCGGCCGGGAGCGCAAGAAGATCACCACCCAGCGGCAGAAGCAGATGGCCGCCATGGCGGCCACCGTCACCGAATCGCTCTCCGTCAGCGGCATCCTGCTCGGCCGCACGATGGGCCGCTCCGACTCGCTCACCAAGAGCTTCACCGAGGAGTCGGAGCGGCTGGTCGATCTCGAAGTGCGCTCCAGCATGGCCGGGCGCTGGCGGATGTCGACGATCGGCATCGTCATGGCCGCCATGCCGGCCGTCATCTACTGGGCGGCGGGCATCACCCTCCAGTCCAGTGGACCCGCCGTCTCCATCGGCACGCTCGTCGCCTTCGTCTCGCTCCAGCAGGGCCTGTTCCGGCCCGCCGTGAGCCTGCTCTCCACCGGCGTGCAGATGCAGACCTCCCTCGCGCTCTTCCAGCGGATCTTCGAATACCTCGACCTCACGGTGGACATCACCGAGCCGGAGAACCCGGTCCGGCTGGAGAAGATCCGCGGCGAGATCCGCTTCGAGAACGTCGACTTCAGCTACGACGAGAAGGGTGCGCCCACGCTCAGCGGCGTCGACGTGGCCGTGCCCGCCGGCGGCAGCCTGGCCGTCGTGGGTCCCACCGGCTCCGGCAAGTCCACCCTCAGCTATCTGGTGCCCCGGCTGTACGACGTCACCGGCGGACGGGTCACGCTCGACGGCGTCGATGTGCGGGATCTGGACTTCGACACCCTCGCCAGGGCCATCGGGGTGGTCTCCCAGGAGACGTACCTCTTCCACGCCTCGGTCGCGGAGAACCTGCGCTTCGCCAAGCCGGACGCCACCGATGACGAGATCGAGGCGGCCGCCCGCGCGGCACAGATCCACGACCACATCGCGTCGCTGCCCGACGGCTACGACACCCTGGTCGGTGAACGCGGCTACCGGTTCTCGGGCGGCGAGAAGCAGCGCCTGGCCATCGCCCGCACGATCCTGCGCGACCCGCCGGTGCTGATCCTCGACGAGGCGACGAGCGCCCTCGACACCCGTACCGAATTCGCCGTGCAGGAGGCGATCGACGCGCTCTCCGCCGGACGCACCACCCTCACCATCGCCCACCGGCTGTCCACCGTGCGCGACGCGGACCAGATCGTCGTCCTGGACGGAGGGCGGACCGCGGAGCGCGGCAGTCACGAGGAGCTCCTGAACCGGGACGGACGCTACGCGGCCCTGGTCCGCAGGGACACCCAGCTCGCCCCGGCGGCGGCGGGCTGAGCGGCCGCCGGACACGCCGAGCGCGAACGAACTTGTTCGTTACGAACGCGTTCGTTATGGTGGTGGGGTGCCCCTCGCCGTTCTGTCGCTGCCGAGGGCGCCGGCCCTCGGAGGACCCTGCGGCCGGCATTCCCGATGAGCCGGAGGTACCACCATGAGCACCGTGCACCACCCCGTCGCGATCATCGGCGCCGGCCTCGGCGGCCTCACGCTCGCCCGCGTACTGCACGTGAACGGCATCGAGGCGGCGGTCTTCGACCTGGAGGCCGACCGGAGCGCCCGTACCCAGGGCGGCATGCTCGACATCCACCAGGATTCCGGCCAGGCGGCCCTGCACGCCGCCGGCCTGCACGAGCGGTTCCGGGAGAAGGTCCACCCCGGTGGCGAAGCCATGCGGGTCCTGGACAAGCACGCCCGGGTGCTGCTTGAGGGGGCGGACGACGGTTCGGGTGACCGCCCCGAGATCGACCGAGGGGAGCTGCGTGATCTCCTGCTCGACTCGCTGCCCGAGGGCACCGTGCACTGGGGCAGCAGGATCACCGGCGCCGGACCCGCTGCCGACGGACAGCACGAGGTGACGCTCGCGGACGGCACTTCCTTCACGGCCGGACTGCTCGTCGGGGCGGACGGCGCCTGGTCCCGTATCCGTCCGCTTCTCTCCGACGCCGTCCCCGCCTACACCGGCATCTCCTTCGTGGAAATGGACCTCTTCGAGGCAGACGCCGACCATCCCGATTGCGCCGAACTCATCGGTGGCGGGATGTTCTTCGCGCTCGGTGACAACAAGGGATTCCTCGCGCACCGCGAATCCGACGGCAGCCTCCACGTCTACGCCGGGCTGCGTGTCGCCGAGGACGGGCTGTCGACGATCGACTTCGCGGACGCCGAAGCCTCCAAGGCCGCCATGGTCCAGCTCTTCGCGGACTGGGCGCCCGGCCTCCGGCGGCTGATCACCGACGCCGACGGCCTGCTGGTGCCGCGTCTCATCCACGCGCTTCCCGCTGGGCACCACTGGAAGCGCACCGCGGGCGTCACCCTGCTCGGTGACGCCGCACACCTGATGTCGCCGTTCGCGGGCGAAGGCGCCAACCTCGCCATGATCGACGGCGCCGATCTGGGCCTGGCGCTCGCGGCTCATCCGGGAGACGTCGAAGCGGCGCTGGGCGCCTACGAGGAACTCCTCTTCGTGCGCAGTGCGAAGAGCGCCCAAGAGTCCGCCGAGGGTCTGGAAACGATCTTCAATGACCGGGCACCGCAGCCGCTCGTGGACATGTTCACCTCGTTCGCCGCGGGGTGAACCTGGACCGGGGGGCCCGCACGACGGCGCCGCCGCTCACGCGGGGCGGGAAACGGTGCCGGTGCCGGCCGCGTGTCGCCGGAGGCGGGGTGCCGAAGGAGTGGACGGGTGCGGGATAGCGTGCCCGCATGGTGAACGAGTCCCCGGACACCCCGCCCCCACGCAGGCTCCGCCCGACCCGCCGCGGTCGGCTGGCGCTGCTCATCGCCGCCGCGCTCGTCCTCGTGGTGGCCGCCGCCGTGCTCGTACCGCTGCTGACGCGGGAGCAGACGCCCGAGCGGACCCGATCCCTCCTGGTCCCTGAGGGGTGGCGGGCCTCCCAGGTGTACGCGGCCGTGGACCAGGTGCTCGATGAGCCGTCCGGCACGGCGGAGAAGGCCGTCGCCACAGCCGACCTGCCCCTCCCGGCGGCGGCGAAGGGCAACCCCGAGGGCTACCTCTTCCCGGCGACGTACCCCGTCACCTCCGGCACCACCCCGGAGAGCCTGCTGCGCTACATGGTGGACACGGCGGTCAAGCGGTTCGGCGCCGACCGCATCACGGCCGGGGCGCAGCGCAACGGCGTCTCGGTCTACCAGACGGTGACGGTCGCCGGCATCGTGCAGGCCGAGGCGGACACCGAGTCGGACATGGGCAAGGTGGCCCGGGTCGTGCACAACCGGCTCGCGCGCGACATGCCGCTCCAGATGGACTCCACGCTCAACTACGCGCTGAACCGCAGCACTCTGGACACCACCACGGGCGACACGAAGATCGACAGCCCGTACAACAGCTATGAGCGCAAGGGGCTGCCGCCCACCCCCATCGGCAATCCGGGCGAGCAGGCGATGGTCGCCGCGATCAGCCCCACCCCGGGCCCCTGGCTCTACTTCGTCACCGTCGCGCCGGGCGACACCCGTTTCACCGCCGACTACGCGGAGCAGCAGCGCAACGTCGCGGAGTTCAACCGGAACCGCCGCGGCGGCTGAGTCCCATCCCGGCTCCCCTGTGGTGCGGCGGGCGTGTTCAGGCTTTCCGCCGTGGTGCGGCGGGGGCGTTCAGGCCGCGGACTGCGCCCGTTCGGCGGCCGGCCCGGTGCGTTCCAGCAGCCGTCCGACCGCCCGCGCGGCGGCCCGCCCCGCCCGGTTGGCGCCGATCGTGCTGGCGGAGGGACCGTAGCCGACGAGCTGGACGCGCGCGTCGCGTACCGCCCGAGTCCCCTCGACCCGGATGCCGCCACCCGGCTCCCGCAGTCTCAGCGGGGCGAGGTGGTCGACGGCGGGCCGGAATCCGGTCGCCCAGAGGATCACATCCGCCTCGACGGTGCGGCCGTCGTCCCAAGCGACACCGTCCGGTGTGATCCGGTCGAACATCGGCAGGCGGTCGAGCACCCCCGACTCGCGGGCGCGCCGGACCGCGTCGGTCACCGGGAGCCCCGTCACGCTCACCACGCTCTGCGGAGGCAGCCCGCGCCGCACCCGGTCCGCCACCATGGCGACGGCTGCCCGTCCCCGCTCCGCGTCGAACGGGCCCTCGCGGAAGACCGGCGGCCGGCGCGTCACCCAGTGGGTGTCCGCGGCCACCTCGGCGATCTCCATCAGATGCTGGGTGCCGGAGGCCCCGCCGCCCACCACGACGACCCGGAGCCCGGCGAACTCGGCGGGCCCCGGGTAATTCGCCGTGTGCAGCTGTCGGCCCCGGAAGGTGTCCTGGCCCGGATAGCGCGGCCAGAACGGCCGGTCCCAGGTCCCTGTCGCGCTGATCAGAGCCCGTGTCGCGTACGTCCCCTCGGAGGCCTCCACGAGCAGCCGCCCGCCATCGCCCTCGCGCACCGCGCTCACCTCCACCGGCCGGTGCACCCGGAGGCCGAAGGCACGCTCGTACGAGTTGAAGTACTCGCCGATCACCTCGGAGGAGGGCCTGCTGTCATCGGCGCCGGTCAGCTCCATGCCGGGCAGCGCGTGCATGCCGTGCACCTTGCCGTACGTGAGCGACGGCCAGCGGAACTGCCAGGCGCCCCCGGGGCGCGGGGCGTGGTCGAGTACCACGAAATCGCGGTCCGGCTCCAGTCCCGTACGGCGCAGGTGGTAGGCGGCGGACAGGCCTGCCTGCCCGGCACCTACCACCACGACGTCCACCGAGTGCACCCCGACATTGTTCACGCTTCTACCAACTGTGCGGAGTGCGTGGATCTTCCCGGGCCCGTCGAGCGGTTCAGCGCCCTCCGGCGAACAGCAGCGGTGCACCACCGGGAGCGGAGGCCGGACGGCCGTTCGCCGCGGGGACCGCCGATAGCGGGGACGCCGGGACCGTCGAGAGCAGCCCCCGGGCCGCCAGCTCCGGAGTGACGCCCTCACCGAACCAGTACGCCTCCTCCAGATGTGGGTATCCGGAGAGCACGAAGTGCTCCACACCCAGGGCGTGGTACTCCTCGATCCGGTCCGCGACCTCGACGTGACTGCCGACCAGCGCGGTGCCCGCACCGCCCCGCACCAGACCCACGCCGGCCCACAGGTTGGGCGCGATCTCCAGCTTGTCGCGCGAGCCCCCGTGCAGCGCCAGCATCCGCTGCTGCCCGACGGACTCGCTCCGCCCCAACGCCTGCTGGGCCGCGGCGACCGTGTCGGCGTCGAGATCGCCCAGCAGCCGGTCGGCGGTCGCCCACGCCTCGCGCGACGAGTCGCGCGAGATGGTGTGCAGCCGGATCCCGAACCGGACAGTGCGGCCCTGCTCCTCGGCCAGCCCCTTGATCCAGTCGATCTTCTTCTTCACGTCCGCCGGCGGCTCGCCCCAGGTCAGATAGACATCGGCGTGCGCGGCCGCGACCGGACCGGCTGCCGCCGAGGACCCACCGAAGAAGATCTCCGGCAGCGGGTCCGGCGGCAGCGCCGTCAGCCCGCCCTCCACCTGGTAATGCTCACCGTCGAAGTCGAACGGCCGGCCGCTCCACGCACCCCGCACCACCGACAGGAACTCCGCGGTCCTCGCGTAGCGCCGGTCGTGGTCCAGATGGTCACCGAACCTCCGCTGCTCCGTGGAGTCACCGCCCGTCACGACATTCAGCAGCAGCCGCCCCCGGGTGATCCGCTGATACGTCGCGGCCATCTGCGCGGCGAGGACCGGCGAGATCACGCCCGGCCGGAACGCCACCAGGAACTTCAGCCGCTCGGTGTGCTGGGCCAGTGCCACGGTCGTGAGCCAGGCGTCCTCGCACCAGGTCCCGGTCGGCGTCAGCACGGCCTCGAACCCCAACTGCTCGGCGGCCTTGGCGATCTGCGCCAGGTACTCGATGTCGGGTGCGCGCACCCCGCTGACCGGAGTGATCCGGTCCCGCTTGATCCCGCCGTCGGTGTACGCGTGCCGGTCGACGAGCGTACGCCCGTCGCCGCCCGTGGGCAGGAACCAGTGCAGGTGGACGTTCATGAGGAGGCCTTTCCGTACGAGCGCGGGGTTGCGGAGGACGCGGGGAGATCGCGGTTGAAGCGGGTGTCGACGAAGTCCTTGAAGACGAAGCGGCGCGGGATGAGCTTCAGATCCGCGAAGGTGTCCGCGATCTCCTGCTCGGAGGCGATCGCGGCCGGATCGATGGCGACGGGGACCCGGGTACCGGCCGTCACCTTCACCGCGTCCAGTGCGACCTCGTACGGCAGCCCGGTCTCCTTCGCCCAGACCTTCGCCCACGCGTCGGGGTGTTTGAACACCCAGCTCTGCGCCCGGTCCAGCCGGACGAGCAGATCACCGATGGCCGCGGACTTCCCGGGCTCCTTGAGCGCCGCGGGCGAGGCGACCTGGAACGCGAGACCGTTGACGACTCCTTCACCCGTGGTCAGGACCCGCGCCCCGCCGCCGCGCAGCACCTGAGAGGTGTAGGGGTCCCAGATCGCCCAGGCGTCGACCTTGCCCCGGCTGAACGCGGCCAGCGCATCGGCCGGCTGAAGGTACTTCAGCCTCACGTCCGACAGGCTGAGCCCCGCCTTCTTCAGCGAACTGATCAGCTGGAAGTGGGCGGAGCTGCCCTGGGCCACGGCGACAGACCTGCCCTTGAGCTGGGCCGGACTCCTCAGCGGCGAGTCCTTGGGGACCACGATCGCCTCACCGGCCGATGAGCCGTGCGTGGCACCCACCACCACGACCTTGGAACCGGCGCCGGCGGCGAACACCGGCGGGGTGTTGCCGCCCCCGCCGATGTCCACGGCCCCGGCGTTGACCGCCTCAAGTAGTGGCGGGCCGGAGGTGAAGGTGGACCATTTGATGCGGTAGTCGAGATCGTCCAACTCGCCGGAGGCGCGCAGGATGGCTTCGTAACCGCCCTTCTGGTCACCGATGTTGAGTGTGACGCTGCCCTTGCCGTCGGTGCTGCTCGCCGTGGAGGCGGAACTCGCGCCACCGCAGGCGGTGAGCAGCAGGGCAAGGGGGAGCAGGAACGCGGGCAGGGTACGGCGATTCATATCGTCTCTCTCCGGTCCGGACAGGGGAGGTTCAGAAGCTGAGGGGATCGGTGGTTCAGGAGGCGTCGGTGGGCGCGGGGACTGTCTCCACGCCGAGTTCCGTGAGCAGCCGGGTGCGCAGCGCGGCGAACTCCGGGGTGCCGGGGCCGCGCGGCCGGTCCAGGCCCACCGATGTCTCGTACGCGATGGCACCGTCCCGCATGACCAGTGCGCGGTCGGCGAGGAGGAGCGCCTCGTCCACGTCGTGCGTGACGAGCAGTACGGCGCAACCCCGGCGCTGCCAGAGTTCGGCCACCAACTGCTGGGCCTTGATCCTGGTCAGCGCGTCGAGTGCGCCGAACGGTTCGTCGAGCAGCAGCAGATCGGGCTCGCGCACCAGCGCCCGCGCGAGCGATGCGCGCTGCGCCTCACCGCCCGAGAGGGTCCTGGGCCAGGCCCCGGACCGCTCACTGAGCCCGACCTCTGCCAACGCCTGCTCGGCGACGGCCCGTTCGGGCTTCCCGGGCAGCCCGAGCAGTACGTTGCGCCAGACCCGCTTCCAGGGCATCAGCCGCGGCGCCTGGAACGCGACGGCCCGGCGCCGGGGCACCAGTACCGTCCCCCGGATCTCCCGGTCGAGGCCGGCGAGCACCCGCAACAGGGTCGACTTCCCGCAGCCGCTGCGCCCGAGCAGCACGGTGAACTCCCCGGCGCGCAGGGTCAGGTCGAGCCCGGCGATGACGTCCCGGCCGTCGAAGGAACGGGACAGTCCCTCGACACGTACGGCGGCTTCCGGCAGCGTGCCGGCCGGGGCGGGGGAGTGGGCGGTCACTGGCCCGTGAAGGTCGGTCGCCATTGCAGCAGCAGCCTTTCGAGAATACGGACGATGACATCGGCGGCGAGGCCGAGGAAGGCGTAGACCACCAGGCAGACGACGATGACGTCGGTACGGAAGAACTCCCGGGCTTGGTTCATCAGGAAGCCGATTCCCGCATCCGCGTTGACCGACTCGCCGAACACCAGCGCCAGCCAGGCGGTCGCCAGCGAGTAACGCAGCCCCGTCATGGCCCCGGGCAACGCCCCCGGCAGCACCACATGCCGCACCAGCCCCCAACGGCTGAGCCCCAACGACTGACCTGCCTCGATGAGTTGGGGATCCACGCCGCGAATGCCCGCGTAGACGTTGAGGTACAGATGGAACGCCACCCCGAGCGCGATCAGCGCCACCTTGGGGGCCTCACCGATTCCCAGCCAGATGATGAACAGCGGGATCAGCCCGACCCAGGGAACCGTGCGCAGCATCTGGACGCTGGCGTCGACCAGATCCTCACCCAGCCGGGAGAGCCCGGAGACCAGCGCGAGCGCCGTCCCGACGGCGCCCCCGAGCACCAGCCCCACAGCCACGCGCTGGAGGGAGACGGCCATCGCGGAGGTGAGGGTCCCGTCCGCGATCAGATCCCATCCCGCGCGGGCGATGGTGCCGGGCGAGGCCAGCACGTCCGGATGCAGCACACCTGTGGCGCTGAGCACCTGCCACAGGACCAGCAACAACAGGGGCCCGGCAGTGCGCCGAAGCCACCGCGGCACGTTTCGCAGCCGCACCCCGCGGGCAGCGGCCGGCGTGACGGGCTCCAGGTCGAGCGGCCGACGCCGGACCGAACCGGCCGCCTGGCTGGATTTTGCCATTTCAGCTGATATATCGGGTGGGGCGAGAGCGTGATCGAGAGTCATGTGGGCTCCACGAACGGTTCATGGGGATGGGGTGCCCCGGCCCCAGGGCTCCCGGGCACACGACGCCCGTGCCGTACGGGCAGAGGTCACGGAGGTACCCACCGCGAGCGTCGGTCGGGGCCGAGCGACACGGGAGGGGCGGGGCGGGACGCGTACTACGTCAGGAGCGGTCGGGCGCCTCGCGCCCGGTCACTGACGGGAAAGGTACTGAGAGAACGTCAGCAGCCGCGACAACACGCGGCGGAGGCCACCCGCAGCAGGTCGATGTGACCGCGCGAAGTGAGCAGAGCTGATCGGAACATGGCGCTGAACGTAGCGATCCCTCAACGAAGCGGTCAATGGTGTCTCGGCACGTGGACGCGCGATCGTGCGGCACGGGCGGGAGAATGAACCCATGTCCACCGCCTTCACCACCAGCGTCCTGCACATCACCACAGGAACCACGGAGACCGTCACCGATCTGACATCCGACTGCGAACAGTTCCTGACCCGGACGGCCGCCGGCCGGGACGGACTGCTCAACATCTTCGTACCCCACGCGACAGCGGGGATCGCGGTTCTCGAAACCGGCGCGGGCAGCGACGACGACCTCCTCTCCGCCCTGCACACGCTGCTCCCAGCCGACGACCGCTGGCAGCACCGCCACGGCAGTCCCGGCCACGGTCGCGACCATGTACTCCCGGCCCTCGTACCGCCGCACGCGACCCTCCCGGTGATCGCGGGTCGGCTGGAGCTGGGGACGTGGCAGTCGGTGTGCCTGGTCGACACGAACCGGGACAATCCCAACCGGCAGGTGCGGCTGAGCTTCCTGGGGTGACCAAGATCATCGCCCAGGGTGTGGCCGCGATTTCTCCGTACGCTGCGTGCTCGAAACAAAGAGAGCTTGCGCGTTACGTCCCTGAACATGATCGAGGGACCCTGCGACGGATGCGGAAGATGCCTGCTCGGAGTGCGGCGGCTGTCCCGCATGAAGGCAGCGGCCTCTTCACCGGAGCGTCAGCGGGACGGCGTCCTCACGTCCGCCCAACCAATTGGTGGTCACACCCATCGGTTGGGCGGACGGCTGTGAGGCGTCGGGTGCCCCAGCCCCGATGACCAGGCCCAAATTGGGGCCCTGGCTCTTGGCCTGCCGGCAGGCCCGAATCTGCCCAGTCAGATCGCCGTCTGGTGTTGCTTGAGCTACCGCTCGCGAGCCCCTACGACGGTCACGTATCGGCTCCGCCGCTCCCCTTCCGTCTCGTCGAGCTTGACCGCGCCCTGCGCGCCCTCGAAGGCGAAGTCGCCGAGCCGTCCGACGCCCCGGAACTCGGCGCTGGCAGCCTTCGCCTCGACACGGGAGCCGGTTCTTCGCCGCGGGGGCCGCGGTGTGCAGGGTGCCGTCGCTGTAGGCGACCTCGATCTGCTCCGCGGCCTTCACGTCGCGGCTTTTGGAGCGGCCCGCCGGCAGGACCTCGACCGTGGTGTCGGCCCGGTCGGCGGCGATGGACCGGATGCGTCCGGCCGGGGTACGGACGTCACCCGGGGTACGGACGTCACATGGTGGCGGTGTCGATCACGAAGCGGTAGCGCACGTCGCTGGCGAGCACTCGCTCGTACGCCTCGTTGATCTGGTCGGCGCGGATCAGCTCGATCTCGGCGCCGAGGGAGTGCCGTGCGCAGAAGTCGAGCATCTCCTGCGTCTCACGGATGCCGCCGATGCCGGAGCCCGCAAGGGTCTTCCGGCCTCCGATGACGGAGAACAGGTTCAGCGAGACCGGCTCCTCAGGCGCCCCCACGTTGACCATCGCGCCGTCCGTCTTGAGGAGCGCGAGGTACGTGTCCAGCGGCAGCGGCGCCGAGACCGTGGAGATGATCAGGTCGAAGGAGCCCTTGAGCTGCTCGAACGTCTTCGGGTCGCTGGTCGCGAAGTAGTGGTCCGCGCCCAGCTTCAGCCCGTCGGCCTCCTTGCGCAGCGTCTGGCTGAGCACGGTCACCTCGGCGCCGAGCGCGTGCGCGATCTTGACGCCCATGTGCCCGAGACCGCCCAGGCCGACGATCGCGACCTTCTTGCCGGGACCGGCGTTCCAGTGGGCGAGCGGGGAGTACGTGGTGATGCCGGCGCAGAGCAGCGGAGCGGCCTCGTCGAGGGCGATGCCCTCGGGTATGCGCAGGGTGTAGTTCTCGTCGACCACCACGTGGGTGGAGTACCCGCCGTAGGTGGGCTCGCCGTCCTTGCCGATGGCGTTGTAGGTGCCGACGTTGCCCTCGGCGCAGTACTGCTCAAGGCCGGCCTTGCAGTTCTCGCACTCGCGGCACGAATCGACCATGCAGCCGACGCCGACCCGGTCGCCGACGGCGAACCTCGTCACGCCCGGACCGACCTCGGCGACCACGCCTGCGATCTCGTGGCCGGGAACCATCGGGAAGATGCCCTCGCCCCAGCCGTTACGGGCCTGGTGGATGTCCGAGTGGCAGATCCCTGCGTACTTGATGTCGATCAGGACGTCGTGCTCGCCGACCGGGCGGCGCGGCACGGTCGTGCGCTCCAGCGGGGCCTTGGGGGCAGGGGCGGCATATGCGGCGACGGTGGTGACAGTCATCCGGGAATGATCTCCTCAAAGGTGGGGTGGTTCTTCAACTGTGCCTCATACCCCGACAAACGCCCAGGTCCCCGCTGTGCCTACGTCTGCTGTGCGTACTACTGGCAGGGTCACGGTGGGCACCACGCCGTACCCGGATACTGGAAGACATGGATCAGCGCGCCGAACTCAGTGAATTCCTCCGTATCCGGCGGGCCCGGCTCAAACCCGAGGACGTGGGTCTGCCCAGTGTGGGACGGGCCCGGCGGGTACCGGGGCTGCGGCGCGAGGAGCTGGCCCAGCTCGCCGGGGTGTCCGTGGCCTACTACACACGTCTGGAACAGGGGAACAGCGGGAACGTCTCCGGTGAGGTGCTGGACGCGATCGCCCGTGCGCTGCGGCTGTCGGACACCGAGCATGCTCACCTCACGCACCTGGCGAACCCGAAGACGAAGAAGAAGCGTGCCGCCGCCGCCCGCCCGCAGCGGCTGCGGGCGGAGCTCCAGTACCTGATCGATGCCATGGACAGTGTGCCCGCGTACGTGCTGGGGCGGCGGATGGAGATCCTGGCGTCGAACCGGATGGCGCGGGCGTTGCTCGGCGACGAGACGACGCTGCCGTCCGAGGAGCGGAACATGGCCCGGATCGTGTTCCTCGACCCGAACTCGCGAGATCTGTACGTGGACTGGGAGTGCAAGGCCGTCGAGTTGGTGAGCGCGCTGCGGCTGTGCGCGGGCTGCTGGCCCGACGATCCGCTGCTCTCGGCTCTGGTGGGAGAACTCTCGGTGAAGAGCGAGGAGTTCAGGACCCTGTGGGCCGCGCACACGGTCCAGGAGAAGGGGTACGGCACAAAGCGGCTGCACCATCCACTGGTGGGCGACCTCACCCTGTCCTACGAGACGCTGAAGCTGCCGGCCGACCAGGACATGTCGCTGGTCACCTTCCATGCCGCGCCCGGCTCGGCCTCCGAGGAGTCGATGCGGCTGCTCGGCAGCTGGGGCCTCGACACCGACACCCGGCCGGTGAACCGCTGACCGGGCCCCGTGGCCCCCTTCCCCTGCACCGCCCGTTGCCGCACAGGGGGGTTCTCCGACCGGCCCCCGGTACGGAAACCGGCCCTCGGTACGGATGGACGTGCCGGTCAGGCGCGCTCAGCCCTTCATGCCGGAGAAGGCGATGCCCTGGATGAACTGGCGCTGCATCGCGACGAACACGACGATCACCGGGAGAGTCGCCAGGAGGGAGCCGGCCATCAGTACCGGGTACTCGGTCAGGTGGGCGCCCTGGAGCGAGGCCAGACCGGCCGACAACGGCATCTTGGCCGGGTCGGTGTTCACGATCAGCGGCCACATCAGGTCGTTCCAGGACCACAGGAACGTGAGAATGCCCAGCGCCAGCAGCCCGGGGCGGGCCAGCGGCAGGGCGATGCGCCAGAAGACGGTGAACGGATTGGCACCGTCCAGGCGTGCCGCCTCCTCCAGCTCCTCCGGCAGCCCCATGAAGAACTGGCGCAGCAGGAAGGTGCCGAAGGCGGAGAACATGCCGGGCACCACGAGGGCCTGCATGGAGTCCAGCCAGCCGAGGTTCTGCATGATCTGGTACTGCGGAAGCAGGAAGAGCTGTCCGGGCACCATCAGTACGGCGAGGAAGGCCAGGAAGATCGCCCCGCGCCCGGGGAAGCGGATCCGGGCGAAGGCGTAGGCCGCCATCGAGCAGAGCAGCAGCTGGGCCGCGGTGCGCAGCAGCGCCATCACGACGGTGTTGATGAACTGCCGGCCGAAGGGGATTCCGTCGAAGACCTTGCTGTAGTTCGACCAGTCCCAGTGCGCGGGCAGGATCGTCGGCGGCACCTGCACGGACTCACCGAAGCTTTTGAAGGAGGTGAGCAGCTCCCACACCAGGGGGAACACGGTGATGATCGCGCCGAGGGTGAGCAGGACGTGGGCGGGCCACATCCTGCCTTCGCGGCTCGCCCGCCGCGTCGGCTTACGCGCAGCGTCACGCACAGTCGCCTCACGCATAGTGGACCCACCTCTTCTGCAACCGGAACTGGACGGTGGTCAGCGCCATGATCAGGACGAACAGCACGCAGACGATGGCCGCGCCGTAGCCGCGCTGGTTGTCGAAGAACGCCTTCTGGAAGAAGAGCATCACGACTGTCTGGCCCTCGCCGTAGGCGGGGTTCTGGAGCGAGTTCGTCGTGTTGGCGCCGATGATCAGGTACACGAGGTCGAAGACCTGCAGGGACTGGATGATCGATAGCACGGTGGTGAAGAACAGGGTGGGGCTCAGCAGTGGCAGGGTGACCGAGAAGAACTGCCGCACCCGTCCCGCGCCGTCGAGTGCCGCCGCCTCGTAGTAGTCGCCGGGGATGCTCTGGAGGCCGGCGAGCAGCAGGATCATGTTGTAGCCGACGGTCATCCACACGCCGACGACCGCTACCGCGAAGCGGATGGTGTGCGGGTCGGACACCCAGTAGGTGCCGTCGATACCGATCGAGGAGAGTGCGTGGTTGAGGATGCCGACGTCGCCGTTGTAGAGCCAGCGCCAGACCACCGCGACGGCGGCGGGCATCGTGACCACCGGCAGGAAGTAGAGCGTGCGGTACACGCCGGTGCCGCGCAGGCCCTTGATGTTGAGCAGCACGGCGAGCGCCATCGACAGCGGGATGCCGAGCAGTACCAGCCCGGTGTAGATGCCCGTGTTGCCCAGCGAGTGCCAGAACTCCGGGTCGCCCACCAGCGTGCGGTAGTTGGACAGTCCGATCCAGGTGGTCCCGCCGAAGGCGCCCCACTCGGTGAAGCTGTAGTAGAGCGTCTGCACCACCGGCCACAGGTAGAAGACCGCGAGGCCGAGGCCGGCCGGGGCGATCAGGGCGTAGCCCCACCACTTGTCCCGGTTCCTGAAGCGGCGCTCGCGCCGGCGCAGCTCCCGCTGGTCCAGGACGTCCGGCCCGGAGCGCTGCGCCGGTACGGCGGATCGCGTACGCACATCGAGGCTCATCAGGACCGGCCCTTCCTCTCCTGGGCGAGCAGCTGGTTCATCGCATCGGTCAGGGAGCCGGTGGCGCCCTTGAGGGTCGCGTCGCCGCTCCACGCCTTGGCGAGCCACATCTGTTCCTTGTGCTGCCAGGCGGCACTGTTGGCGGAGCCGGGGAAGGGCACCGCGTAGTCGAGCGCGTCCAGGTGCACTTGGAGATCGAAGCGCGGCATTCCGGCGGCCCACGGCTTCGCGGTGCCGTTGCGGGCCGGGATGGCGGTGCCGTACTTGCCCTGGAGCAGTGAGGCCCGCTCCCCGCCGAGGAATCGCACGAACTCCCTGGCCAGCTCGGGCTGCGGGGTCCGGGCGTAGACGACGTTCGCCAGGCCGTGCAGGACGGTGGCACGGCGGCGGCCCCTGGGCATCGGGGCGACGTCCACCTTGGCCCGCAGTTCGGGGTCGGCGTAGAACGTCGCCGCGTTGTAGGACGCCTCGTAGGTCATGGCCAGCGTTCCTGACTGGAACATCTGGGTGGGGTCCGTGTCGGTCATCTGCTGGAGCGACGGTGAGGCGCGGTAGCGGTGGATCAGATCGATCCACAGCTGCAGCCCCTCCCGCGTGCGGTCGTCGGAGTAGCCGGAGTGCTCCTTGTCCTGGGAGATGACCCAGCCGCCGGCCTGGGGTATCGAGTTGTAGTAGTTCTCCTGTGCGCGGACCGGGGCCCCGACGCCGTAGATCCCGCGCTTGCGGTCGGTGAGCCGCTGGGCGGTGGCGATCAGGTCCTGCCAGGTCCAGGAGGCGTCCGGGTAGTCGGTCTTGGCCCGGTCGAAGATCTCCTTGTTGAACCACAACGCGACCGTGTCGAAGTCCTTGGGGGCGCCGTACTGGGTGCCCTTCCAGCGGTAGAGGGAGACCAGGTCGGCCGGGAAGTCGGCGGGCCGCAGCACGGCTTCGGACCCTTGAGTCTCCAGCGGGAGGAGCTGCCCGGCATCGGCGTAGAGGCCGAAGTTGGGCCCGTTCATCCAGAAGACGTCCGGCGCGGCGCCGCCGGTGCATGCCGTGCGCAGTTTGGTCCAGTACGTCCCGTTGGGGGTGAGCTGCACATCGACGGTGACGCCCGGCCGCGTGCGCTCGAACTCCCGCGCCACCCGGTTCATGGCCGGCACCTGGTAGACGTCCCAGACGCCGTAGGTGAGATGGCCACGCCGGGAGCCGCCGCCCGAGGAGGGCGAGGGTGACGAGGAGGAACTGCAACCGGACGCGAGCGGGGCCGCCGCGAGCGTCGTGGCGGCAGCCGCCGTGAGGAGGGAACGTCTGCGCACGCGGAGCCTTCCTGGGGGTGGGGGCCGCAGCCTCACCGCGCGGGAGAAGCCATGGGGACCGACACGGTCCGTTCCGTGGGGGACGCTGCCCTAAAACCGGAACGACCAGACGCTATTTGCTCAAAGTTGTTGGGTCAAGGGTGCTTTGAATCATTTTTGCGCACTCATCGATCCGCTATGAGCACCTTTCGCGGCATCGGAGCCGCGTCGAAGGCATCTGCGGAGGGTGGCGGGCACACCGCTCGCCCGCGCGGATTCGTACGATCCCGACGCCGGCCGCGGGCCCGACGGCCCCGACCCAGGTGGAGCTGAGCGGGTGGGAGGCCGTGGCCGAGCGCAGCGGCCAGGCGCGCGGCGACAGGATGCCGAGGACGTAGGCGCGGGCGACGAGGGCGCGCCTGGTCGCGGTGCCGAGGATGTCGCGCAGCCGGCTGAGGTGGTAGTCGACCGCCTGCCGGGACAGCCTCAGCGAGGTTGCGATCTCGCCGTCGCTGCTGCCCTCCGCGAGGAGGAGAGGATGTGGACCCGCGCGGCGGTGAGGGGCGGATGGGGCAGGCGGCGCGGAGTCCGTCGAGGAAGATGCGGACGTCGCGGGTGGTGAGCCGGGCGAGCTTCTTGACGCCGCCGCCGGGGTTGAGGTGGAGGCGGCGTAGCGGGTGTGAGTGTTCTCCCGCAGGTGGTGAACGGCGACGCCGTCCGGCCCGTACGAGAGAAAAGGAGAGGGCGCCGCCCACCAGTCGTCCCTCGTTCCGATGTGCCGGCGGCCCTACAGTCTGCGGCTCAGGGCAAGGTGTCAACATTTCCGTCCTGTCCCGCGCAAGGGCAGAGCAGGGCAGACCGCCTCCTGGCTGCCTGCCCTGGTTCTTACCCGATTTGGTCGCACGTGTCTCACGGAGCCAGGGCTTGGGGCTGGTCAGCATGTGCCCTGCGGCCGCCGGGGAGGGCGGCCACCCCGGACCGGTGGTCGTTGCCCACCGCGGTGTTGCGGACCGCACCCAGGCGTTCCACTTCGACCTCGACCGTGTCCCCCGGCTGCGGCAGCCGGGGAGGTGTGCGGCTGTAGCCGACGCCCGCCGGTGTGCCGGTCGCGAGGAGGTCGCCGGGGCGCAGGGTCAGTGTGTGCGATATCAGCGACAGCGTGTCCCCGACCGCGTAGATCATCTGGTCCGTGGTGGCGTCCTGCATGGTCTCGCCGTTGACCCGGGTCCGCAGCCGCAGCCCCTGCTTCAGGTCCCCGACCTCGGTGGCGGGCACGAGCGGGCCGAGTGGGCCCGACCGGTCCCCGTTCCTGCCGAGGATCCACTGTGAGGTCAGCTTCTGCGCCCGGCGCGACGTCAGGTCGTTGAACGCGGAGCAGCCGACGACGGCGGCCAGGGCCTCCTCGGGGGAGGCGCCGACGAGGGGTGCTCCGACCCAGACGTCGACCTCGCCCTCCCAGTCCGGACCCTCCTCGTTGGACGGCACGGGGACCTCCACGACGCCGCCCATGCCGGTGGCGTACGGACCGATGTTCGGCGGTCCGACGGGCGCCGTGATGTGGATGCGGCTGACACATCACCTGGACGACGTGCACCACGAGGACGTGGTGCGGGCGGCCACGAGCACCGACGGAGTCCGCCGGGTGAGCACCGACGGAGTCCGCCGGGTGAGCACCGGCGTCCGGGCGCTGCCCGCCAGGAACGCGTTGAAGATCGGTCTGTGCCGCTCAACACGGCGGGAGAAGTCGACCGCCTCGCTGCATCCACGGGTGAGGGAGTTGACAGCAGGAGGCCGAAGCGCGGCACGTGGTGCGCACCACGTGCCGCGCGCTCACGTCAGAAGGTCAGTGTCCAGCTGTCGATGTATCCGGTGTCCTGCGCGGCCACGTCCTGGACCCGAAGCTTCCACGTCCCGTTGGCGGTCTCGCTCGACGCGTTCACCGTGTAGGTGGCGATGACGTTGTCCGCGGAGTCGCTGGAGCTGGAGTTCTTCAGCCGGTACGCGGAGCCGTCCGGCGCGAGGAGGTCGACGACCAGGTCGCCGCGGAAGGTGTGCTTGATGTCCACGCCGGCCTTGAGAGTCGCGGGGGCGTTGCCCGTACGGCCGGTGACTGCGACGGACGACGTCACGGCCGCCCCGTTGTCCGGTACGGCCACGTTGGCAGCGTTCTCGAAGACCGTGCCGGCGGGCGGCGGGGTAGTCGCGGCGGAGAGACCCCAGACCGCGTACGCGATCGCGTCGCTGTTCCGGTCGAGCGCCGTGTCGTTGATGTTGGCCGAGGCGTCGCAGGACGCGTGGTAGCACCGGTCGAAGGCCTGGCCCGAGGTGCCGCCCCACTTCTGGGCCTGGGCGGCGGTCTTGATGTAGTCGGCGCCGGAGAAGAGTCCGCCGACGGGTATGCCGGCGCTCTTGAACGGCGCGTGGTCGGAGCGGCCGTCGCCCTCCGTCTCGATCTCGGTGGGTATCGAGAGGCCGGCGTAGTAGTCCTTGAACGTCTTCTCGATCGTGGGGTCGTCGTCGTAGACGAAGTATCCGGGGTTGGGCGAGCCGATCATGTCGAAGTTCAGGTATCCGGCGATCTTGGCCCGGTCGGCGGTGGCGAGGTGGCTGACGTAGTACGTCGACCCGACCATCCCCAGCTCCTCCGCTCCCCACCAGGCGAAGCGCAGATGTTTCGACGGCTGGTAACCGGCCCGGGAGACGGCGAGGGCGGTCTCCAGGATCGCGGCCGAGCCGGAGCCGTTGTCGTTGATCCCGGGACCGGCCGTGACGGAGTCGAGGTGCGCGCCGGTCATCACGACCTGACTCGCGTCACCGCCCGGCCAGTCGGCGATCAGGTTGTACCCGGTGGAGCCGCTGGAGGTGAACGTCTGGAGCGCGGTGGTGAACCCGGCCGCGTCCAGCTTGGCCTTCACGTAGTCGACGGAGGCCTTGTAGCCGGCCCTGCCGTGGGCGCGGTTGCCGCCGTTGGCCGTGGCGATGGACTGGAGCTGCGCTAGGTGCGCCTTGACGTTGGCCACCGGGATGTCCGGCGCCGCGAGAACGACGGCGGAGGACGGGACGGCGGACGCATACGCGGCCGCGGGGACGGCGGGAGCGAACAGGGCGGTAAGGGCGAAGGAGACCGCTGCTGCCACGGTCGTGCGTCTGGGGAAGAGAGTCATGTGGGGGCTCCGAGTTCCGTACGCGCGAAGGGATCAGGGCGTGGACGTACCGGTGCGCCCCTCCCCACGGCGGGCGGGAAGGGGCGGGGTCTGTGCCGATCGTGACGCCTTGACGGCACACCGTCAAGACGGTATTCGGTCGGCCGCGTCCGCTCAGCGGACGCCTGCGGGCGCGAGAGAAGTCAGCCCCAAGGGCGCCTGCCCGGTGCCGAATCGGTATGCCGAACGTAGCGGCTCGGTGCGATCATGCTGTCCGCCGACAGGGGGAGAGGGTATGGCCGACCTGACAGTGACGGTGTGTCTGTCGCCCGGAGCCGCGGACGACATTGACGGGGCTCTCCCTGCGGCCCTCGCGCCGTTTGAACAGCACGGCGACGACCCCCTGAACACGCGGCATGTGGGATTCACGCCGCATCCGCGGTGGCGGCAACGGTCGGGGTTCGGAGCAATGCTCACCGGTGCCCATCTGGTCCCCTTGGCAGGGGCCGGCGCCCGGTTCGAGAACGGCGTCCAGCACCAAGCGCTGGTCGGTCCACGGGGCGAACTCCTCCCGCAGCCGTTCCACCGCCTCCCACGTCGGTTCCAGGAAGTCATCGATCCCGCGGGAGCGGTCTTCCAGCCGCTGGCGGTGCACTACCGGATCCGAACACACCACCTCGATGAACGCCACCGGCACGCCATGACGTTCCGCCGGCGACCGCCACTGCTCCGGGGACGGTGCGGTGCCTGATCCCTGTTCACGGGCGGGAGGAGGTGCCGCGGGTACCGGCCGAGCGGCACCAAGAGGGCGGGCGGTTCGACCTGGAACGGCAGGCCAGCGTCTTCCTGAATATCACGGAGCACCTGGTCAAAGGGGTGATCGGGCAGAGCGGCCCGAAGCATCTGGCGGCCGTGGCCGTGGCCGTGGCCGTGGCGGTGGTGGTCGGGGCGGTGAGGGGGGCGCTGTACTGGAGACAACGGAAGCACCACGAGTCCCCTCGCAGCGGCAGCCTACGTGGCCGGTGACGCTGGAGCACGCCTCGACGCGGATGGCCGCACACTCCGAGCGGAGCGCCCGCGGTGAGGACCGGTGGCGGCAGGCGGAGCTGGGGACGCCCGGCGACACTCTGCGGCGTCGGGTCGCACGGACATGGGTCGGGTCCCAGGAGCCTCTGACCCGTACGGCGATCGTGGGGCGCCTCGGCGAGGCTGTTCCCGGCGCCGGCACACCGGGCGGATGGCGACCGTCGGGGACGTGCTGTCCGCCCCGCGATGTTCGTGGACGTCACGGGCCGCGGGGCCACTGGCAGGTCGGCGGGTGGTTCCGGCGGCGTGTGCCGCCCGCGACCCGCGCTGTCGTGCGCTTTGATCTGTGGGTAGAGCACGTGGTGCCGAGCGATCCGGCCGGGCATCAGTCCGTCAAGGGAGCGCTCGGCATGATCAAGGAAGAATCCGGCACACCGCACTGGCTGTTCGGCGATCAGCTCGGCCCGCGATTCATCGAACCGGCGCAGGGGGGCCCGCACCGGGACGCGCCGCTGCTGATGATCGAGTCCCGGAGCGTCTTCCGCCGGAGGCGCTTCCATCGTGCCAAGGCGCATCTGGTCCTTTCGGCGATGCGTCATCGGGCCGCCGAACTGGGTGGCCGGGTGCGGTACGTCAAGGCGGACACGTACCGGGAGGGACTGCGTGAGGCGGTGGGGGACGCCCAGGTGACCGTCCACCACCCCACGTCCCGTGCGGCCTACGCCTTCGTGCACGCGTTGCCCTCCGTGCGGGTCCTGCCGGCACGTGGCTTCCTCGTGAGCCATGACGAGTTCAGGGTCTGGGCGGACGGCCGCGGCACGAGACACCTCCGCCAGGAGGACTTCTACCGATGGGTCCGCCAGACGCACGATCTGCTGATGGAGGGCGACCGGCCCGCCGGCGGCCGGTGGAACCTGGACCACGACAACCGGCAGCCCCCGCCTCGCGGCGTCGCCGACCTGGGCGTACCGGCGCCCTACCGACCCCTTGAGAGCGAGATCGACAACGAGGTGCGGTCCGACCTCGACCGCTGGGTGCGCGACGGGGACGTGGAGTTCGTCGGCGATGACGCACCCCGCGGGTTCCCGGCCACGCGCCGGGAGGCACTCGCCGCCCTCCGCCGTTTCGTGGAGCACCGGCTCGCCACGTTCGGGGCGCACGAGGACGCGGTGCTGTCCGGGGACCCGACGATGAGCCACAGCCTGCTGTCCACGTCGCTCAACCTCGGGCTGTTGGACCCCGCCGAATGCGTCGAGCGGGCGGAGGCCGGATGGCGGTCGGGCGACGTGCCGCTCAACAGTGCCGAAGGGTTCGTGCGGCAGATCGCCGGGTGGCGTGAGTTCGTCTGGCACCTCTATTGGTACTTCGACGAAAACTACCGCGGGAGCAACGTCCTGCGTCACCACGAACCACTGCCCGACTGGTTCACGGAACTGTCCCCGGCCGGTACCGGGGCGAACTGCCTCTCCCACGTCCTGGAGCAAGTCAGGACGACAGGCTGGACGCATCACATCCCCCGCCTGATGATCCTGGGCAGTTTCGCCCTCCAGCGAGGCTGGGACCCCCGGGCCGTCACCGACTGGTTCCACCGCAGCTTCGTCGACGGCTACGACTGGGTCATGGTCCCGAACGTGGTGGGCATGTCCCAGTACGCAGACGGGGGCCGCATGACCACCAAGCCCTATACGTCCGCAGGCGCCTACATCAACCGGATGAGCGACCTCTGCGGCCCCTGCCGGTACAAACCGTCCGTACGGGTCGGCGAGGACGCCTGCCCCTTCACCGCCGGGTACTGGAACCTCCTGCACCGTCACCGTGACCGGTTCGAACACAACGCGCGGATGACCCGGGCTGTGCGAGGGCTGGACAGGCTCCGTGATCTCGACGCCTTGCTGGACCAGGAACGGGACCGCCGCGACTGACACCCCTCAGCACACCACGCGGACCTGCACCCCGAGGACGAGCACCAGCCGCGCGCTCGTCCTCGGGGCGAAGCACACGCTGCGGACCCGCACTCGTTGGCGGGGCTGGGGGCGATCCAGTCGGCCAACCCGCCGTTGGACCCGTAACGAGGTTCCAGTGCGAGTTCGCCGACGGCGGCCGCCAAGGCCTGAGTCTCGTCCTGCCTCCAAGGCGCGCTGCTGGGTCCCTGTCCGACTCGTTCGTTCAGCGGTTGTGCTGTGAGCGTGATGCGGCGACGCCCAGTACCGCGCCGACAGCCAGTACGAGAAGCCCCCTCACCCAGACGTCACGTTCGATCTGGGTGGCGAGGACGACGCAGGAGAGGGCCCCGAGGACGGGTACGACGGTCGGCGCCCGGAAGTGGTCCCGGGGGGTTGCCCTGCGACGCAGCACAAGGAGTGCGGTGTTGACGATGAAGAAGACCACCAGCAGGAGCAGGACCAGGGTGGAGGCGAGTGTGGACACGTCACCGGTCAGCGCGAGGAGCAGAGCGAGACCGGTCGTGGTGGCGATGGCGACCCAGGGCGTGCGCCGGCCGGGCAGTACCTTCGTGAGGATGCGGGGCAGGAGACCGTCTCGCGCCATGCCGTACGTCAGTCGTGAGGACATGATCCCCGTCAACAGGGCTCCGTTGGCGACCGCTACCAAGGCGATGGCGCTGAAGAGCTTCGTGGGGACCCCGCCGGCGATTCGGACGACTTCGAGGAGCGGTCCGCTGGATTCGGTGAGCCTTTCGGTCGGCACGGCGGCTGCGGCGGCCGCGCCCACCAACACGTACACCGCACCTGCGGTGGCGAGAGCGCCGAAGAGCGCTCTCGGATACGAGCGGCGGGGGTCACGAGTCTCTTCGGCCACGTTCACGGATGTCTCGAACCCGACGAAGGAGTAGTAGGCGAGTACCGCCCCGCTCAGCAGGGCGGGCACGGGCCCCTCGGTCGGGGTGCCAAGGTCCGTCAGTCTTCCGGTGTCCCCGTCGCCGCGCAGCACGATCCAGGCGCCGAGGCCGATCACGAGGAGCAGTCCGCTGACCTCGATGACCGTGGCGACGGCGTTGGCCCGGGTCGACTCGCTGATGCCTCGCGCGTTGAGCAGCGCCAACGCGGCCAGGAAGACGACCGTGACGAGCACCACGGGCAGTGACACGAATTCCGACAGGTAGTCGCCGCCGAATCCGCGGGCGAGAGCGGCCACGGACACGACGCCGGCGGCGAGCATGCAGAAGCCGGCGAAGAAGCCGACGAACGGCCCGTAGGCCAGGGTGGCGTAATGCGACGCACCGCCCGCGCGGGGGTATTTGGTGACCAGCTCCGCGTAGGAGGTGGCTGTCAGCAGGGCAAGACACAACGCCGCGAGCAGGGGGGCCCACACGGCTCCGCCGGACTTGGCGGCCACCTGCCCCACCAGGACGTACACGCCCGCGCCGAGGACGTCGCCGAGGATGAAGAAGTAGAGCAGCGAGGTGGTGAGGGCCTTCTTGAGTGTTGCTGGAGCGTCCGATTCCGGGGCGGGGGGTGCTTTCACGTGGTGCCGTATACCCGGTGGGGTGTCCGACAGGCGCCGGTTCCCCCGGATGGTCGCGGGAGTGTGACGAGAGCCAGGAGCGAACGGGCCGGGCACGGGACGGCAGCGCCACTCAGTGCAGTGGAGGGATCGCCGGGCCGGGCTCCTCGGCGCATACGCGGGCGCCTGCGGCCCGAGACGCCGCGTACGCCCGTCGGCTCGTGACCGAGCTCCTCGACGCGGGCGAAGGGGGCGGGCGAGGCGGCCGGTCGGTGACCCGGTGACGGGCGCGGCGGGCCGCGATCCGCGCCGCGAGGCCGCGACCGACGGCTGGAGTGGCGCCCGGTTCCTCGCCCTGACCGACGAGCCCGGCAACAAGATCAAGACGACGTGTTAATGATCTGCAAGCCCTAAGGGCTGTCCCGCAATCCCTGCCGGGCGCACGACGCCGGCTACGGCACCTCGCCGCGTTGTCGGAACGCCCGAACACGTCCAGTATGCGGACGTCCCTCCGCCTCGCGACGCACCGCATCTGACGCCGCGAGCCGATCCACCAGGGCTTACGGGGCAGCTCTTAGTAGGCGCTCAAGGATCTCTGCGTAACGCTCAAGCCTTGGCGGTTCCGCGTTTCTTGGCGGTCCGCTTAGCAGCGGGTTTGCGGGAAGGGGAGCCTGCCGTCGCAGCCTGCTCCTCGGTCCGCTTCCCAGCCGTCGAGAGGGAGCCGGCGGCATTCTCCAGATGGGCTCGGACGAACCAGTGGAACTGTTCCAGGGAACGGAGGTGCTCGATGAGAAGGTCCTCGGTGACCGGATCGAGAGAGCCGGCCTTGGACGCCGCCGAGCGGTGGTCGGTGATGACCCCGGTGTAGACGAGGTCCAGGGCGCCCAGGTGTGCCAGGGCGTCGGCGCGGCCGAGGCTGTAGTCGTTCCAGCTGCGTTCGGCGACCAGGACTCCGGGGGTGCCCTGCGGTTCGCCGCCGAGCGCGGAGATGCGCTCCGCTGTGGCATCGGCCATGCCCCTCACCGCGATGGTCTGAGGGTCGAGCATCTCGTGGACGGCGATGAAATGAGGCCCGACCACGTTCCAGTGGATGTGCTTCAGGGTGAGCGCGAGATCGTTGAGCGCGTGCAGACGCATGCTCAGCAGTGCAATAAGTTGCTGTCCCTCCTTGGTGCTGAGGCCGGGAACGGTGTAGCACGGATTGCTGGAGACTGCCATGGCACTCCTTCGTCGGTCGAATGACGTCATTTCCACTTCCCTCTCCCGTCTGATCCATAACCAAGCAGTCTCTGTCACTGTGGCGGAACTACGGGGGGATCAGCTGTTATTCGATGGGCGCGACCGGACCGTTCTTCTGGCTCGACTGCGGGCTGAGCGGCTTGTGGGGAGGTGCCGCCCTGGAGACGCGCCGACGACGGATGGATTCGGTCGCGGCCTGGCGCGGATGACGGCGCTGCCAGTACGGGTTGTCGTGGGAAAGCCGGCTGGAGACGCGGCCGTACATGCCGAAGGTCAGAATGACCAGCCCCATGATGAAGCTGAAGATGACGTTGGTCATGCCGAAGTCGAGGAAGTTCGCCGGCCGGTCCAGAACGAAAATATGTGCAAATCCGCTGAGCAGGAACAGCGTGCCCACTGTCATGTTCAACGTGGACGCCGCGTTGCCGCCGATGAAAGCTCCTGCGATGAGGGCGAGTCCCACGACGAGTGAGATGACGCTGAGAGAGGTGTTCGACGTCATGCCGGCGATCCGGTCACCGCTGGTGCTGAACGGGGTGAGCGCATCGGCGAAACCCAGGCCGGCGAAGAGGAGCAGGATCACACCGCACACGGCGGACCCCCACCGGTAGACGACCGCCAGCCGGTGATCGACGGGAAGTTCATCGCTCAAATTCATGACTCAACTCCTTCGCTGTACGTGCCGGGCGCGTTCCGCCGTCCGGTTGTGGAGGCAACGCCCGGTCGATGTGTCCTGCGAGATCAATACCGGCTTTCGCATCACAATGGATGCAGAGGTATTCGAGGACGTGAAGAGCGTGAATGAGGAGGCCGAGCTTCCTGACGGAGAGGGCTTGTTTCGGCGGTGATAGGCGGGGTGCATATGAAGGGCTGGAGAGAGTGGTCCTGCCGTATATGGATGTGCCCGGGACCTGAATCACCCGAGCGGGCCAGTGGACGGACGGAGTTGCGTGTCCGGGTCACGGAAAAGCGCGCCACTGCCTGATCTCGTGGTCCTCTCGGATGACCGTTCGTCCCTATCCGTAACCGGAAAGTCGAAGCTCAGTGCATCCGAACGTCTCGCAGCACGGAATGAGGAGTGGACGTGCGCCGAACCCGCCGACCGGAGGACGTTGTGATGCTGCGAAGCCGGGCCAAGGGGCAGTCCTTTTCCCAGGACCACCCGCGTTCGGAGACAGAGGCGATGGACGGTGCCGCTCACGCCGGTCGGGGCCGCCACCCGGTGCACGACGGTGCCGGGCCACCGCACGGCGCCGTTGGCTCGGTGGACCAGGACGTAGCTGGAGCTGTCCTGCGCACAGCACGGGCTGTCCTGGGGGAGAAGCTCGATCAGGCCTCCGCGATCGACGCCGTCTTCTCCCGCGACGTCGCCGAACGCCTCGTCGGCTTCACCCTCGGCGGGGGGAGTCGCATGCGCTCCCAGTTCATCTGGTGGGGCATGCGCGCGACCACTGCGGGCTCACAGGCCGTTGACGTCGAGCCCGCGCTGCGCCTGGGGGTGGCGGTCGAACTCGTCCAGACGTGCGCGCTGGTCCAGGACGATGTGATGGACGGTTCGTCGTTGCGCCGGGGCCGCCCCGCGGTGCATGTCGACTTCGCGGACAGCCCCGGCCTTTCGTGCGGCCCGAAGCTGCGGGACTCATTCGGTAGATCCGCCGCCGTGCTCCTCGGCGACCTGGCTCTCGCCTGGGCGGACGACACCGTCGCGGAGACGGCAATGCGCCCGGCGACCAGGCAGCGCGTGTCTGCGGTCTGGCGGGCGATGAGAACCGAGATGGTGGCCGGGCAGTACCTCGACCTGCACGGGCAGGTCACCGGCACACGGTCCGAGGCCCGCGCCCTGCGAACCGCATACCTGAAGAGCGCCCTGTATTCGGTTGCGCGTCCACTGGCGTTGGGAGCTGCCCTGGCCGGTGCCGCGGAGGACGCCACTCGCGCGTTGTCGGCGGCCGGCCGGTGCGCCGGCCTGGCCTTTCAGATCCGCGACGATCTGCTGGGTGTCTTCGGTGACCCCGGCAAGACCGGCAAGCCTTCGGGTGGCGACATCCGCGAGGGCAAGCCGACCTGCCTGATGGCTGTGGCCCGGTCGCGAGCCGGAACCAGCAGCGCGCGCGCCGTTCTCGACGACGCGCTGGGCAGGGCCGACCTCTCGGACGAAACCCTGACCGACGTGCGCGACGTACTCGTGACCACCGGGGCCTGCGCCGAGATGGAGGACAGGGCCGACCGGCTCATGAAGCACGCGGCGCGCCATCTGGCCGAGGCCTCCGTGGAGCCGTACGCCGGAAACCGCCTGCTCGGCCTGTTCGAAAGCGTCACCGGGGCCGGCGCGACGCCATCGGCGGAAGCGAGGGCCCAGCCAGGCCAGGCCCTGCAGACGGGCTCCTCCTCGCGATCTGGCGCGACCGGCCCGGCAGAAGGGGGCACAGCCCGGTGACGACCGTGAAGGGCCCCGTCAACCACGTGGTGGTGGTCGGTGCCGGGCTGGCGGGCCTGTCCGCCGCTCTCCATCTGCTCGGCGCCGGACGGCAGGTCACCGTGGTGGAGCGGGACTCCTCGCCCGGCGGAAGAGCCGGGCTGCTGGAGCACGGCGGCTACCGCATGGACACCGGACCGACCGTGCTGACCATGCCGGATCTGGTCGAGGAGGCCTTTGCGGCCGTCGGCCACACTCTGACCGGCCGGCTGGAGCTGATTCCTCTGCACCCCGCCTACCGGGCCCGGTTCGCCGACGGGACGCAACTGGACGTGCACACGGAACCGGCGGCCATGGAAGCCGCGGTCGAGCAGTTCGCGGGCGCCAGGGAAGCGCTCGGCTACCGCAGACTGCGGGCCTGGCTGACGCGCCTCTACGCCCTGCAGATGCGCCGGTTCATCGACACGAACTTCGACTCCCCGCTCCAGCTCCTCCACCCCGACCTGGCCCGGCTCGCCGTTCTCGGAGGCTTCGGACGGCTCGACGCGCGCGTCGGACACTTCATCAAGGACGAGCGGCTGCGCCGGGTCTTCACCTTCCAGGCCCTGTACGCGGGTGTGCCCCCGGCCCGCGCGCTGGCCGCCTATGCCGTCATCGCCTACATGGACACCATCGCCGGGGTCTATTTCCCGCGGGGCGGCATGCACGCGCTGCCGAAGGCGATGGCCCGCTCGGCGACCGAGGCGGGCGCCGCATTCCACTACGGGCACACCGTCACCCGTTTGGAGCGTTCCGGAGAACGGATCACAGCCGTCGTCACCGACCAGCAGCGCATCGCCTGTGACGCCGTCGTCCTGACGCCGGATCTGCCCGTCAGCTACCGATTGCTCGGCCGCAGCCCCCGCCGCCCCCTCGCGCTTCGCCACTCGCCGTCCGCGGTGATCCTGCACGCGGGAACCGACCGCACCTGGCCCGGTCTCGCCCACCACACCATCTCGTTCGGTGCGGCCTGGAAAGAGACCTTCCGTGAGCTCACCCACGGATCCCTGATGTCGGACCCCTCCCTGCTCATCACCCGTCCCACCGCAACGGATCCGGATCTTGCTCCGCCCGGCAAACACCTTCACTACATCCTGGCGCCGTGCCCGAACACGGACGTCGGACCGGGCACCCGCGAGTGGCGGCAACTGGCACCCCGCTACCGCGACACCCTGCTCACCACGCTCGAACAGCGCGGAATGGCCGGCCTGGGCTCCGCGATCGAGGAGGAGGGCCTGGTCACCCCCATCGACTGGACCGCCCAGGGACACGCGGCCGGCACACCCTTCTCCGCCGCCCACACCTTTCCCCAGACGGGGCCCTTCCGCCCGCGCAACCTCGTACGGGGCACCGAGAACGCCGTGCTCGCCGGCTGTGGCACCACGCCGGGCGTCGGCGTGCCCACCGTGCTCATCTCGGGAAAGCTGGCCGCAGAGAGGATCACCGGTCCTCGCTCCGGCCGACCTTGTCCACGTCCCCCCGCTCGAAGGGCAGGCCCGCATGACGCCTCGTGAACTCGACGCGGCAGGTATCCACGAGCCCGCCCTGCGCGCCGCGTACACGGCGTGCCGCCGGCTCAACGCGCGGCACGGCAGGACGTACTTCCTCGCGACCCGGCTGCTCCCGGTCGAAAAGCGCCCGGCAGTCCATGCCTTGTACGGCTTCGCCCGGTGGGCCGACGACATCGTGGACGATCTCGACAGCGCTGCCACCCCCGACGAACGCGCCCACGCGCTGCACCGTCTCCAGGAACTCCTCGACGACGGCCTGCGCGGCGGCACCTCCACAGAGCCCGTCATCCGGTCGCTCGTCCACACGGCTGCCGTCCACGACATCGACCACCGTCACTTCGCCGCCTTCATGACGTCGATGTGCAGCGACCTGACGGTGACCGGGTACGCCTCCTACAGGGAACTGGGCCGCTACATGTACGGGTCGGCCGCCGTGATCGGTCTTCAGATGCTGCCGGTGCTGGGTACCGTCGGTCCGCGGGACGAGGCGGCCCCGTACGCGGCCGCCCTGGGCGTCGCCTTCCAGCTCACCAACTTCCTCCGGGACGTGGGGGAAGATCTCGATCGCGGCCGGCTCTATCTGCCGGCCGATCTGCTGGCCGCGCACGGAGTGGACCGGGACTACCTCGAATGGAGCAGGGCCACCGGCCGGTCCGACGCCCGCATCACCGGGGTCATGCGGGCGGCGGCCGCTCACAACCGCGGTGTCTATCGCGACGCGCTCCCCGGCCTCGCCCTGCTCGCGCCCCGCTCACGCCCGTGCATCCGTACCGCGTTCATCCTCTACAGCCGGATCCTTGACGCGATCGAGGACGACGGCTACGCCGTCCTGCACCGACGGGCAGTGGTCCCTCGTCTGAACCGGGCGGCCGTGGCCCTCGACGGGCTGGTACGGGCCCTGGTCACCAGGGCCGGAGCGGGTGCCGGCCGCACCTCGCCGGCCCGCACCGCGACGACCGCCGCGTCGGCGCCCGAGACCCTGGCCCGACCCGTCCGCGAGGAGGTGGCATGACCCACGGCCGCCGTACCGCACGGAACCTGATCCCCCTGCGGCTGCGCCGCGCGGCCGTCACGTGGGACCGCCAACCGCCGACCTGGCGCGACGCCAGGCCTGGTGTCATCACGGACGCGCTGAAGCGTGCACTGGGCCGGCCTTCCGGTAACTGGTACGTCCTGGGGGCGTCCCGTGCCGTCACGGCCGAGCGGTCGATCGGACGGACCGTCGGTGGCAGCGAAGTGGTGGCCTGGCGCGATGCCTCGGGCCGTCTGCGCGCCGGGCCGGGCGCGTGCCCGCACCTCGGGGCACCGTTGCGCGACAGCCCCGTCCGGTGCGGCACCCTGGTCTGTCACTGGCACGGACTCGCCCTGAGCGGTGAGCCGTTCGCCGGCTGGGAACCCTATCCGGCCTTCGACGACGGGGTTCTCGCCTGGGTGCGCCTCGACCACGTCGGCGGTGAGACCCCGCTGAAGCGGCCGGTCGTCCCGCCCCGCCCGGCGGCACGGGACACCGTCGACTCCGTGTACGAGGGTGTCGGCGTCTGCGAGCCGGAAGACGTGGTGGCCAATCGCCTCGACCCGTGGCACGGCGCCTGGTTCCACCCGTACTCATTCGTCGACCTGACGGTGACCAGTACGCCTTCCGGCGGGGACGAGGGGGAGGAGGACGGGTTTGCCGTCGACGTGTCCTTCAAGATCGTGGGGCGCGTCGTGGTGCCGGTGCGTGCCCTCTTCACGGCGCCGGAACCACGCACCGTCGTCATGCACATCACGGAGGGCGAGGGCCGGGGCTCCGTGGTCGAATCCCATGCCACGCCGCTGGGGCCCGACCTCATGGGAAGGCCCCGGACCGCGGTGACGGAGGCTCTCCTGGCTGCCTCCGACCGTCGCGGTTTCGCCGTTGCCCGCGCGGCAGCCCCGCTGCTCCGCCCGCTCATGCGGGCCTCCGCCGGACGGCTGTGGCGGGACGACCTCGCGTACGCCGAGCGGCGTTGGGAGTTGCGCAGCAGCGGCCGCTTCCCGGGCTGACCGCCCGTCGGCCTGGGGCCTGTCGTCAGACTGCCGTCTGCCGCGCGGCCGCCCTTCGGCCGACGACGGCACTTTGACGACAGGCCCCAGGCCGACGGGGCCGCCCAGCCTCGGCCGTCCTCCTCACCGGGTGCCGAGTGCGGCCAGCCCGCGCAGCACCGCGCAGCGGCCGGTCTGCGGCACCGTCCACAGCGTCTGACCGCGTACCCCCCACTGCTCCAACAGCGCGTTGGCCGCGAGGAATCCGCTTGTCGCGGCACGCTCCATCAGCGCCACCGGAAGCTCCGTGCGGACCAGGTCGCCCGCCACCGTCACGGTGGGGTCGGGCGTGCGGACTCCGGGCCGGTGCGGGTAACCGCCGACCGGGAAGAGCGGGCAGTCCGCGCGCCATTCGTGCCGTACGTCCACCACCCGGGCGCTGAGCGTCTCCGGGTAGACCCGGTGGAGCTGTTCGATCGCCGCCGTCTGCACCGTGGCGCGGTCCTCGTCCGGTGAGACCGCGTAGGCGTGCAGTTCCAGCACCGAGCCCCGGTGACGGCCTGCCCAACGGGCGGCCTCGCCCTCCCATCGGTTCAGCACGCTGACGTTGTCCAGCGGGGGACAGCCGCTGGTACCGAGGAAGCCGGGGCGGTCCGGCGCCACCGGACGGTCCAGCCAGAGCCGCGAGACGAGGAACGGTGGTGCTGTCCTGAGACCGTCCACCTTCGCACGCCAGGACGCGTCGCCCAGTCCGGGCGATGCTGCCACGGTCTTCCGCAGCCCGTCGGTGTCCAGAGCCAGGACCAGTGCGTCGTGGCGCCTCGTCCGGCCGTCGGCCGTGACATCGTGCCCACCGCCCACCAGGGGTGTGACGTGCTCCACCGTCGATCCCGTGCGTACCTGCGCGCCGTGCCCCTCCAGATACCGCCGCAACGGCTCCCACAGCGCCTGCGGGAACGGCTCGTCCGGCACATCGAAGAGGAGCCCCTCGCTGGAGCCGAGAAAATAGATGTGGAACATCAACACCAGCTCCGCGGCCGACAGTTCCCGCGGATCGGCGAAGAAGCTACGGGAGAACACCTCGAAGGCCAGATGATGGGCGGCCTCCGGGAACCGGATGCGCATCAGGAAGTCGTGCGCGCTGACCTCGTCGAGCTGCTCGTACACGTCGGGCACGCGCACGTCCAACAGGGGGAGCGCGGCCCGCGGCCTCATCCGGACCAGGTCGCGGAGGCCGAAGGTGGGGCTGAGCGCGACGAAACCCAGGACGCTGAACGGCGGAGTGCGCGGCACCCGCGCGAAGCTGTCGTGCGAGCCCGCGCTGTGCCGCAGCGGATAGTCGGGCAGCCCCGTCAGCGTTCGCAGTCCCGGGTCCACCCGGCGCAACAAGCCGCGCAGGTTGTAGTACTGACGGAAGAAGGCGTGAAAGCCACGGCTCATGGTGACCGTGGTCCCGTCGGCGATCTCGGTGGGCCAGCCGGCAAGCCGCCCGCCGAGACCCGGCTCACGCTCGTACAGCGTCACCCGCGCACCTCGCTCGGCCAGCACCGTCGCTGCGGAGAGTCCCGCGATGCCACCGCCGATCACGGCCACCGAGGGCGCGTCACCGGTGAAACGAGCACGACCGCCGGATCCGCGGAGCATGACGGCCCTGCGGTCACGGCCGCGGCGGTGGCCGTCCGTACCGGACCTCGCGTACCTCATGCCCGCTCCCGTACGGCGCTCGGTGCCCGGGCGACGATCGTGTGGGTGATGCCCGTCTGCCAACCGGGCAGCGGCAGGACCCGCACATGACCGAATCCGCGGCGTCGTACCCGGTCGGCGAAATCGGCGGCCGAGTCGAACTCCAGCACGCTGCGGCACAGGTGACGGTAGAGGGTTGCGTCTCCGGTGAGCCGCCCGGCCGGGACCACCACCGCGCCGCAGACCGCCGACCACACCGCCCGGTGCATACGGCCGGAGCCGAGCGTGTACTCGTGCACGACCAGCCGCCCGGCCGGGACGAGCAGCTCACGGACCACGTCGAGCACCTGGTCCGGGTCGCTCACATTGCGGAAGAGGTATGCGGCGAACACGGCGTCGAAGCGGCCGTTCACCTGCGAGGGGTGCATGGCCTCCGCCGGTGCGTGCACGAAGGTGACGTTCGCCGGCCAGCGCTTGGCCGAGGCGCGCTTGAGCATGCCCGCCGACGCGTCCACCGCGACGATCTCCGCATCCGGCGCCGCCGTCAGGAGCGCGGCGGTCGACGTTCCCGTTCCGCAGCCGAGATCCAGCAGGCGCAGGCCCCGGCCGCCGTCCGTCAGCCCGAGTCTGCGCGCCGAGCGCCGCAGGTCGCGGCGGTAGCCGGGATTGACCGCGGTGAGCCGGTCGTAGGCGAGGGAGCCGCGGTCGAATGCGGCGGACAGGTCGTCGTCACGCAGCAGTGTCATGGGTCGCTCGTTTCCTGGTCAGGAGGCATACGGGTAGGAGCGCTGGGAATGGGCCACGGTGGCGCTCCGGCAGGCGCCTGCCGCTTCGGCCTGAAAGGGAGTTCGATGACGGTGCGAAGCATCGGGGCGACCGGCGTGCGCAGTCCGACCAGGACGTCCTCGTATCCGCGCGACGTACCGTCCAGGAACCGCAGCAGCCGTTCTCCCGGGACCGTGCGGAACAGACCGGAGAAGAACTCGCCACCATCCACCCGGCCGCTGTCCACCGCCCGCAGCATCACGGCGTCCATGGCGCGCGGCCAGGCTCCGTAAGGCGATGCCACCCGCAGTCGGCCTCCGCTGCGTACCTGCGCGGCGATGGTCCGGCTCTGGCGCTGGACAGCGGCGAACGTATAGCCGGTCGACGGACGGGTGGCCCCGCCCGCCGTCCCGATGCGGAAGACCGAGCGGCCGACCCGCACCGGGAAACGTCCGTCGGTCATCGGAATGACGCCCCGCTCCACAGCGGTCACCCGGTGGGCTCCGATGCCCAGCACATCGTGGGTGTAGTGATGTAACGCCCGCTCATATCCCTGCGCGTCCAGGACCGCACGCGAGAACTGTGTGTACTCGACCAAGGCGCTGCGCGGTCCCATCGGGAGCACGTATCCGAACGACAGGCCCTGCGGCGGTTGCGGAGTGCGGAAGTCCATCAGATCCGCCGTGGCCGGATCGAACACCGGCCGGTCGGCCTCGACGAACCAGCCCGTGAAGTGCTGCAGCAGGGTCGTGCGCGCCGCCGGCAGCCGGGCGGGCGGCCTCGAATCGAAGATGTACCTCCCGTGCAGCAGGATCCGCTCGCCCCAGGCGTCGCGTGCGACGACCCGGCCACCGCCCCCGGGGGCGTCCCCGACCGCGGTCACCGTCGCCTCCAACCGGCGAAAGCCTGCTGCGTGCGACAGCCGCCGCTGGACCAGCTGCTCGAAGGCGTCCGAGCGAAGCATCTTGTAGCGGAACGGATCGGGGCGCGTCACGGTCTCCGCCCCGTCGGGGCCAGTCACGCGCAACCGCTCCCAGGACGCGGACAACACGTCGTCGTACGCGCCACCGGCGGCCTCCCAGAAGCACCACGTGCGAGGCGGCGGTCGCAACGGTCCCGCGGGCGCGTCGACGAGGACAACCGACACGGGGGCACCATCCGTCGGCGCGCACAGCTGATGGGCCAGTGTCAGCCCGGCCGCCCCGGCGCCCACGATGACGACGTCCGGCTGAAGCACGGGGCGCCTTTCTCTCGAACGGGTGTCGGGCAGCAATCCGGCGGCCCGGGGAGAGAGCCGCCTGCCTGATGGAGATACTTCCGCAGGGGACAGCACTGCGGATGCGTGCGACGCGCGCACGACGTGTAATCGTGCCTACCCGATCGCGCGCCATACCTTTCCTCCTTGCTGCATCCGAAGTGGCCGTGGGGAGGAAGTATCAAAAGGCATCACCGCACCAGCGGAACCCGGCCTCTACCTGAGAGACATCACGCGTGCACGCACTGACTGGCTTCGTCATCCGGCACCGCTTCCTGGTACTCGGAGTCTGGCTGCTCCTGGCCGTGGTGGGCGGCTACGCCGCACCGAAGGCGACCGCTGCCCTGAGCTTCGAGTTCGGACTGCCGGACCAGCCCGGCTACGAGACGAACGAGCAGTTGGTGGAGCACTTCGGTTCCGGCGGATCGAACGCACCGGTCCTACTGGTCGTCGGTGACGGAGACGCCCGTGTCCAGCGGTCGGCGGCGGCACCGTTGGTCGCGGATGTGCGGCGCACGGTGCCAGGCGCACGTGTGGCCTCGTTCGGCGACGAAACCGCCCTGCTGTCCCGCGACGGGCGCACCGGCGTCATCCTGGTCTACCCCCGGCCACTGCCCGGCCAGGACCCCTATGCCCGCGCCCTGCCGGCCTTGGCGGAAGTCGCTGCGCGGTCCGGTGAGACGGTGCGGGTGACCGGGCAGGACGCCTTGCAGGCAGACGGCGGCGGTGGCGGTGCCGGGGTGCTCGCCGAGACGCTGTTCGGCGGCGTGGGCGCACTGATCGTCCTGTTGGCGGTGTTCGGATCCGCCCTCGCGCTGATGCCGCTGCTCATCGCCGTCGCGTCCATCCTCACCACGTTCCTGATCGTGTGGGGCCTGACGGGCGTCACCGACATCTCGTTCATCGTCCAGTACCTGCTCGCCCTGATCGGTCTGGGGGTGGCGATCGACTACGCGCTGCTGGTCGTGACTCGCTGGCGTGAGGAGTTGGGCCACGGCGCCGACACCGAGGAGGCAGTGCGGCGGGCCATGTCCACGGCTGGGCGCTCCGTGCTCTTCTCCGGGGTCACCGTGGCGGTGAGCCTGGCCGCACTGATCGTCCTGCCCGTGCCGTTTCTGCGCAGCGTCGGATTCACGGGGTTGCTCATTCCGTTGATGAGCGTCGCTGCCGCCCTCACCCTGCTGCCGGCTCTCCTGCTGACGGTGGGCAGGCGGCTGGAGTGGCCTGGCCGGCGCTCCCGCGCCTCAGAGAGCAGGCTGTGGCACGCGGTCGGCAGCGCTGTGGTGCGCCACCGCTGGGCGGCGGGCCTGGCAGCCACGGTGGTGCTGCTGGCACTGGCCTCGCCGGTGCTCGGTCTGCGGCTCGGCCGGCCCACGACGGAGTCATTGGCTTCCCTGGGAGGGCCGGCCGCCTCGGCCGTGGATCGACTGGACGGTTCGTCGATCGGAGCCGGTCTCGCGCATCCGGTCGAGATCGTCACCGAGGACGTGGCGAAGGTCCGTGAAGCACTCGGCGGTATCGACGGCGTGGCGGGCGTCATCGCGCCACCCGCCTGGACCGACGGCAACCGTTCCGTCGTTGAGGTGTGGACACGTGCGGACACCTCCACGGAGACCGGAGCGGACACGGCCGCACAGATCAGGACCGCCGCCGAGAAGGCCGGCGCCCAGGTCGGCGGAGGCCCCGCCCAGGACGCGGACTTCCTCAGCGCCGTCTACGGCAACGCGCCCTGGGTGCTGGCCATCATCGTGGTCGTGACGTTCCTGCTCCTGTTCAGAGCCCTGCGTTCGTTCTGGCTTCCGGTCAAGGCCCTGGTGCTCAACGTGCTCTCGCTCGGTGCCGCATACGGCATCACGGTCCTGATCTGGCAGCACGGCCTGGGTACCGAGTTTCTGTTCGGGCAGTCCGCGTCGGGCGCGATCACCGTCTGGGTCCCGATCGCCGTGTTCGCGTTTCTCTTCGGCCTCTCGATGGACTACGAGGTCTTCCTGCTGTCCCGGATCCGCGAAGAACACGACGCCGGAGCCGACACGGACACCGCCACGGTGCTGGGCGTCGCCCGGACAGGCCGGCTCGTCAGCTCCGCGGCACTCATCCTGTTCCTCGCCTTCGTCGCCCTGTCACGCGTCCCCACCACCGACGTCAAGATCCTTGCCACAGCGCTCGCGCTCGGCATCGTCATCGACGCGACCATCGTCCGCGGCGTGCTCGCGCCCGCCCTCGTCGCGCTCCTCGGCGAAGCCAACTGGTGGCGCACCCCCCTGCCACGCGACAAGAGATGAACCACCGCCCCGGCCAGGACTGCGCCTCTCCCCGGCGGTCAGCGACGCTCCACCGCCGTTCCGCTGCCACCCCAGGTGGTCTGGAGATGCGCAAACGGGTGTATGGCAGCACGCTTGAACCATGGCCGAGCACCTCGTACCCCCCGGTGAGACCCCTCCCGTCGAGGGCTGCATCGCCGAAGCCCATGAAGAGCGCCCGGACGGAGGCGTGTGGGAGCACCCAAAGATCTGGCTGGGGCTCATCGTCTTCGGCGCGGTCCTCATCGCCGCCTTCTTCATCGCTCGCATATTCGCCCTGTGATCCGACCGGCTACGCGTCCCCACCCGCGATGTCTCTGACGGGCGAGGAGAAAGGCCGCCCGGTCAGGGCTGTTGCGGACCGGGCGCGGAGGGGCCCAGGGCCTGTTCGAGCGCTTCCGGAAGCCGCTGGGACACCTCATCCCCCAAACGCTCGAACTCCCTCTTCAAGAGGGGGTCGCCAGTCGCCAGGTGATGGTCCCCGGGTCCCACTGTTCGGCGCGGGAGAAGTCGGCCATGTAGGCCACGATCTCGTCGCGCGTTCGGCATGAGTGCATGACTCGTTCGACCTTGATCACTACGACTCCTGGTGGTGTCACACCGCGTTCCGTGCCCGGCCTGCTCCACTGCTCGCGATTGTCCTCCTTCCCCGTGGGCGATCATCGGACGCAGCCTTCTCGGCCGACCGGTGGCGGGCGCCTTGGCACAGCCCCTGGACGGGGTACTCCCACCACGGAGGCGGTCCGAACAGAGGAGCCGGTGGAGCTCAGGGGATGACATGTCGGCTGTCGGCCGCGTGATCACAGTGGCGCCTGGATCCGACGGGCTGAACATGTTCGGGTGGAGCCGTGAGGTTCGGGCCCTCCCTCGCGTACCACGCGTCGTACGCGGCGCATCGTGCGCGGAGCGCCTCAGGCGTGATCCAACAGGCTGAGGAGCGGGCCGGAGCATCAGCTCTCGATGTACAGAGGTCCGCGCCGGAGGAAGAGGAACATGAACACTCAGCATCGCCGGACTCCGGACACCGTCGTCGTCGGTGCGGGCCTTGCCGGCCTGGCTTGCGCGCTGGATCTGTGCCGCTCCGGGCAGCAGGTGGCGCTTCTTGAGGCGTCCGACGGCGTGGGCGGCCGTATGCGCACGGACCGGGTGGACGGGTACTTGCTGGACCGCGGATTCCAGGTGTTCAACACCTCCTATCCACAGGTGAAGCGGCGTCTGCAGTTGCGGAGCCTGCGGTTGCGGCCCTTCTCCCCGGGCATCATCGTGCACACGCCGACGGGGCCGGTGTCTCTCGCCGACCCGACTCGGCGGCCCGAGAAGGCCGGAACGCTGATGCCCGGCAGGGTTCTTTCCGTCCGGGACCTGGCCGCGATGGCGGCCCTCACCGCGCGAGACACCTTCCTGCCCGCCGAATTCCTCAAAAGACGGCCGGACCTTTCCACGGCCGACGCCTTGTCCCGCGCGGGGCTCTCGGCGAAGGCGGTCAATGAAGTCCTGCGGCCGTTCCTGGCCGGTGTGTTCCTCGAAGACCGGCTGGAGACCTCCGCCCGCTTCTTCCACCTGGTCCTGCGGAGCATGGTCCGGGGAACGCTCTGCCTGCCGGCCGGCGGTATCGGCGCCGTACCCGCCCAGCTGGCCGACGGTCTCCCGAGCGGCGTCCTGCGGCTGGAGACGCCCGTCGCCGGGGTCACCGCAGCGGGGGTGCTTCTGGCGGACGGCCGCGAACTGCCGGCCAGATCCGTCGTGGTGGCGGCGGAGGCTGCTGCGGCGGCGCGCCTGCTGCCCGGCCTGCCCCTGCCGCAGGGCCGTACGGTGACCACGTACTACCACGCAGTGGCGAAGACACCCCTGGCGGAGCCGACCCTCGTGGTGGACAGCACCGGACCGGTGCTGAACACCTGTGTGCTCACCGAGGTCGCGCCCACCTACGCTCCGCCCGGTACCGCGCTCGTCTCCAGCTCCGTACTGGGCGCCGACGGGTCCGGAGCGGACGGTGCCGTGCTTCCCCGGCTGGCCGACCTCTACGGCACCGACACGAGCGGCTGGCAGCAGGTCGCCGTGCACACGGTCGAGGGGGCCCTGCCCGCGATGGACCCGCCCTGGCCGCTGAGCCGTACGACGCGTTTCTCGCCGGGCAGGTACGTCTGCGGGGACCACCGTGCGACCGGTTCCGTGCAAGGCGCGCTGGCGTCGGGCGCACGGGCCGCCCGGGAAGTGCTGAGTGACCTGGCGCGCGGTTGACCCCGGCCGGACGCCGACCGCCGCACCCGGCTGCGGCCGTGCGGGGGAACGGAAGGCCGAGACCCCAGCCACCCGCCCGCCACGGCGACCGGGAGAGATACGTGAACTGACCGGAGCGAGCGGGTCGGTGGCCGGTGCGACTGCCTTGGCTTCCGTAAACGCCTTCCTGGTCGTGAACCAAGTGTGCGTGCCGCATGCGCGTGCCGAGTTGACGTGCTGCTCGCCCCGGGCCGGTGCCCGTCCGGGCTCAGTCAATCGTCTTGATCTCGTGGGCGGGGACTCCCGCGACCAGGGTGCGGGCAGGAACGTCGTGGGTGACCACCGCGCCGGCAGCGACCACGGCGCCGGCGCCGATGGTCACCCCCTGCGTGACCGTTGCTCCCGCACCGATCCAGACGTCGTCTTCGATGACGATCGGGGCGAGGCAGAGGTACTCGCGGCGCTCGGCGAGGGACAGGGGGTGCCCCCCGGTGATGAGATTGACCTTCGGGGCGATCATGACACCGTTGCCGATCCGGATCCCGCCCTTGTCCATGAACGTGCATCCCTGGTTGACGAAGACGTTCTCCCCGAACGTCGTGTTCAGCCCGCACTCGGTGAAGAACGGCGGGTAGATCGTCACCGACTCCGGGAGCGGACCACCGAACACAACTGAAAGTAGTTCATCGCGACCTTCGCCGTCGCTGAACGGCAGCACGTTCAGCCGGGACGTCGCGTCGGTCACCTCCACGACTCGCTGCATATGACGTGCGAACTCGGGCTTCTGGACGTACATGATCTGATCTGTGCGAGTGGACATGCGCTGATCCCACCACCCTGAAGAACCCACGATCAAACAACCTCGCACTCGACCAGTGACAACCAACCGTTGTGAAAGTAGGGTCGGAGTGTGGATGTTGAAGCGGTACGGACGTTCGTGACCGTCGCTGAGACCGGCCAGTTCCAGGCGGCGGCGGACGAGCTCGGGATCAGCCAGCAGGCGGTCTCCAAGCGGATCGCGACCCTGGAGAAGCACCTTGAGGTCACGCTCCTGGTGCGCACCTCCCGCGGCTCCCGGACGAGCCTGGACGGGCAGGTCTTCCTGCCGCACGCCAAGAAGGTACTGACCACCCTCGAACAGGCCGAGCAGGCCGTACGCCCGGGCAGCCGGCCCCTGCGCGTCGACGTCCTGAACCGGCGCATCGCTCCTGCCCAGGCCGTCTACCGGTTCTACCGCTCCCACCCCGAGATGAGCCTCGACGTCGTCACACTGAGCGAGGAGAACGCGGCCCAGGCCACCCGCGCGGTGCTCGACGGGACTGTCGACGCGTCCTTCCGTGCCCTGCCGGCAGGCCAGGCCCCGGCCGGGATCAGCGCCGAACGACTCCTGGACGCGCCCCTGGAGCTCCTGGTCGGACCCAGCCACCCGTTGGCGGACGCGCCCTGGGCCAGGCCCGCGGACCTGGCCGGCCACCGCATCTGGATCCCCGGGATCAGGCCCGGCACGGAGTGGGCGGCGTTCTATCAGGCGCTGTCCGAGGCCTTCGGCCTGAGCATCGACGCGCTTGGCCCCAACTTCGGGGACGAGGCCCTGATGGACGCGCTGGCCGACTCGGCCTCGCTGGCCACCCTCGTCGGTGGCGGGGACCGGTACGTGTGGCCCCAGACCCACGACCTGCGGCGCATCCCGTTGCGCGAACCGGCCCCGGTGTACACACACGTGCTGCTGTCGCGCACCGGAGACCAGCACCCCGTACTGACCGCGCTACGCGAGCATCTGCGCACCTCAAGGCCGCGCACCCCGGACGACGTGTGGGCACCGGACTGGACAGACCGCTGACCGGGGCATCCCGGCAGGCGTAGCTCTCGCCGGTACCCATGGATGCCGCGCTCCGGGCCGAACTCGCCTTCCCACACCGGACCCGGCTGCCGGTGCTCGGCGGGCTGCCAGCAGGCGTGGAACGGGACGACCGCTGCCGTCGCACCCGCACCAGCCGTCCAGGGAGGCGTTCCGGTACACGCTCGCGCGGATGCCCGCCGTGAGCGTCGGTCGGGCAGCCCACCTGCCGACGGTGGTGTAACCAGACGGCAACCGTGTCCGTGAGTTCTGCACCTGCCGGCCTTGAACGGTGCAAATCGCCTGCCATGCGTGGGCGCCGATGCTCTGCGGGCCGGCAGCGGACGGCGGGCAGCACCGATGAGGGCAGGCATCGGCGGGTTACTCGGCGTCGCGCCGCCGGCGCGCGCGCTCGAACTCAGCGACATCCGACATCCAGGAGCCGTGGTGTTCGAGTGCGGCGCAGCCGCCGCGGACGAAGGCGCTCACCAGGTTCCGGTACCCGCCGATCCCGTCGACCAGGCTGTACTCGACCCGGTACTCCGGATCCGATCCGTCGCCTGCTCCCTCGTGCACGGTCGTGATCCGGGCGAGGGAGTCCGCGTAGAAGTGGAGCTGGATCCCTTCGCCCATCTCCTCGTCCTCGATGGTGAACACTTCGTTGTCCGCGGCAGAGCGATCGCCGACGAACTCCCAGAACTCCGCGGTGGCAGTGCGGGGACCACCCGAGAGCCACTTCTTCTCGACGCCCTTGTCGTCGGTGAACGACAGGATCGACTTCCTCGCACCCCCGCCGGAGTGGGCGCGGTCGCCGGCAGCCTCCGCGTCATCCTCCATGGGCGAACTCCGGGAGCGGTCCGCGGCCTCCGAGCACATCAGGAAGCCCACGGTACGCACCGCCTCGTCGACGAGCTCAGGGTGTGCACGGCGCACGGCCGCGTCGACCGTCGCAGCCATCCGATCCCAGTCGCGCTTGTCCGTGGCGCGCTTTCCGCGCCGCGGATCGCGGCCTATCCGCATCCCGGCGCATGCCTGTTCCGCGGTGGTGATCACACGTATGACTTCGGGCAGCAGCGCGGGGTCGACTGCACCGGGTATCCGCTTCGCAACCGTCGCGCCGTGCAGGTACTGGCCCGTGTACTTCAGCATCGCGGCGTCGAGGGGACCGAGGACTGCTCCGCGCTCGGTCCGACGGCGGTTCGCGTGGTACTCCTGAGCTCGTTTCCCGTTGGACGTCTCTGTCGCCGCGCGCATCGCCACGCAGACCTGGCCGCGTTCGAGCAGATCGATGTCGGCCCCATGGGCGATGAGCCGGCCCCTGTCCCACCGGATGCGCTGGAAGAGCGCATCGACGTCCGCGGGCGTGGAGAGGAGGATCGGGTCCAGGAGCGCGACGGCAGCGTTCTCGTCGAGCCGGCCCCGGGTTCCGGCGGCATCGCACAGCGGAAGGACCGCACTCCACAGCAGCAGGTGTCTGGCCAGGTCCTCCCGGATCACCGCAAGATGGGCTTCCCCGATCGAGAACGTGAACGTGCGGGGCTCATGGTTGGCGTCGGCCCCGGCACCGAGCATCAGCCTCAGCTCACCGTCCTCGCGGATCACATTCGGGATCCAGCCGTTCCGGCGCGTGAAAACGATGTCTCTCATGGCCTAAGTCTTCCCCATCGGACGAGGTCGGCGAGCCCTGCCTGCAACGATCTGACCGGCCGCTTACGTGTGCTCCCACGCCGGCCGGAACGAGCGGGCTCGTCATGGCCGAGTCGGAGGAGTCCGCGAGCAGCCCAAAAGTCCTCAAGAGGCTTGGGCCGGCTGTCCGGGACCGGTCCGGACCCTGCTCGACGGAACACCTCCGCTCGTGCTGGACGTACAACTCACCCGTGCTCCGGAGCACGCCGTGACGCTGAACGGCCGGAAGCCCGACCTCCGGCCGGTCCACGCCCACCCTTGTCAGGCGGCGTTTCCCACCGAGGTCCCGGCGGCATCAGGGACGGGGACGGTGCCGATGTCCTCGGCGACCGCGGCCTTCACCGCTACCCCGATTCCGAGCTTCTCAAGGATCTTCTGCTCGATCTCGTTGGTGAGGTCGGGGTTGTTCTTGAGGAAGGTGCGGGCGTTCTCCTTGCCCTGACCGAGCTGGCCGCCCTCGTACGTGTACCAGGCGCCGGCCTTGTGTACGAACGCATGCTCCACGCCCATGTCGATCAGCCCGCCCTCGCGGCTGATCCCCTGGCCGTAGAGGATGTCGAACTCCGCCTGCTTGAAGGGCGGTGCGACCTTGTTCTTGACGACCTTGACGCGGGTACGGTTGCCGACCGCGTCGGTTCCGTCCTTCAGCGTCTCGATACGCCGGATGTCCAGACGCACCGAAGCGTAGAACTTCAGCGCCCGGCCACCGGTCGTGGTCTCCGGCGAGCCGAACATCACGCCGATCTTCTCGCGCAGCTGGTTGATGAAGATCGCCGTTGTCCTCGTCTGGCTGAGCGCACTGGTGATCTTACGGAGCGCCTGGCTCATCAGACGGGCCTGTAGACCCATGTGGGAGTCACCCATGGCCCCCTCGATCTCGGCACGGGGAACCAGGGCCGCGACGGAGTCGATCACGATCAGGTCGATCGCGCCGGAGCGGATCAGGATGTCGACGATCTCCAGCGCCTGTTCACCGTTGTCCGGCTGGGACAGGATGAGGTTGTCGGTGTCGACGCCGAGCTTTTTGGCGTACTCCGGGTCCAGAGCGTGTTCGGCGTCGATGAACGCCACCGTGCCGCCGGCCTTCTGCGCGTTCGCTACTGCGTGCAACGTCAGCGTCGTCTTACCGGAGGACTCCGGTCCGTACACCTCCACCACGCGGCCGCGTGGCAGACCGCCCACACCGAGCGCCACGTCCAGCGCGGTCGACCCGGTGGGGATCACTTCGATGGGCTCGTTGGGCCGCTCGCCGAGGCGCATGACCGCGCCCTTGCCGAACTTCCGCTCGATCTGCGCGAGCGCGGTGTCCAGCGCCTTCTCGTGGTCGGTTCCTGCCATGAGCTTCACCCGGTCCGATTGAGTGGCCCGCCGCACGTCGGAGAACGTGGGCGTCTGCTGCCGACAACGGACGTGTCGGAGATTCCAAAAACGAACATCCGATCGATTTACGTGTCCAGTGAAAGGTACCAAACGGAGGGAAGCGGGACGGGTTGCGCGCCGGACCGCGCCGGACGCAAGTGCATCGGCGTACGTATCGCCCGCAAAGAAGCCGAATCAAGCGAACCCCTGCGCGTGATGGGTCGTGGCCCTGGCCGAAGGACAGTGGAAGGCCCTGCGGAAGGTCACTGGCGCCGTGAAGGTCTTCCGTTCCCCGGAGAGGCGGCCGGGCGACCTGTAGGTTGGCCTGATGAGCCGCTGGACGGAGTTGACCGGGAAAGCGTCCGGGGAGGACTACGCCGCACGATTTGCGAGCCTGGCCCGTAGTGGCAAGGACGTGCACGGTGAGGCGCGGTTCTGCGCCGCTCTTCTGCCGGCCGGAGCGCGGGTGCTGGACGCCGGGTGCGGTACCGGACGGGTCATGATCCGGCTTGCGGACCTCGGGTACGACTGTGTCGGGGTGGACCTTGACGCGTCGATGCTGGCGGTGGCGCGGGAGCAGGCGCCGGGACTGCCCTGGTTCCAGCTCGATCTGGCCGAGTTCGATCCGGCCCTGCTCGGCATTGCGGGAGGCTTCGACCTCGTCGTTGCTGCGGGCAATATCTTTCCGTTGCTCGCCCCCGGCACCGAGACGACGGTAGTGAAGCACCTGTCCGCGGCCCTGCGCCCGGGTGGCCTGCTGGTCGCCGGCTTCGGCCTCGACGAAGCACACCTGCCGGTGCCGCCCAGCCTCACACTGCCGGACTACGACGACTGCTGCGCCGCGTCCGGCCTTACCCTCGTCGATCACTTCGCCACCTGGGATGCCGACCCTTACGACGGCGGCGGCTATGCCGTCAGCGTCCACCGTCGATGAGGACGTGCTGCACGTCGTGATAAATGAACCTCTCTCGACTTGGCGGCATACCGATCGCGATCGGAGCAGAGCGCCGTACGCGCCGCGTACCGATCGACGGGAGGCCCGGTGCTGACCAGCACCGGGCCTCCCGTCGATCGCTGTGAACCTGTGGGGCAGGGGTGACTGCGACGGTCAGCGCTCCAGGGTCATCGCGTAGATCTCGACGGCGCTGTTGCGTTGCCAGTCGAGTCCTCCGGACCCGGGTGCGACCCATGCCGGCACGGATGGTGTCGCCAGGGAGAGGGACCTGACCTTCTTCCCCGACTCCAGTGGGACGGTCGTTTCGTAGAGCGACGCCTTGGTGGTGGTCTTCCCGGTTCCGGCCTTGAGCTGGTACTCGGTCGTCAGCGTGACCGCGTTGCCGAAGTCCGGAGTCTTGTTCGCCCAGCCGGTGAGTTCGAGCGGAACCGTCGCTGTGCTGCCGTCGGTGTAGGTGACGACGGCGGTGGCCGACGCGGCGCCGGTGCTGCCGTTGTCGGAAGCGCCCACGATGTGGAGGCTGTGGTAGTTGCCGGAGGGCAGGGCAACCGCCTGCCCGGTGGACTTGACGAAGTTCTCGCTGGTGCCGGAGGTCTCGGGTGCCTGGTAGGTGACCCCACCGAAGGTGACCGGTCCCGGCGCGGGCAGTTGGTCGGCGGCGAAGCTCGTACCCGTGCCGTCGAAGTCTCCCTGGCCCGGTGCGGCAAGCGTGGCGACGCCGTCGTTGTTGTAGGCGGCGTTGAGGTCGACGGCGCATGAAGTGGTCGTCTTGACGGCGCAGTTGCCGGCATTCTCGACCACGACGCTGACTGTCTTCTTGACCGGCGCGGCCCCGGGGAGCTCGGCGGTGACCGTCACCTTGTAGGTGCCTGCCTCGGTTCCGGCCGGCGTGGTGATCCGCAATCGCTTGTTCAGCTGGGAGGGGAGCCCGTTCGAGTCGGCCGTCGCCGTCGCGCGGGACGGCGACACCGACCACCCCTTCGGCGCCTTCGCGGTCACCGCGACCCGCGCGGTGTGCGGAGCCGTGGCCAGCAGCGTCAGGTCGACCTGCTGCCGCGAAGCGTGATCCGCCGTGGGCTCCATGACGACCTGGTCGGGCCCGACGTCAGCGCTGAGCCGGCGCTGCGGATTCGACGTCGTGTTGATCGACGGCGGGGCGTCCTTCGCGGCTGTCGCCCACGCGGTGGGTTTGGTGCTCAGGGCGTAGCCGAGGTGTCCGCCGTGGGCGATGTCGGCCTGGTCGACCCATGCCTTGTCCCAGCCCCTGCCGTTCACCGTCGCGGAGGCGATGTAACGGTTGGCCATGCTGGTGCCGGGCGCGGAGATCGTCAGAGTCCCGCCCTGCGTCTTCCCGTACTCACCGATCCGCACCTGGGCGTTGGGGAACTGCGGCGTGGTGATGACGTCGAAGTTGCCGCCGCTGGTCGTGGGGTAGAGCCCCAGCGACGACATGACGTACCAGGCGGACATCTCGCCCATGTCGTCATTGCCGGGGATGCCGCCGGGGCTGTTCGTGAACAGGGTCTCCTGCGCTTTGACCACGGTCGCGGTGTTGCCGGGCTGCCCCGTCCACGCGTAGAGGTACGGCGCGATGAGGTTCGGCTCGTTGTTCGGGTTGTACTTCGTGGAGCCGTAGTAGTTGTACGGGTCGCTGACCCAGGCCGTGCGCGCGGTCCCCGCCGGGTCGGTGAGGAGGTCGTCGTAGGCGAAGAAGTCGTTCAACCGACTGTTCGTCGCGTCGCTGCCGCCCAGCATGCTGATGAGTCCCGCCGGGTCCTGGGGTACCGACCACTGGTACTGGCTCGCGTTCTGCTCGTGGAACGCGTGGTCGCTGGTGACCGGGTCGTACGGGGCCAGCCAGGTGCCGTCGGCCGCGGTGCGCGGTCGGAACTGGCTGGTCCGCGTGTCGAAGACGTTCTTGTACGACTGGCCACGCCCGGCGAACACCGTGGCGTCGGCCGAGTGGCCCAGCCCCTTCGCCATCAGGGCCAACGACGCGTCGGCCGCCGCGTACTCCAACGTGGCCGACGTGCCGTAGTAGCAGTCGTTGTCGTTCGACTTGGTCGGGCAGCAGTTGCCGCTCGTTCCTCCGTCGCAGTCGGCGCTCGACTTCACGTTGAGGCCATAGGGGATGTATCCGCGTTCCGCGTAGTACGCGGCTCCGGCACGCCCGTTCTCACGGACGTCGGCGGGCGGCACCTCGGTTGCGTTCGCCCGGAGGTACTTGTACGCCTCTTGGGCGTCCGCTCCGGTCAGCAGGCCTTTCGACCAGCCCTCGACCAGGAACGGCGTGACCGGGTCGCCGGTCATGATGTTGCCTTCCTCGTCCTCCAGATACCAGCGTGGAAGCGCGCCGCCCTCCCGGGCGATCGCGAGGATCGACATGTCGATGTCGTGTGCGACGTGGGGAACGAGCATTTCGAGGAGCTTGTTCTGCGTCCGGTAGGTGTCCCACAGCGAGAGGTTGCTGTACGGGGTGTAGTCCCTGGCGGTGTGGATCTTCTTGTCGGCTCCGACGTAGCGGCCGTCGACGTCACCGATGATGTTCGGATCAACCATGGAGTGGTAGAGCGCCGTGTAGTACGCGACCTGCTGGTCGTGCGAGCCGCCACCGATCGCGGCCTTGTGCAGCATCGAGTTCCACTCTATGTTCGACGCCTTGTGCACGGCGTCGAAGTCGAAGTCGAACTTCCCCGTCTCCGCCGATAGGTTCTTGTGGGCGCCGTCGAGCCCGGTGAAGGAGAGTCCCACCTTCGCGACCACAGGAGCGTCGTTCTTCCTCGTGTCGAACGACACCCACGCCCCGTTGGAACCCTTGGCGGCCGATTCACGGGACCCCGGGCTCCGGTCGGTGCCCTTCCACGTGCCGTACGAGGTGAACGGCCGGCTGAGCTGTGCGACGAAGTAGGTCTTCTTGGAATCCTCGACCCATCCCTCGACCGTCCGGTTGCCCACGACGTGGATCTCGGAACCGGCCACGCCGGCACCGGCGTTGAACATCACGTTCGCCCGACTCGTCCGCGGGAACTTGTACTGCTGCCACCCGGTCCGTTCGGTCGCCGTCAAGGCGGCGGTCACGCCGTACTTGTCGAGCTTCGTCCGGTAGTAGTCGGGTCCCGTCGTCTCGTTCTCATGACTGAAGGTCGACGCGTACTGTGCCGGATCGGTCGAAGTCACCGCGCCGGTGGTGGGCATCATCGGCAGATAGTTGAACCGGCACCCGTTGATCGTCGTCTGACTGAACCCGATGACCGTGTCGGACGACTCCTTGTCACACCCCGTGCCACCGGCCGTCTTCATCAACGGACTCTCCTGCACCAGTCCGAACGGCGCGCCCGCGGAAGGGAAGGTCAGTCCCTCGTTCTCGGTCCCGATGAACGGATTGACCAGCTTCGTCAGATCGGTTCCCGCGCCCGGCGTCGCGTCGGACGCCGCCGGCTGCGTGGCGGCCACCGCGCTCGCGGCGGTCCCGGTGACCGACCCCGCGGCAGCGAGGGCGATGCAGAGCGCAGCCGTCCCCAACCGGTTCCTCAGACGCTGCGCCGTCGACCCGTTCCGGGTCGGTGCGTATCGCGTTGATTGCATACCACTCCCGTCGTGCGCCTGCTCGTAGACATCGTTGTCATGCACCGCACGTGACGCTAGATCGTCACCTCCACCCCTGCAAGGGGTTACTGCCGCGTCACTTAGCTCAGGCCGTCGAACGACTCGTCACCGCGGGCCAGTGGCAGGC
>CBRG010000123.1 GCA_000470535.1 Streptomyces sp. AW19M42
CGGCGGGCACGCGCGCCGCGCAGGCCGAGAAGGCGCGCCTCGCCCAGGCCGCCCGCGTGGTCGCCGCCAAGAAGTGGGGCCTGGCGAGCACCCCGCTGGCCGCGCCCCTCCCGCCCGCCGTCAAGCCGCACGTCACCACCCGCAAGGGCTTCGAGGTCGAGGGCGGTGACGACTCGCTGCCGCCGGTCTTCACCACGGTCCCGACCGACCAGAAGATCGTCTTCCTGACGATGGACGACGGGGACGACAAGGACCCCGAGCTGCTGCGGATGATGTCGGACCTGAACATCCCGTACAGCGCCTTCCTCAGCGACTACCTGGTGCGCGACGACTACGGGTACTTCAAGGACGCGCAGGCCCGAGGCGTCACCATCAACAACCACACGCTCAACCACCGCTACCTGCCCGGTCTCTCCTACGACGAGCAGAAGCAGGAGATCTGCGACCAGCAGGACATCCTCCAGAAGCAGTACGGCGAACGCCCCCGGCTCTTCCGGCCGCCGTACGGCAACTACAACGGCGACACCCTCCGGATCGCCAGGTCCTGCGGCATCACCGCCGTGCCCCTGTGGTCGGCGGAGGCGTTCCCCGACCACATGGAGTGGCGGGAGGAGGACCAGGACCTGCACCCCGGAGACATCATCCTCACGCACTTCCGCGGCAAGAAGGACTGGAAGGGCTCCATGCCCGACATGGTCCGGGCCGTCATGAAGGTCATCACGGACAAGGGATACGCCGTGGCCCGGCTGGAGGACTACGTATGAGAAGGGCGCACCGGCTGCTGGCCGGACTGCTGGCCGCCGGTGCGCTCCTGACCGCCACCGGCTGCGCGCGGTCGGTGGACCCGATCGAACGGCTCGGCCGCAAGGCCGCGCAGCGGGTGAAACCGCCGCCGAGCCGGGCGGCGGCGCGGCCGGCGGCCTCGCGCGCCACGGCGGTGCGGGGTGACCACGGGGCGCCGGGCACGCTGGTCGTCGTCTCCTGCGGGCGTTCGCCCCGGCCGGGGCACGCCCGGACGCCCGCCGGTGAGGTCCGGAACGGTGCGGGTGGACGGGGCGTTATCCCGGGAGAGGGCCCGGTTCCTGCCGGTCCAGGGGGCGGGGGTGTCCGGAACGGACGCCACGAGGGGCGTGAATTGGCACTCCGCTTGACCGAGTGCTAACCGCGGTCATAGTCTCAGTGCTGGCACTCCCCACTGGAGAGTGCCAGCAGTACTGTGCGACCGGCAGGTCCGGCACCCGCGACGACGGGCCCACCTGGTCGCCACCCAAAGACTGTTAACCCCGTGAGATCTCCGAAGGGGGAGACCGGATCGTGTCGACCAGCACCAAGGTTGCGATCAAGCCGCTTGAGGACCGCATTGTGGTCCAGCCGCTCGACGCCGAGCAGACCACGGCCTCCGGCCTGGTCATTCCCGACACCGCCAAGGAGAAGCCCCAGGAGGGCGTCGTCCTGGCCGTGGGCCCGGGCCGCTTCGAGAACGGCGAGCGCCTTCCGCTCGACGTCAAGACCGGCGACGTCGTGCTGTACAGCAAGTACGGCGGCACCGAGGTGAAGTACAACGGCGAGGAGTACCTCGTCCTCTCGGCCCGCGACGTGCTCGCGATCATCGAGAAGTAACTCACCCAACGTTTGCTTCTGTTCTGCGCCCCTGGCCCCCTGCGACATCACTAGCCGGGCGGCGAGGGGCGCAGTTCTTGTTTTGAGAGGACAGTTCAGCTCCATGGCGAAGATCCTGAAGTTCGACGAGGACGCCCGTCGCGCCCTTGAGCGCGGCGTCAACAAGCTTGCCGACACGGTGAAGGTGACGATCGGTCCCAGGGGCCGCAACGTCGTCATCGACAAGAAGTTCGGTGCGCCCACCATCACCAACGACGGTGTCACCATCGCGCGTGAGGTCGAGCTCGACGACCCGTACGAGAACCTCGGTGCCCAGCTGGTGAAGGAGGTGGCGACCAAGACCAACGACGTAGCGGGTGACGGTACGACCACCGCCACTGTGCTCGCCCAGGCGCTCGTCCGCGAGGGCCTGCGTAACGTGGCCGCGGGCGCGTCCCCGGCCGCCCTGAAGAAGGGCATCGACGCCGCGGTCAAGGCCGTGTCCGAGGAGCTCCTCGCGACGGCCCGCCCGATCGACGACAAGTCCGACATCGCCGCCGTGGCCGCGCTCTCCGCGCAGGACAGCCAGGTCGGCGACCTCATCGCGGACGCGATGGACAAGGTCGGCAAGGACGGTGTCATCACCGTCGAGGAGTCCAACACCTTCGGCCTGGACCTTGAGTTCACCGAGGGCATGGCCTTCGACAAGGGCTACCTGTCCCCTTACATGGTGACCGACCAGGAGCGTATGGAGGCCGTCCTCGACGACCCGTACATCCTGATCCACCAGGGCAAGATCGGCTCGATCCAGGAGCTGCTGCCGCTCCTGGAGAAGGTCATCCAGGCCGGTGCCTCCAAGCCGCTGCTGATCATCGCCGAGGACGTCGAGGGCGAGGCCCTGTCGACCCTGGTCGTCAACAAGATCCGTGGCACCTTCAACGCCGTCGCGGTGAAGGCCCCTGGCTTCGGTGACCGCCGCAAGGCCATGCTCGGTGACATCGCCACCCTCACCGGTGCGACCGTCATCGCCGAGGAGGTCGGACTCAAGCTCGACCAGGCCGGTCTGGACGTGCTGGGCACCGCCCGCCGTGTGACCGTCTCCAAGGACGACACCACCATCGTCGACGGTGGCGGCAAGTCCGACGAGGTCACCGGCCGCGTCAACCAGATCAAGGCCGAGATCGAGTCCACGGACTCCGACTGGGACCGCGAGAAGCTCCAGGAGCGCCTGGCGAAGCTGGCCGGCGGGGTCTGCGTGATCCGCGTCGGTGCGGCCACCGAGGTGGAGCTCAAGGAGAAGAAGCACCGTCTGGAGGACGCCATCTCCGCGACCCGCGCCGCGGTCGAGGAGGGCATCGTCTCCGGTGGTGGCTCCGCTCTGGTCCACGCCGTCAAGGTCCTTGAGGGCAACCTCGGCAAGACCGGCGACGAGGCCACCGGTGTCGCGGTCGTGCGCCGCGCCGCCGTCGAGCCGCTCCGCTGGATCGCGGAGAACGCCGGCCTTGAGGGCTACGTCATCACCTCGAAGGTCTCCGAGCTCGACAAGGGTCAGGGCTTCAACGCCGCGACCGGCGAGTACGGCGACCTGGTCAAGGCCGGCGTCATCGACCCGGTCAAGGTCACCCGCTCCGCCCTGGAGAACGCCGCGTCCATCGCGTCGCTGCTGCTCACGACCGAGACCCTGGTCGTCGAGAAGCCGGCCGAGGAAGAGGCCGAGGCCGGTCACGGCCACGGTCACTCGCACTAGCGCGTAGCTTTCCGCGCAAGCGCAGGCCCGGCACCCCGCGAGGGGGACCGGGCCTTTCGCGTGTCCGGGTATCCAATCTCATACGGCCTCATCCGGTGTGTCCCGGCAAGTCCAGCCGGCGAGGCTCAATGTGGCCGGAGGGGCTTGAGGCGGTCGGGGAGCCTGGATACGGGCCGGCTACGCCAAGCGCGGGAGCGCGTCTTTGTGGACCGGGTCCGCGAACGGGTGGCCGCCCGCGAAGCGTTCCAGCTCGTCCAGGGCCTGGTCCGCCATCCGGTGCAGCTCGTTGCCGAGCGAGCCCGCGATATGCGGGGTCAGCAGCACGTTCGGCAGGTCGTAGAGCGGTGAGGACTCCGGGGGCAGGTCGGGGTCCGTCACGTCCAGGACGGCGTGCAGCCGGCCCCGTGCCAGCTCCGCGACCAGTGCCGGCTCGTCGATCAGTGAACCGCGTGCGGTGTTGATGAGCGTGGAGCCGTCCGGCATGGCCGCCAGTTGCGCGGCGCCGATCAGCCGGCGGGTGGCCGGCAGCTCCGGCGCGTGGACGGAGACGATCCCGCTGCGGGCGCAGAGCTCGTCGAGGGGGACCGGCTCCGCACCGAGCCGGGTGGCCGCCGGGGGTTCCAGGTACGGGTCGTACAGCAGGACCTCGAAGTCGAACGGCCGCAGCAGCTCGATGACGCGGCGCCCGGTCCGGGACGCGCCGACGATGCCCACCGTGCGGCCGTGGTTGCCCCAGCCGTCGAACTCCTCGCGCCAGTCGTGCGCGGCGCGCAGTTCCCGGTAACGGCGGGCGCTGCCCAGCACGTTCTTGCCCGCGAAGAGGATCGCGGCCAGCGTGTACTCGGCCACCGGCCGGGCGTTCGCGCCGGCCACGGAGGCGATCTGGATGCCCCGCTCCCAGCAGGCGTCCGTGATGTGGTGCTTGACGCTGCCCGCGGCGTGGACGACCGCCCGCAGCCGGGGCGCGGCCGCCAGGGCCGCCTCGGTGAGCAGGGGGGAACCCCAGCCGGTGAGCAGGACCTCGGCCTCGGCCAGCGCGGCGGCGACCTGCGGGGACGGGTCGGCCAGCTGGTGGGCGACGAGATCCGGATCGGTGCGGACGAGGCCGGTCAGCCGGTCCCGCTGAGCGGGCGTGAGCAGCCGTTCGGCGATCCCCGGTCCCATCGCCAGGAGCGCGGCGGGCCGGGTGTCAGTGGTGTGGTGCATGGTGGAACTCGGGCTCCTCGGATGTCACTTGACGCTGCCGGCGGTGAGACCGGCCTTCCAGTGACGTTGCAGGGTGATGAAGGCGATGATCAGCGGCGCGACGGCGAGGAGGGATCCGGTGACGACCATCGGATAGAAGCTGGGGTCGGCGTTGGCAGTGCTGTGCCAGTTGTAGAGGCCGAGGCTCAGCGGGTAGAGCTTCTTGTCCGAGAGCATGACCAGGGGGAGGAAGAAGTTGTTCCAGATGGCGGTGAACTGGAAGAGGAAGACGGTCACGAACCCCGGCATGACCATGCGCAGGCCCACCGACCAGAACGTGCGCATCTCGCCCGCCCCGTCGATCCGGGCGGCCTCCAGGACCTCGTCCGGTATGTAGCCGGCGCTGAAGATCCGGGAGAGGTACACGCCGAACGGGTTCACCAGGGACGGGATCAGGACCGCCCAGTAGGTGTTGACGGTTCCGGTCTTCACGGCCAGCAGATAGAGCGGCAGGGACAGCGCGGTGGAGGGCAGCAGCACACCGAGCAGGACGAGCGCGAACAGCTTCTCCTTCCCGCGGAAGCGGTACTTGTCGAAGGCGTACCCCGCGGCGACGCTGACCAGCGAGCAGCCGAGCGCCCCGACGCCCGCGTACAGCAGGGAGTTGCCGTACCAGCGGAAGTAGACGCCGTCCTGGTACGTGGACAGGGCGGAGAGGTTGCCGCCGAGGTTGAAGCCCTCGAAGGAGAAGACGTCACCGCCCAGCAGGTTCCCGGCGTCCTTGGTGGCCGCGGTGACCAGCCAGATCAGCGGGAACAGCGTGTAGAGGGCGGCGATGAGCAGCACACCGTTGACCGCGGTCTTCGACAGCCAGCGGCTGGACCGGGCCCCTCCCGCGCCGACGGGCGCGCGGCCCTCGGCGCGGGCGGGGGTGCGGGTCGGGGCGGCCGGATCGATCATGACGGGGGAGGTCATGCCCGTGCCTCCTTGCGGTTGTTGGTGAAGCGCGTGACGACGAAGGAGAGCACGGCGGCGACGAGGGCGATGAGCACGGAGGCGGCTGCGGCGAGGCCGTAGTCGTTGCGCTCGAAGGCGGCGCTGTAGGCGTACATGTTCGGGGTCCAGGTGCTGGTCACGGCCGAGCCCGAGCCCCGGTTCAGGATCAGCGGCTCGGTGAACAGCTGGAGCGAGCCGATGATGGTGAAGAGGAGCACCATCACCAGCGAGGAGCGGATCAGCGGGAGCTTGATGGAGAAGGCGACCCGCCAGTTCCCCGCGCCGTCCACGGTCGCGGCCTCCAGCAGCGAGCGGTCGACGGCCTGCAGCGCGGCGTAGAAGATCACCACGTTGTAGCCGAGCCACTCCCACAGGGCGATGTTGACGATGGAGGGCAGCGTGCCCTGGGACGAGAAGAAGTCGAAGCCGATGCCGCCCGACTCCATCGCCTTGACGACGGGGCTGAGCTGCGGCGTGTACAGGTAGATCCAGATCAGCGCGGCGATCAGCCCGGGGATGGCGTGCGGCAGGAAGAACGCCAGCTGGAAGAAGCGCCGGGCGCGGGCCAGCGCGGTGTCCAGCAGCAGCGCCAGCACGATCGCACCGCCGGCCATCAGCGGGATGTAGAAGGCGCAGTAGCCCAGGAGCACCCAGAAGCCGTCGCGGAACGCCTGGTCCCCGAGGGCGGAGGCGTAGTTCCCGAGCCCGTCGAAGACCGTACGGGGACCGTCGAACCCGAGCCCGGACTGCTTCTCGGTGAACAGGCTCAGCCAGAGCGCGTAGCAGACCGGGACGATCATCGCGACGGTGAACAGGACGAAGAACGGCGTGAGGAAGGTACCGGCCGCGATCCGGGTGCGGGCCTTCGCGCTCAGCCGGCCGGGGCGGGTACCGGACGTGGGAGGCGTGCTCATGAGGGCTCCTCGACCTTCAGGCCGCGCTTCTTGAGATCGGCGACAGTGGCGTCATGGGCGGTCCTGATCGCATGAGGCAGGGTGGAGCCGCCGCCGACGACCTCACCGAGTTCGTCGCCGAGTGCGGAGTTGGTGGCACCGGGGCTCGGACCCCACACCCAGTCGGGCCCGATCGAGGCGCCCGCCTTCGTGAACAGGCCGTACAGGTCCTGGCCTCCGTAGAAGCTGGTGTCGAAGGCCTTGCGGGCGATCGGCACCATCGCGGGGGAGGCGGGGAGCGCGCTCGACGTGCTCGCCCCGATCCGGGCGTTGATGGCGTCCTGGTGGGTGGACATCCACAGCGCGAACTCGACGGCGGCCGCGGCCTTCCTGCTGTTCTTGCTCACGGCGAAGGTGGAGCCGCCGACCATCCCACTGGCGGGCTTGTCCGCCTCCCAGCTGGGCAGCGGCAGGGCCGCCCACTTGCCCTTCTCCTCGGGGACGATGCCCGCGAGCACCCCGGCGCTCCAGGAGGCGCCGAGGTAGCCGACCGTGGTGCCCTGCTTCAGGGAGCTGGTCCACTCCGGGCTGAACGAGGAGGCGGTGCTGACCAGTCCGTCGTCGATCAGCTCCTGCCAGTACTCCGCGGTCCGCTTCGAGGCGGGGTCGGTGGTGTCGACCTTCCAGGCGTCCTTGCCGGCGCTGAACCACTGGGCGCCGGCCTGCCAGGCCAGTGCCTGGAAGAACGTCGGGTCGTCCGGGAAGAACGTGGCGATCCGGGTCTTCGGCGCCGCCTTCCTGACCTCGGTGGCGGCGGTCCGGAAGTCGTCCCAGGTCTTCGGCGGCGCGATGTGGTGCTCGGTGAAGAAGTCCTTGCGGTAGTAGAAGACCTGCGGCGCCGCGTCGAACGGCACCGCCCAGTTCTTGCCGCCGAGCGTCGTCATCTCGATGGTCTGCGGCAGGAACTTCTTCTTGATGTCGTCGGTGAGGTAGCCGCTGATGTCCTGGAGCGAGCCCTGGCTGACGAACGCGGAGAGCTGCGGGTACTCGATGGAGAGCAGGTCGGGGGCGATGCCCGCCTTCACCGCGTTGGCGATCTTCGGATAGCCGCCGAGACCGCCGGACGGTATCTCCTCGAACGTGACCTTGATCGTGTCGTGGGTCGCGTTGAACGCGTCCACGACCTCCTGCGACCCCTTGGTCCATGCCCAGAAAGAGACGGTCACGGGGTGTTCTGCGGTGCCACGGGCGGGGGAGTCGTCGGCGCTGCCGCCGCACGCCGTCAGGACGGCGAGGGCGGTGGCGGCGCCGACCAGTGCATGGATGGGACGGGACCAACTGCGGCTCACGGGGACAGCTCCTGTACGTGCGGGAACAGGCGTTGGCCGTGATGTTTCGATCTGTGGTGAGCGAAGTCAAGAGCGAAAGATTGAATGATCGAAAAATGATCGAACGGGGAGCCGGTGAATGGGGCTAACCATTACTAATGGGGCGTTCGTGAATCGGTGCCCGGTACCCGCCCGGTGGGCCGGGCTCAGCTGCCGGACGGCCCGGAGTCCGCCGACCGGTTCGACGGCCGACCGCACGAGTCCCGCACCCGCAGCGTCGGCAGCAAGGCGACATGACGCCGCGGCGCCAGGTCGGAGGGAACCCCGTAGCGCTCCCCCGACAACCGCTCGACCAGCAGTTCCGCCGCGCTGCGCCCGACCTCCCGCTTGGGCGGCGCCACCGCCGTGAGCGGGGTGTCCGCGAGCGCCGCCACCTCGTCGTCGTACGTGACCAGGGACAGGTCGTCGGGCACCCGGACGCCGAGCTCGGCCAGCCGCCGCATCATCCGGATGGCGTCCTCGTCGTTGTGCATCAGGGCCGCGGTCGCCCGTCCGCGCCGCACCACGTCCCGCAACCCGAGCGCGGCCTGCTCGAACAGCACCGGATCACGCTCGTCCGAGGACGACTCGATCACCGGGCCCGGCGCGCGCAGCCCCAGCACCGCCAGCCCCCGCGCGTACCCGGCCCGGACCGCCTGCGCCGTCGGGCTGTCCGCCCGAGCGACCAGCAGCGGCGCCCCGTGGCCCAGCTCCAGCAGGTACCGGATGGCGAGCAGCACCCCGTGCGCATGGTCCGAGCAGACCCGGTCGAAACCGTCCAGCGGCCCGCCCGGCACCCCGGTCCGCTCCACCAGGACCTTCTCCACGGGCAACTGGGCGAGCCAGTCGCTGTAGGCGGCCGGATGACCCGGCTCCGTCCAGCTCGGGGCCAGCAGCAGCCCCTGCGCCCCGGCCGCCAGCAGTCCGGCGGCGTGGGCCGCGTCGTCCTCGGGGCGGTAGTCGGTGACCCGCAGGATCAGCCGGGCACCGAGCCGGGCCGCGGCCTCGTGGGCGCCGCGGATCACCTCGGCGAAGTAGTAGACGGCGGCCGGGGCCAGCATTCCGATGACCGGGCCGCCGCTCGCCGGGGTGCCGCACGGTCCGCGTTCCGCGGGCCAGGAGACCGAACCGTGCACCCGGTCGAGCAGCCCCCGCGCCGCCAGCGCCTCGGCATCGCGGCGCGCCGTCACCGGGGAGACGCCGAGCCGGGCCGCGAGGTCTGAGACCCGTGCGGTGCCCTGTTCGCGCACCAGTTCCAGCAGTCGGTCGTGACGTTCAGCGGCACCTTCGCGCACGGTGGCAGCCCCTCAGGCGGTTAGCGGATGATCGAACGTTGCACTGTCCTGATCATTCGATCACAATCGGTCGAGGGCGTCACGTTGCGGGGAAGCCGACTGCCGGGTGCCGTCCGTCGCCGGGGGGGGGCTGCCGGGAACCGGTCGTCACCGGGGTCCGTACTTGCGGCCCGTCCTGGAGGTGACGCCCCCGAGCAGACCGCGCGGCGTCACCTTGACCAGCCCCATGAGCGCCTTGTACCGAGGATCCGGGACCGAGACGGACTTGCCCCGCGCCAGGTCCGCCAGGGCCGTGGCCACCAGCTTGTCGGCGTCCAGCCACATCCAGCCAGGGATGTTCCCGGTGCTCATGCCGGCCCGCTGGTGGAACTCCGTCCGCACGAAGCCGGGGCAGAGCGCCATCAGCCGCACTCCCGAGCCCGCCATGTCCTTGGCCGCGCCCTGGGTGAACTGCACGACCCACGCCTTGGACGCCCCGTACGTACCGCGCGGCACGAACGCCGCGACCGAGGCCACGTTCACGACGCCGCCCCTGCCGCGCTCCCTCATCCCGGTCGCCGCCGCGGAGGTCAGCCGCAGCACCGCCTCGCAGTGCACCTTGAGCATCGCCAGCTCATCGGCCATGGGGACTTCCAGATAGCTGCCCCTGTTGCCGAACCCGGCGTTGTTGACCAGCAGATCGACGGAGTGCTGACGATCGCCCAGCCGGGCCTCGACCGCCGCGATCCCCTCGTCCCGGGACAGGTCCGCGGGCAGCACCTCGGCCTCGATGCCGTGCCGGTCGTGCAGCTCGGTGGCCTGCTCGCGCAGCCGCTCGACGTCGCGGGCCACCAGGACCAGGTTGTGCCCCTCGGCCGCGAGTCGCCGCGCGAACGCCGCCCCGATGCCCGCGGTCGCGCCCGTAATCAGTGCAGTCGTCATAGGCGGCACGTTAGTGCCCCGTGCGGAGCCCCGGCCGCGCCGCCCGGCGCTCCCCGCTCACCGCTGCCGCGCCGCGTACTCCCGCGCCTGCCGCAGCGCCTCCGGGTGCAGCGCCTCCCCGGCCGGGAGCAACAGCGGCAGCAGCTCCCGCCGGGTCGTCACGGCCCGGAACTGGAGCTCCACCGTGACCTCGTGGTCCGGCCGGTGCACGATCTCCACCGGGTCGCCTGCCCGGATCACGCCCGGCGCGATCACCCGCAGATACGCCCCGGGGGTGGCCGCCCGGGTGTACCGCTTGACCCACTGCCGTTCGTCGAGGTGGCCCGCGAACGTACGGCACGGGATGCGGCCCGAGTTGATCTCCAGGACCAGATCGGCACCCACCCGCCAGCGCTCTCCGACCAGCGCGCCGCTGACGTCCACCCCGCCCGTGGTCAGGTTCTCGCCGAAGGAGCCATTGGGCAGCGGGCGCCCGAGTTCCCGCTCCCAGCGGTCCAGTTCCTCGCGGGCGAAGGCGTACACGGCCTGGTTCGAGCCGCCGTGGAACCGCAGATCGCAGACCGCGTCCCCGGCCAGACCGCTGCCGCCGGTGCCCTCCGGGCCGGGCTCTGTGACCCGCACGGGACCGTCGACCGGGTGCTTGTCGATCCCGGTCACCCCGCCCGGGGAGTCGGTGTACGGCACCGCCACGGGCCGGCCCGTGTTCACGGTCAGCACTCTCATCGCACTCATTCCCGCACGTTAATGGCTCCGGAACGGCGCACGGGAGCCGTTGTGGCTCAAAGTCACACGCGAAGAATTCGCACCGTCTCCAAGAGCACCTTATATTCGAAGGGTGATCGAAGCCCGTCATCTCCGCGTCCTGCGAGCCGTGTCCGCCACCGGCTCCTTCTCCGCCGCCGCCCGCGAGCTGGGCTGCACACAGCCCGCGGTCAGCCAGCAGATGAAGGCCCTGGAGTCCTCCGCCGGCACCACGCTGCTCATCCGGACCGGACGCGAGATGCGGCTGACGCAGGCCGGCCAGGCGCTCGTACGGCACGCCTCCGGCATCCTCGCCGGGCTCACCGCCGCAGAGGAGGAGGTCGCCGCGATCGCGGGCCTGCGGGCCGGCCGGGTCCGGCTGGTGTCCTTCCCGAGCGGCAGTTCCAGCCTGGTGCCCGGCGCCCTCGCGGCGCTGCGGGCCGACCATCCCGGCACCCGGGTCTCCCTGGTCGAGGCCGAGCCGCCCCGCTCGGTGGAGATGCTGCGCGACGGCGACTGCGACATCGCCCTGGCCTTCCGGTACGGCACGCAGGGCGCCGAGTGGGACGACCTGGTGGTGCGCCCGCTGCTCACCGACCGGCTGACCGGCCTGCTGCCCGAGGGCCACCACCTGGCGGGCCGGCCCGCGGTGGACATCGCCGAACTCGCCGGTGAACCGTGGATCGCCGGCTGCCCGCGCTGCCGCCGGCAGCTGGTGGAGGTCTGCGAGGAGTCCGGCTTCACCCCCCGGATCGACTTCGCCACCGATGACTACCCCGCGGTGATCGGCCTGGTCGGCGCCGGCCTGGGGGTGGCCGTGCTGCCGGCGCTCGCGATCGAGTCGGTACGCACCCGGGGCGCCGTGACCGTCACCGTGGAACCGGCCATCGAGCGCGAGATCGTCGCGCTGACCCTGCCCGACCTGGCGCAGGTCCCGGCGGTGGCGGCCACGCTGGATCAGCTGGCGCTGGCGGCCGCCCGCTGAGGGGCCCGCGGGGCGCGGCGCCTGCGGAGTGGGAGCTGAGCGCGGGATGAACGTGCGGAGTGAGAGTGCGACGCGTGCGTCTCGTACGCCATGCGTGTCTGAAGAAACGTTTCTGCCGCACTGGCGCGGCGGTGGGGGTCAGCCGTGCCCGGGGGGTGACGCCGGGCCTGCGGGCGACGTCGCGGAGATGAGCCGGTTGCGGGCCCGCCCCATGAGCTCCTCGCGCTCGTCCTCGGTCAGTCCGCCCCAGACCCCGTAGGGCTCTCGTACCGCCAGGGCGTGGGCCGCGCACTCGGCGCGTACCGGGCACCGCATGCAGACCTCTTTCGCGGAGTTCTCGCGGGCGCTCCGGGCGGCGCCCCGTTCCCCCTCGGGGTGGAAGAACAGGGAGCTGTCGACCCCGCGGCAGGCCGCCAGCAGTTGCCAGTCCCACAGATCGGCGTTGGGTCCGGGAAGGCGGGAGAAATCTGCCATTGCTTGTCCCCTCGAAACCGTGCTGAGTCGGAAACGTCGTTGTCGTCCGTCGTCGGCCGTGTTCATGACCGTACATCTACGGTGTTAGTAGATGTAAATATGACTGATTACGAATCTAGCCACAGACACCAGTAAAAGTGAAGAAAACCCGCTAAATGGGGCATACCTTCTCGTGAAGGTTCAGTTGACGGCTGGACGAACCGTGGCGCTCTCCTCCGTGTCCGCGTCCTCACGTAGAGTGCCGAACCCTGTTGTCCGACCCGTAACTCTTTCGAGTGACCGTCGTTGAGAGTGCGGAGGCGGTTGACAGAGAAAGCGATCGGGCAGGTGTCCGAGAGCGTCAACCGCACAGGTGACGACTTGTAACAGCCTGGAGGCTCAAGGTGACGCGCATCAGCTTCGGAGGGCGGTCATGACATCCGTCCTCGTCTGCGACGACTCCCCGCTTGCCCGAGAGGCGCTCCGTCGCGCGGTCGCGACCGTGCCCGGCGTCGAGCGTGTGACGACGGCGGCCAACGGCGAGGAAGTCCTCCGCCGCTGGGGTGCCGACCGTTCGGATCTGATTCTGATGGACGTACGCATGCCCGGCCTGGGAGGTGTGGAGACGGTCCGCCGACTGCTCTCCGCCGACCCCGGGGCGAGGATCATCATGCTGACCGTCGCCGAGGACCTGGACGGTGTCGCGCTCGCGGTCGCCGCCGGGGCCCGCGGATATCTGCACAAGGACGCCTCCCGGGCGGAGCTCCGGGCGACCGTCACCCAGGCGCTGGCCGATCCGACGTGGCGACTGGCCCCGCGCCGGCTGCGGTCGGCCGAGATGGGTGCGGCCCCCACGCTCACGGCGCGTGAGATCCAGGTGCTCGAAGGGATGAGCCACGGCCGCTCCAACGCGGAGATCGGCCGGGAGCTGTTCCTCTCGGAGGACACCGTGAAGACGCACGCGAGGCGTCTGTTCAAGAAGCTCGGCGCCTCGGACCGGGCGCACGCAGTCGCGCTCGGCTTCCGCTGGGGCCTGGTCCGCTGAGAGCCGGGCACGGCCGGCAGCCGATCCACCCCCCGTCCGCACACCGGCGGACGGGGCGCCCCGGGGCCCGGCGGTTTCCCGCCCGCGGAGCCCGCCGCCCCCGCGGTATGTGACGCTTCCCGGCCGATGCCGCATCCTTGAGATGTGGAGTTCCTCGGGAACGATTCGGTCGAGCGGAAGGGGAGGGCGCAGGACATGACTTCCGGCGCACCCGCTCATAACGCTTCGGTGCACAACTACGGACGCGGGGCCGCGGATGACGCGGCACCGAGGCACCATGGTCCGATGCGCGACGACGGAACGACGGCGATCGGTGCTCTGGTGCACCGCGCCGTCGAGGGCGACGCGCAGGCCACCCACGATCTGCTGGCCCATGTCCACCCCCTCGCGCTGCGCTACTGCAGGTCCCGGCTGAACCGGCTGCCCGGTGATGCCCGCCACTTCGTGGAGGACCTGGCGCAGGAGGTCTGTGTCGCGGTGCTGATGGCGCTGCCGCGGTACAAGGACACCGGCAGACCCTTCGAAGCCTTCGTCTTCGCCATCGCCGGCCACAAGGTGGCCGATCTCCAGCGGGCCGCGATGCGGCACCCGGGATCGACCGCGGTGCCCTCCGACGAGATGCCCGAGCGGCCGGACGATTCACTCGGGCCAGAGGAGCGTGCACTGCTCAGCAGCGACGCCGCCTGGGCCAAGCGGCTCCTCGCCAACCTCCCGGAGAACCAGCGCGAGCTGCTGGTCCTCCGCGTCGCGGTCGGACTGACCGCGGAGGAGACCGGACAGCTGCTGGGCATGTCGCCAGGCGCGGTCCGGGTCGCCCAGCACCGTGCGCTGAGCCGGCTGCGGGCCCTCGCGGAGCAGTGAGCCGGGGCCTTCGCGGTCCCGTACGCCGGGCCTTCGCGGTCCCGTAGGAAGGTACAGAACCTCCGGGTGATCCTGCTCGTGGAATGAGACGCGCACGGAGGCCGTTAGCATGGACATCCGCACCGATCAAGGCCATTTGGGGAAGGTGTCATGACTGCAAACGTCGACGGAGTGCCCGAGAAATTCGCGACGCTCGGGCTGACATACGACGACGTGCTGCTGCTGCCGGGCGCATCTGACGTGCTGCCCAACGCGGTCGACACCTCGTCGCTCATCTCGCGGAACGTACGCGTGAACATCCCGCTGCTCTCCGCCGCGATGGACAAGGTGACCGAGGCCCGCATGGCGATCGCCATGGCCCGTCAGGGCGGCGTCGGCGTACTGCACCGCAATCTCTCGGTCGAGGACCAGGTCAACCAGGTGGACCTGGTGAAGCGGTCCGAGTCCGGCATGGTCACCGACCCGATCACGGTCAGCCCGGACGCCACGCTCGGCGAGGCCGACGCGCTGTGTGCCAAGTTCCGCATCAGCGGCGTCCCGGTCACTGACCCGGCGGGCAAGCTGCTCGGCATCGTCACCAACCGCGACATGGCCTTCGAGTCGGACCGTGCGCGCCAGGTGCGCGAGGTCATGACGCCGATGCCGCTGGTCACCGGCCGGGTCGGCATCTCCGGCGTGGACGCCATGGAGCTGCTGCGCCGTCACAAGATCGAGAAGCTTCCGCTGGTCGACGAGGCGGGCATCCTCAAGGGCCTCATCACGGTCAAGGACTTCAAGAAGGCCGAGCAGTACCCGAACGCGGCCAAGGACGCCGAGGGCCGGCTGCTCGTCGGCGCGGCCGTCGGCGCCAGCCCGGAAGCGCTGGACCGCGCCCAGGCGCTGGCCGGGGCCGGGGTGGACTTCCTGATCGTCGACACCTCGCACGGCCACAACAGCAACGCCCTCAACTGGATGGCGAAGATCAAGTCGGCCGTCGGTGTGGACGTCATCGGCGGCAACGTCGCGACCCGCGACGGCGCTCAGGCCCTGGTCGACGCGGGTGTGGACGGCGTCAAGGTGGGCGTCGGACCCGGTTCGATCTGCACCACCCGAGTGGTCGCCGGTATCGGCGTTCCGCAGGTCACCGCGATCTACGAGGCCGCGCTCGCGGCCCGTGCGGCGGGCGTCCCGGTCATCGGTGACGGCGGCCTGCAGTACTCCGGCGACATCGGCAAGGCACTGGTGGCCGGCGCGGACGCGGTGATGCTCGGCTCGCTGCTCGCGGGCTGCGAGGAGTCCCCGGGCGAGCTGCAGTTCATCAACGGCAAGCAGTTCAAGTCGTACCGAGGCATGGGTTCGCTCGGCGCGATGCAGTCCCGCGGCCAGGGCCGCTCGTACTCGAAGGACCGGTACTTCCAGGCCGAGGTGTCCTCCGACGACAAGCTCGTCCCCGAAGGCATCGAGGGCCAGGTGCCCTACCGGGGCCCGCTGGCCAACGTCCTGCACCAGCTCGTCGGCGGTCTCCGCCAGACGATGGGGTACGTGGGCGCCGCCTCCGTCGACGAGATGGAGAGCAAGGGCCGTTTCGTCCGGATCACCTCCGCGGGTCTCAAGGAGAGCCACCCGCACGACATTCAGATGACGGTTGAAGCACCGAACTACAGCAGGAAGTAACGCGACAGTGCGGGTGAGGGGCGGTACCGGGGCCCCCGGTACCGCCCCCAGCCCGACCGTCACACGGGAGGCGGCGTCGCGGGGCCGGGCACGCGCATCTGCGGCGTTGTCGTCGGTCGACAACGCTCCGCGTCGCCTCCCTCCTCCGCCTTGCAGCTGCACGCACCCGGCCCCGCTCCTTCACCCACCCCCATGTGACGGTCGGGCTCAGCCGCGTGTCGGGGATACTGGACAGCGCAGACGTAGAGGGAAAGGCCACACATCGTGACTGAGATCGAGATCGGGCGCGGCAAGCGCGGCCGCCGGGCATACGCATTCGACGACATCGCCGTCGTCCCGAGCCGCCGGACCCGCGACCCGAAGGAGGTCTCGATCGCCTGGCAGATCGACGCCTACCGCTTCGAGTTGCCGTTCCTGGCCGCTCCCATGGACTCCGTGGTCTCGCCGCAGCACGCCATCCGTATCGGTGAGCTCGGCGGCCTGGGCGTGCTGAACCTGGAAGGCCTCTGGACCCGGCACGCCGACCCGCAGCCGCTGCTCGACGAGATCGCCCAGATGCCCGTCGAGTCGGCCACCCGTCGGCTCCAGGAGATCTACTCCGCCCCCATCCAGGAGGAGCTGATCGGGCAGCGCATCAAGGAGGTGCGCGACTCCGGTGTCGTCACCGCCGCCGCGCTCTCCCCGCAGCGCACCGCCCAGTTCTCCAAGGCCGTCGTGGACGCGGGTGTGGACATCTTCGTCATCCGCGGTACGACCGTCTCCGCCGAGCACGTCTCGGGCGCGGCCGAGCCGCTCAACCTGAAGCAGTTCATCTACGAGCTGGACGTTCCGGTGATCGTCGGCGGCTGCGCCACGTACACCGCCGCCCTGCACCTGATGCGCACCGGCGCGGCCGGTGTCCTGGTCGGTTTCGGCGGTGGCGCCGCGCACACCACGCGCAACGTCTTCGGCATCCAGGTCCCGATGGCGACCGCCGTCGCGGACGTGGCCGGCGCCCGCCGCGACTACATGGACGAGTCCGGCGGCCGGTACGTGCACGTGATCGCGGACGGCGGCGTCGGCTGGTCCGGTGACCTGCCGAAGGCCATCGCCTGCGGTGCGGACGCCGTGATGATGGGCTCCCCGCTCGCCCGCGCGACGGACGCGCCGGGCCGCGGCCGGCACTGGGGCATGGAGGCCGTCCACGAGGACGTGCCGCGCGGCAAGCTGGTCGACCTCGGCTCGGTCGGGACGACGGAGGAGGTCCTCACCGGTCCTTCGCACACCCCCGACGGCTCGATGAACATCTTCGGCGCACTGCGCCGGGCGATGGCGACCACGGGCTACAGCGACCTGAAGGAGTTCCAGCGCGTCGAGGTCACGGTGGCCGACTCGCAGCACCGCCGCTGACCGCACGTGGTACGACAAGGAGGGCTCGGACGGTGATCGCCGTCCGGGCCCTCCTTGTCGTGTGCGGGACGCAGCCGGTGACTAGTCGGCCGTCTTCTTCGCCGTGGAGAACGCGACCGCCGCGGCGACCAGGAAGAAGAGGACGCTGACGAAGTCGGAGTCTTCCTTCCATACCGTGTTCAGGTCGCTGAAGTGGTCGAGGAAGATGTCCGTGACGGACAGCGGGAGCTGCTTGCTGATGATGATGGCCTCACCGAGCAGCTGCCCGGCGTAGACGCCGATCAGCGCGAAGACGGCGCCGAGCACCGGCAGGACGGGGTTGCGGCCGCCGACCTTGCCCGCGGCGAAGCCGACGATGGCGCCGACACCCACGGCCGCGTAGCCGATCTCGTGCTTGGTGGCGCCGATGATCGCGCCGTAGATCCCCGCGGCGACCAGGGCCGCCACGAACGCGACGACCAGCCCGAGCGCCAGGTTGTCCCGCGCCGGAGCCGCGGGCGCGAACGGTGCGCCGCCGCCGAACTGGGCGCCCGGCTGGCCGTACGGACCCGGCTGCTGGCCGCCGAACGGGTTGCCGGTCGGGGCGCCGGGCTGCTGTCCGGCGTACGGGTTGCCCTCCGCCGGGTTCGGGGCGCCGACCGGCGGCTGCTCACCGTAAGGCTGGTTCGGCGGTGGTACGGGCTGGCTCATTTGGGTTCCCCCCTGGGCGATGCGCACGGCTGTGCGAGAAGTGACGCCGCAGGCTAGCAGCCGCGTCGGACATCGGCCCAGAAGATTCCGTGGCTGGATTGCGCCGGAGCACGTCTTAGGGCCTGTCGTCTGACTGTCGTCGTCGCCCGGAGGGCGGCAGACGGCGGTTTGACGACACGCCCTAGAGCCGGTGCGCGGCCCCGGCGGGCGTCGCGCCACGGGTGTCCAGGAGCAACTGCGCCTTCACGGCGAGCCCCTGGAGGTCGTACGTGCGGTGGTGCTGGAGCAGCACCGTGAGGTCGGCGCTGGAGGCCGCCTCGTACAGCGAATCGGCGCGGGGTACCGGGAGTTCACGTACCCGCCAGTCCAGCACGTGCGGGTCGTGGTAACCGATCTGGGCCCCCATGTCCATCAGCCGGGTGGCGATCTCGCGGGCGGGGGAGGCCTCCTGGTCGGCGAGGTCCGGCTTGTACGTGACGCCGAGCAGCAGCACCCGGGCGCCGCGCACGGATTTGCCGTGCTCGTTGAGGAGGGTGGCGCAGCGCTGGATCACGTACTGCGGCATCCGGTCGTTGATCTCCTGGGCGAGCGAGACCATCCGCAGCGGGTGGCCGGGGGTGCGGCTGCTGTACGGGAGGAAGCCCGGGTCGACCGGGGCCCCGTGGCCGCCGACGCCAGGCCCTGGACGGAAGGGCTGGAAGCCGAAGGGCTTGGTCTCCGCGCACCGGATGACGTCCCACAGGTCGACGCCGAGGTCGTGACAGAGCACGGCCATCTCGTTGACCAGGGCGATGTTGACGTGCCGGAAGTTGGTCTCCAGGACCTTCGTCATCTCGGCCTCGCGCGGTCCGCGGGCGCGTACGACCTTGTCGGTGAGCCGGCCGTAGAAGGCCGCGGCCGATTCGGTGCAGGCCGGGGTGAGGCCGCCGATGACCTTGGGGGTGTTGGCGTAGACGTGGGTGCGGTTGCCGGGGTCGAGCCGGGTCGGGGAGTACGCGAGGTGGAAGTCGCGGCCGCCGCGCAGTCCCGAGCCCGTCTCCAGGAGGGGGAGCAGGAAGTTCTCCGTGGTGCCGGGGGGCACGGACGATTCCAGCAGCACCGTGGTGTGCGGCCGCAGCCGGGCGGCGAGGGCGCGGGCCGCCTCACCGACGGCACTCAGGTCCAGGGTGCGGTCGGGGCCGAGCGGGGTGGGCGCGCAGATCACGGCGGTACGGACCCGGCCGAGCTCGGCCTCGTTGGTGGTGGGGCGGAAGCCCCCGGAGAGCATGCGCCGGATGTCGGACGCGGGGAGTGATCCCTCGACGGGGGTGCGGCCCGCGGAGAGCTCCGCGAAGGCCCGGGGGTCGGTGTCGTAGCCGACGGTCTGGATGCCGGCTGCGACGGCGGCTTGGGCGAGGGGCAGGCCGAGGTGACCGAGTCCGATGACGGCGAGGTCTGCAGGCACGTGGGTGGCCGTCCTTCCCTAAGACCATGAGGACAGAAAGCGCAACCCCTGAGGACAGCGCAATGTCAGACTAGGCGTAAATATGACCTATATGTCGCATTGTGCGGCCGTGGTTGTCCGGGTGTTGTCCACAGGCGGTGGCTGAAGTCGCCGAGCGCGGACAGAATCGAGGAGTGGGCACGGGCGTCCGACCCCCCGGTCGGACCGCACTCCGTGCCCGGACCACCCCGATCTACCGGGAGGCAGCAGTGAGGACAGCGACACTGGGACCCGCGGAGCGCGTCGAGGCGCTCGCAGCGATGGCCGAGCGCGAACTGGACGTGCTGGTCGTGGGGGCGGGCGTGGTCGGCGCCGGGACGGCACTCGACGCGGCCACGAGAGGGCTCTCGACCGGCCTGGTCGAGGCGCGCGACTGGGCGTCCGGCACGTCCAGCAGGTCGAGCAAGCTGATCCACGGCGGGCTGCGCTATCTGGAGATGCTCGATTTCGCGCTCGTCCGGGAGGCGCTGAAGGAGCGCGGGCTGCTGCTGGAGCGCCTGGCCCCGCACCTGGTGAAGCCGGTGCCGTTCCTCTATCCGTTGCAGCACAAGGGCTGGGAGCGGCTGTACGCGGGCTCCGGTGTCGCGCTGTACGACGCGATGTCGGTGTCGTCCGGGCACGGCCGAGGGCTGCCCACGCACCGGCACCTCTCCCGCCGCCACGCCCTGCGGGTCGCCCCCGCGCTGAAGAAGGACGCGCTGGTGGGGGCCCTGCAGTACTACGACGCCCAGATGGACGACGCCCGCTATGTGGCGACGCTGGTGCGGACCGCCGCCGGGTACGGCGCCCACGTGGCGAACGGGGCCCGGGTGACCGGCTTCCTCCGGGAGGGCGAGCGCGTCGTCGGCGTCCGGGTGGAGGACGTCGAGGCGGGCGGCGAGTACGAGGTCAGGGCCAAACAGGTGGTCAACGCCACCGGCGTCTGGACGGATGACACCCAGGCGCTGATCGGGGAGCGCGGCCAGTTCCACGTCCGGGCGTCCAAGGGCATCCACCTCGTCGTCCCGAAGGACCGCATCCACTCCTCCACCGGCCTGATCCTGCGCACCGAGAAGTCCGTGCTCTTCGTCATCCCCTGGGGCCGCCACTGGATCATCGGCACGACGGACACCGACTGGGACCTGGACAAGGCCCACCCGGCGGCCTCCAGCGCCGATATCGACTACCTGCTGGAACACGTGAACTCGGTCCTGTCCACCCCGCTGACCAGGGACGACGTCGAGGGCGTCTACGCCGGACTGCGCCCCCTGCTGGCCGGCGAGTCGGACGCGACCAGCAAGCTGTCCCGCGAGCACACGGTGGCGCATCCGGCGCCGGGCCTCGTCGTCGTCGCGGGCGGTAAGTACACGACGTACCGGGTGATGGCCAAAGACGCCGTCGACGAGGCGGTACACGGCCTCGACCAGCGGGTGGCCGACTGCGTCACCGAGGACGTCCCGCTGCTGGGTGCGGAGGGCTACCGCGCCCTGTGGAACGCGCGGGCCAGGATCGCCGCCCGGACCGGGCTGCACGTCGCCAGGGTGGAGCATCTGCTGAACCGGTACGGCGCGATGGCCGAGGAGGTCCTGGAGCTGATCGCCGCCGATCCGGTGCTGGGTGAGCCGCTGCCGTCCGCCGACGACTACCTGAAGGCCGAGATCGTCTACGCGGCCTCGCACGAAGGCGCCCGCCACCTCGACGACGTGCTGACCCGGCGGACCCGGATCTCCATCGAGACCTTCGACCGGGGCACGCGTTCCGCCCGGCTCTGCGCGGAGCTGATGGCCCCGGTGCTCGACTGGGACAAGAGCCAGGTCGACCGGGAGGTCACGCACTACGAGAAGCGCGTGGAGGCGGAACGGGAGTCGCAGCGCCAGCCCGACGACCTGACAGCGGACGCGGCACGACTCGGAGCGCCGGACATCCAGCCGATCTAGGGCCTGTCGTCAAACTGCCGTCGTCGCCCGAATCGCGGCAGACGGCAGTTTGAAGGCAGGTCCTGGCGCCGGACGGAAGTCCGCTGCCAGGAGCGCCGGTTCGAGGGCGTCCGCCCGCGGTCCGCGTACCGGATGCCGGGGCCCGCGGCGGCGGAAGTACGTATCAGGAGTGCCGCAGTGGGCGCTTCGCCCTGGACGGCGGGCCGTGGCAGGTAGGAGGCTGCGGGCGTGAGGTGTGGTTCGCTGGGCAGGCTCGCTGTTCCGGGACCGGGCAGCGCCGTCACCGACACGGCGACGCGCGGTGCCCTGGGAGTCGGCTTGTCAGGGAGTGCCCTCCTCCGGTCACATCGGGGCGGAGCCGGGCCCCGGCACCAGGACCGGTCCCGGGGTAGGGGACAATGAACGCTCTGCCAGGGCGGGTTGATCGCAGAGGGGACGCATGTCGGAGGCGGAGCAGGCACGGGAGCCCCAACGGGACAAGGACGGACGTCTCCTTGCGGGGCGCTACCGGCTCGGGGAGGTGCTCGGCCGGGGCGGTATGGGCACGGTCCACCGCGCCGTCGACGAGACGTTGGGCCGCACGGTCGCGGTCAAGGAACTGCGGTTCCCGACCGCCATCGACGACGACGAGAAACGCCGCCTCATCACGCGCACGCTGCGCGAGGCGAAGGCGATCGCCCGGATTCGCAACAACGGCGCGGTCACGGTCTACGACGTGGTCGACGAGGACGACCGGCCGTGGATCGTCATGGAACTCATCGAGGGCAAGTCGCTGGCCGAGGCGGTGCGCGAGGACGGTGTCCTGACACCGAGACGGGCGGCCGAGGTAGGCCTGGCCATACTCGACGTGCTGCGCTCCGCGCACCGCGAGGGCATCCTGCACCGTGACGTGAAACCGTCCAACGTGCTGATCGCGGAGGACGGCCGGGTCGTACTGACCGACTTCGGGATCGCCCAGGTCGAGGGCGACCCCTCCGTCACCTCCACGGGCATGCTCGTCGGCGCACCCTCGTACATCTCGCCGGAGCGGGCCCGCGGGCACAAGCCGGGCCCCCCGGCCGACCTGTGGTCGCTCGGCGGACTGCTCTACGCGAGCGTCGAGGGCTGCCCGCCCTACGACAAGGGCTCCGCGATCGCGACCCTGACCGCGGTGATGACCGAGCCGCTCGACCCGCCGAAGAACGCGGGTCCGCTGGAAGAGGTCATCTACGGTCTGCTCGCCCGGGACCCCGAGCAGCGGCTCGACGACGCCGGCGCGCGCGCCCTGCTCAACGACGTGATCAACGCCCCCGAGCAGTCGGGCACTCCGGTGCCGCCGGCCGACGCCACCCAGGTGATGGCGCTGCCCAAGGTGCCCGCCCCCGCGAAGCCCGCGGCGAAGAGCGGTGAGCCGGGGGAGGGCACCCGCGACCGGCTGCGGGGCGCGTTGCGCTCCGCGCGGAACGCGAAGGCCGCGCCCGTCGCCGGTACCCGCGCGGTGCCGGCCACCCCGGCCCGGCCCGCCACGGCTTCGCCGACGGCCACCGCGTCCGCCTCCGGGGCCGTACCGCCGCCGCGTCCGGCCGCCGCCCCGAGCGCCCCGCCCCGGGCTTCGCTCACGGACGTGGTGCCGCGCCGCACCCTGGCGATCATCGCGGCCGTCATCGTGCTCGCGGTGCTCGGCACGGTCCTCGCGCTCTCGCTGGGCGGCGACGACACGGGCAAGGACAACGCGGGCAAGGGCAAGGACGGCCCCTCGGCCTCGGCCGGCGCCTCTACTGCGGACTCCTCCGCCGGGACCGGCGGTACGGAACAGGGCGGCAGCGGCAAGGACCAGGGCAAGGGCAAGGGCCAGGACGGGAACGACGGCCAGGGCAAGGACGACTCCGGCAAGGACGACTCCGGCAAGGGCTCGGACGACTCCGAGGGCGACGCGGGCGGCAAGGGCGCGCTGCCCGCCGGGTACAAGCGGGTCACCGACAAGCGGTTCCACTTCACCATGGCGATGCCCGAGGGATTCGAGCGCAACTCGATCGCGGGCAGCAATTCCGGCGGCATCTACAACATCGACAAGGGCTTCCCCCGCGTCCAGATCGACTACAACAACTCGCCTGGCGACGACGCGGCCGGCGCCTGGAACGCGCTGAAGGGCGCGGTTGCCGGCAGCAGCAGCGGGTACCAGCACCTGGGTATCCAGAAGGTCGAGTACAACGGGTACCCGACCGTCGCGGACTGGCAGTTCGAGCGCAACGAGAACGGGCAGCGCAGCCGGATACTGAACCGGGGCTTCAAGGTCGACGCGAAGCGCGGCTACTCGATCATGATCAGCTGCAAGGTCGACGAGTGGGACGGCAAGGCGTGCAAGACGCTGCGCAAGACCGCGTTCGACACGTTCAAGCCGCTCGACTGAGGACGGCTGCCGGGCCGGGTTGCGCAGACCCGGCCGCGCGGCCGCCCGTTGCCACGTATTGTGAGAGCCCGAAGACCGTAAGCAGCCGGAACAACATGTCAATTGCACGGTGAGTGACCACAATTGGTGGATTCGGTGCGGTCTGTTTGACCGGGGGACAGCGCGCTCTGGGGAGGCGTCGTGGACGACTACGCGGGTCGGGTACTTGCCGACCGCTACCGCCTTCCGCTGCCCCCGTCCGACGCGTACGAACTGGTCGAAACCCGGGCGTTCGACACCTATAGCGGGCAGGAAGTCCTGGTCCGGCAGGTGCCGTTACCGGAAGTCGTGGACGCGGAGGTGCTCGACGCCGACGGCCTGCCCGCACCTGCCCGGCTGACCGGCGGGCGCACGGTGCGCAGGTCCACCGATCCGGCGGTCCGGCGCGCGATCGAGGCCGCCCAGGCGGCGGCCCAGGTGCCCGACCACCCCCGGCTCGACCAGGTCTTCGATGTGTTCGCCGAGGCGGGATCGCTCTGGATAGTGAGTGAACTGGTCGCGGCCCGCCCGCTGGCGGCGCTGCTCGCGGAGCGCCCGCTCAATCCGTACCGGGCCGCGGAGATCGGCTCCGACGTCCTGACGGCGCTGCGCGTCCTGCACGCGCACGGCTGGACCCACCGCAACATCACCGTGCGCACCGTGCTCATCTGCGACGACGGACGCGTCGTGCTGACCGGTCTCGCGGCCGGGGCGGCGGAGGAGGCCCTCTGCGGCTACGTACCGGTGCCGCGCCCCGACGACGCCGAGGAGGACGGGGAGTACGGCGGCCCCGCCGTGGAGTCGGGCCCCACCGGCCCGTACGTCCCGCCGACGGCCGAACCGGTGCCAGGGCCCGACGACCACGACCACGACCCCTACGCGCTGCCGATGACCGCGCACCCGACCGAGTACGGCACCGAGTACGGGGCCGGGTACGCGGACGAGACCGGTCGCGAGAACGAGTACCGGACCGAGTACACGTCCGGGCGCGAGTCCGCTCATGAGCTCCCGGCAGGCCCGGACCGTCCGCCCGATGTGCCCGGTTCACGCGGTCCCGCGGCGATCGAGTCCGGGTCCGCGGGCGGTTCCGGGTATCCGTACGGGGCCGGCGAGCTGGAATCCGTGCCGCCGCCGCAGCCCCTCCCCGCCCCCGGGGCCGGCAGCGCCGCCCAGGCGCGTGCCGCGCGCGCGGG
>CBRG010000124.1 GCA_000470535.1 Streptomyces sp. AW19M42
CCCTCCGGGGCGTCTCCTCAGACGACGAACGTGCGGCGGGTACGGGCAGGCGTCCGGGTCTGTGTTCGTCGTTCTGCGGGGACTCCCCTGCACGCCCCCGAACCCGGCCGCCCCGCGTCTGCAGACGCGACTGATGCAGGGGTGGGGACGTGCAGGGGAGTCCCCGCAGGAAATGGCGTACGACCCGGGTCCCTCGCGGTCCCGGGTGAACACGCCATTTCCGAGGAGACGCCCCGGAGGGGCACCACCCCCCACCCACCGGGGCAGGCGCACCCTGCGGGGGACCCGCACCCAAGCCCGTCCGGCGATTGAGGACGGAAGCCCGCGCCCCGGAAAGGGGCGCCCTACCGCCGGCCGCCCAACCCGTTTTGACCCGTCCGGGGCGGGGCGGGTACTCTCGGGCGTTGTTATACGTATTGGCTTCGTCGTTCTCACGCGAAGGGCCCTTACGTAGGTTCTCTGGAGCAGTTACCAGTGGCTCGCATACGGGCAGCGTCCCCGGCATTGTCAGCCCCAGCTGCATGATCGCTTCAGAGGTGCCATGTGTCTGGACCCCATCCACTGAAGAAGCGAAGGCTACGAAGTGCGTACGTACAGCCCCAAGCCCGGCGATGTCACTCGCCAGTGGCACATCATTGACGCCGAGGACATCGTCCTGGGCCGTCTGGCCACCACGGCTGCGAACCTCCTCCGAGGCAAGCACAAGGCGATCTACGCCCCCCACATGGACATGGGCGACTTCGTCATCATCATCAACGCCGAGAAGGTTCACCTCTCCGGCAACAAGAAGACCCAGAAGATGGCGTACCGCCACTCCGGGTTCCCGGGCGGTCTGCGCTCCGTGCGCTACGACGAGCTTCTCGCGAAGAACCCCGAGAAGGCTGTCGAGAAGGCCATCAAGGGCATGATCCCCAAGAACACTCTGGGTCGCCAGATGATCTCGAAGCTCAAGGTCTACGCGGGTGACCAGCACCCGCACGCTGCCCAGCAGCCGGTCCCGTTCGAGATCACCCAGGTCGCGCAGTAGTTCCGGCCTCCCCCTAAGACGTACAGAAAGATCTGAGGAGAATCGTGGCCGAGACCACTGCAGAGACGCCCGTCGAGGGCACCGAGGTCACCGAGGGCGAAGAGACCTTCGCCGAGGTGACCACCTTCGAGTCCGAGGTGCCCGTCGAGGGCGAGTACACCTCGGAGTCGCTCGTGGGCCGCTTCGGCGACCCGCAGCCGGCGGCCGGCCTTGGCCGTCGCAAGAACGCCATCGCCCGCGTCCGGATCATCCCGGGCACCGGCAAGTGGAAGATCAACGGTCGCACCCTTGAGGACTACTTCCCCAACAAGGTGCACCAGCAGGAAGTCAACGAGCCCTTCAAGGTGCTTGAGCTCGACGGTCGCTACGACGTCATCGCCCGCATCTCGGGTGGCGGTGTCTCCGGCCAGGCCGGTGCCCTGCGCCTCGGTGTCGCCCGTTCGCTCAACGAGGCGGACGAGGACAACAACCGCGCCACGCTGAAGAAGGCCGGCTTCCTCTCCCGCGACGACCGTGCGGTCGAGCGGAAGAAGGCCGGTCTCAAGAAGGCCCGTAAGGCCCCGCAGTACAGCAAGCGCTAAACCGCCTGCTCATCCGCGTTACACGTTCGCCCCGGCGGCACACCTCGTGCTGCCGGGGCGTTCGTTTATTGGCAGCCTCGGGCATATAACGGCATAAGACGTTCATACGTCCGTGGACTGCCTGGTCTGTTTTTTGCGTTTCGGAGCACCTTCGGAGGACACCAGTGGGACGACTCTTCGGCACGGACGGCGTGCGCGGCGTCGCCAATGCGGACCTGACGGCTGAGCTCGCGCTCGGCCTGTCGGTCGCTGCGGCGCACGTACTGGGCGAGGTGGGCACCTTCGAGGGCCACCGGCCGACGGCCGTGGTCGGCAGAGATCCCCGTGCCTCCGGAGAGTTCCTGGAGGCTGCCGTGGTGGCGGGCCTCGCCAGCGCGGGCGTCGACGTCCTGCGCGTCGGCGTGCTGCCGACCCCCGCCGTGGCGTACCTCACGGGTGTGCTGGGCGCCGACATCGGTGTGATGCTCTCCGCCAGCCACAACGCCATGCCCGACAACGGCATCAAGTTCTTCGCCCGCGGCGGCCACAAGCTCGCGGACGAGCTGGAGGACCGCATCGAGACGGTCTACGAGCAGCACCGCACGGGCGAGCCGTGGGCCCGTCCCACCGGCGCCGGTGTGGGCCGCATCAGCGACTACGCCGAGGGCTTCGACCGTTACGTCGCTCACCTGATCGGCGTACTGCCCAACCGGCTCGACGGCCTGAAGGTCGTACTCGACGAGGCGCACGGTGCCGCGGCCCGTGTCTCGCCGGAGGCGTTCGCCCGCGCCGGGGCCGAGATCGTCACGATCGGCGCGGAGCCGGACGGCCTGAACATCAACGACGGCTGCGGCTCCACGCACCTGGGGCTGCTGCGCGCCGCCGTCGTCGAGCACGGCGCCGACCTCGGCATCGCGCACGACGGCGACGCCGACCGCTGCCTGGCCGTGGACGCGGCGGGCGAGGAGATCGACGGCGACCAGATCCTGGCCGTCCTCGCCCTCGCCATGCGCGACGCCGGGCAGCTCCGCAAGGGCACCGTGGTCGGCACCGTGATGTCGAACCTCGGCTTCAAGATCGCCATGGAGCGGGAGGGCATCGAGCTCGTCCAGACCGCTGTGGGTGACCGCTATGTGCTGGAGTCGATGAAGGACAAGGGCTACGCCCTGGGCGGCGAGCAGTCCGGCCACGTCATCGTCCTGGACCACGCCACGACCGGTGACGGCACGCTGACCGGCCTGATGCTGGCGGCCCGGGTCGCCGCCACCGGCCGTACGCTCGCCGAGCTGGCGGGTGTGATGGAGCGTCTGCCGCAGGTCCTCATCAACGTGCCGGACGTCGACAAGTCCCGGGTGTCCACCTCCCCGGAGCTGGCCGTGGCCGTGGCCGAGGCCGAGCGGGAGCTGGGCGCCACCGGACGGGTGCTGCTGCGCCGGTCGGGCACGGAGCCGCTGGTACGGGTCATGGTCGAGGCGGCCGACATCGAGCAGGCGCGCGCGGTGGCCGGCCGGCTGGCCGACGTGGTGAAGTCCGCGCTGGGATAGCCGGAAACGCGGGACAGGCGGGGCCTGGAGGGGGCCTGAAGGGCGGAGCCGGGGGGCAGGAACCCGGCTCCGGGGGGTCGCAGCTCTCAGCTTCCGCCGTGTCGGCCCGTGGCCGTCCGGGCCGGGGGCCGTACGGTCACACCCCGGTTGCGGGCCGCCCGCCACAGGGCCTTCTGCGCCAGCAGCGTCACCGTCCCCGCCAGCACGATCCCGCCGAGGTTCGCCAGCAGTTGCTGTACGGAGCCGGTCATCTGGCTGAAGTCGTGGTAGCTGAACGCCACCGCGGCGTTGGCCGCGGCCGGCACGGTCGTCACCGAGATCGCGACCCCGATCAGCGCGCCGGACTTGGCCGAGGTGAGGGAGAGCGTCCCGGCGATGCCCGCGAGGAACGCGACCACGAAGGACAGCCAGTCGGGCTGCCAGACGAACGCCGTATTGGGCCGGTCCGCCTCGATCATCGCCGCGTCGAACAGCCCGAAGGCGTCCATCAGCCAGGCGAAACCGGCCGTCAGCACCATCGCCACGGCGAAGCCGCCGACCAGCGCCAGCAGCGAACGCCAGACCAGCCGCGGAGCCCGCTGCACCAGTGCGGTGGAGATCCCGGCCAGCGGACCGAACTCCGGTCCCACCGCCATCGCGCCCACGATCAGGATCGCGTTGTCGAGCATCACACCGCAGGCGGCGAGCATCGTCGCGACCGCGAGGAACGCCACGTAGGTGACGCTGAACGTCGACTCCTCGTGGGTCGCCTCCGTCAGCTCCTCCCACAGCACCGCGTCCGCGCCCTCACCCGGCGCGTCCGCCTCGGCCCGGTCGGCGCGGGCGGAGAGCGTCAGGTCCATGTCCTCGACGGTGATCGAGCCGTACTCGTCCACGCCGAGCGCCCGCAGGGCGCCGATCAGCTCGTCGCCCGCCTCCCGCGCCACGTCGCACAGCACCACGTCGCCCACCGGGTCGCGGGCCACGCCCGCCAGCACCACGAGGTGGGCGGTGCCGACGGTCCGCTCCAGCAGATCCGTCACCTCGTCCGTACGGCCGACGGGGACGATCAGGCGCAGATGCAGCACGGTGCTCCTCGGGTAGGCCCTGCGGCTCAGAGCTTGCGCAGGGACAGCCGCTGGACCTTGTGGTCGGGGCCCTTGCGGAGCACCAGGGTGGCACGGCCCCGGGTCGGCGCGACGTTCTCCACCAGATTCGGCTTGTTGATGGTCCGCCACATCGTCGCCGCGTACTCCAGCGCCTCCGCCTCGGAGACCTGTGTGTACTTGCGGAAGTACGAGGACGGGTCCTGGAACGCCGTCGCGCGCAGCTTGCGGAAGCGGTTGAGGTACCAGGTCTCGACGTCCTCCAGCCGGGCGTCCACGTACACGCTGAAGTCGAAGTAGTCCGCCAGCCCGACCCTGGTGCGGCCGTCCTTGCCGGGGAGCGCGGGCTGGAGCACGTTCAGCCCCTCGACGATGAGGATGTCGGGGCGCCGGACGGTGAGCCGCTCACCGGGCACGATGTCGTAGATCAGGTGCGAGTAGACGGGAGCGGTCACCTCGTCCTTGCCCGCCTTGATGTCCGCGACGAAGCGGGTCAGGGCGCGCCGGTCGTAGGACTCCGGGAACCCCTTGCGCGACATCAGCCCGCGTGCCTGGAGTTCCTTCATCGGCAGCAGGAACCCGTCCGTGGTCACCCGCTCCACCCGGGGGTGCTCCGGCCAGCGGGCCAGCAGCGCCTGGAGGAGACGGGCGCTGGTGGACTTGCCGACGGCGACACTGCCCGCGACCCCTATGACGAACGGGGTGCCGCGCTGAGCCCCCTGCCCGTTGCCCGCGTCCCCGAGGAAGGTGTTCAGCGCGCCGCGCAGCCCGGACGTGGCCTGCACGTACAGGTTCAGGAGCCGGGAGAGCGGCAGATAGACGTCCCGCACCTCGTCCAGGTCGATGACGTCCCCGAGCCCGCGCAGCCGCTCCACCTCCTCGGCGGTCAGCGGCAGCGGCGTCTTGTCGCGCAGTGCGCTCCACTCCGCTCGGGAGAGGTCGACGTACGGCGTCGCGGCGTGCTCGGCGCGTCGGTTCGTGCTCCGTGTCGGCGAAGTGATCACAGGTTCATTGTCGCGGGAATTCGAACGGAGCGGGGGGTGGGGTCGGTCACGTGGGGGGAGGGGGCGGGCCCGACGTGGCCGCGAGCCGGAGCGGAAAGCCAATCCGTGCGCCGCGTGCGTCAGACGGAGCGGGCCAGCAGCATGGCGCCCATCGTGAGCATGGTGACCGCGACGAGCGCGTCCAGTATCCGCCAGGCGGCGGGTCGGTTCAGGATTCCGCTGAGCAGTCGGGCTCCGTAGGCGAGGCCGGCGAACCAGACCAGGCTGGCCAGGATCGCTCCGAAGCCGAAGACCCAGCGCAGCGAGCCGCGTTCGGCGGCGACCGAGCCGAGCAGCAGCACGGTGTCCAGGTACACGTGCGGGTTGAGCCAGGTCAAGGCCAGGCAGGTGAGCACCGCTGTACGGATGGAGCCCGTCGAGGCGCCCTCCGTCGTCAGCGCCTGCCCGGAGGCGGGTCGCAGCGCGCGGCGGGCGGCCAGAGCGCCGTAACAGAGCAGGTAGCCGCCACCGGCCAGCCCGACCGCGGTCAGGACGGCGGGCCACGTGGCCACCACGGATCCCAGCCCGGCCACTCCCAGGGCGATGAGGGCGGCATCGGACGCGGCGCAGATGCCCACCACCGCGAGAACGGCCTGCCTGCGCACGCCCTGGCGCAGGACGAAGGCGTTCTGTGCGCCGATGGCGACGATGAGGGAGAGGCCCGTGCTGAATCCGGCGATGGCCACCGGGAGGATGTCGCTGTTCACACCATCGACGCTAGGGAGCGCGGGATCATCAGTACAGCTAAAGTTTCTTAGGTAAGATTAGCGATTGTGATGATCGAGCTGCCGTCCGACCACATGCGCACGCTCCTCGCCGTCGTGGCCGAGGGCACCTTCGACGCCGCCGCCGCGGTTCTGCACGTGACGCCGTCCGCGGTCAGCCAGCGGGTCAAGGCGTTGGAACAGCGCACGGGGCGCGTGCTGCTGATGCGCACGAAGCCGGTCAGGCTGACGGAGTCCGGCCGGGTGGTGGTGCGGTACGCGCGCCAACTGGCCGCGCTGGAGCGCGAAGCGCACCTGGAGCTGGGCATCGCGGACGCCTCTGGCCCGGCGCGGCTGCCCATAGCGGTGAACGCGGACTCGCTGGCCACCTGGTTCCTCACCGCGCTGACGCGGGTGCCGCAGGACGTGCCGGTCTGCTTCGAGCTGCACCGTGAGGACGAGGCGCACACCGCGATGCTGTTGCGCGAGGGTCAGGTGATGGCGGCGGTGACGTCCTCGGCGGAGCCGGTCGCCGGCTGTGTCGTGCGCCCGCTGGGCCTGGCCCGGTATCTGCCGGTGGCGAGTCCCCGGTTCACGGAACGCCACCTGGGAACGGTGCCTCTTGAGCGCTCGCTGTCCGATGCGCCGGTGATCGTCTTCGACCGCCGGGACGAACTGCAGGACCGCTTCGTCCGGTCCCTCTCGCCCAGTGCCCCGGGCGCCGGGCGGATGCGTCACCACGTGCCCACGTCGGAGGGGTTCTGCGACGCGGTGGCCGCCGGTCTCGGCTGGGGCCTGGTCCCGGAGACGCAGGCGGACCCGCTGCTGCGATCGGGCGCTCTCGTGGAGCTGGCGCCGGGACGGCGGCTGGATGTGCCCCTGTACTGGCAGCACTGGAAGCTGGACGTGCCCGCGCTGGCCGTCGTGACGGGAGTCATCGCCGCCACGGCGGCCGAGTTCCTGTACCAGGATCCGCACCCCGCCCCCGTGGTGTGATGGCGGGGTGAGCCGCGCCGCAGAAGAGTCGAACCGTCGGATGCTCCGGGCCCGGGACACGATGGACCGGTCCTACGCGCAGCCGCTGGACGTTCCCGCCCTGGCCCGCATCGCGCACGTCTCCCCGGCGCACTTCTCGCGCACCTTCCGGGCCACGTTCGGTGAGACGCCGCACCGTTACCTGCAGCGCCGCCGGGTGGAGCGCGCGATGTTCCTGCTGCGGGAGACCGGCCGCAGCGTGACGGACATCTGCTTCGAGGTCGGCTTCGGCAGCGCCGGCACCTTCAGCCGTACCTTCAGCGAGATCGTCGGCCGCTCACCGAGGGCGTACCGCAGGGAATCCGTGCCGACGAGCGTGCCCACGTGCTTCACGATGGCGTGGACGAGGCCCAGCGACTGAGCAGTTGAGGGGCGGTGCGACGGTACGGTTGAGCAGTTGCGGATAAGTTTTCCGGACCCGGCCCCCGTAGCGTTGGGCACATGTTCAACGCAATCACGCACTCACAGATCTACGTCCTCGACCAGGACCAGGCCCTCGACTTCTACGTCGGCAAGCTCGGCCTGGAGGTCGCCGCCGATGTCGACATGGGCTTCATGCGCTGGCTCGCCGTCAGCGTCCCCGGCCACCCCGAACGCCAGATCCTGCTGGAGCGGCCGGGCGCCCCCGCGATGTCCGAGGAGACCGCGGAGCAGGTACGCGAGCTGGTGACCAAGGGCGCGATGGGCGGCTGGCTCATCCTCACCACGGACGACTGCCGCAAGACGTACGAGACGCTGCTGGCCAAGGGCGTCGAGTTCACCGAGGAGCCCACCGACCGTGACTACGGAATCGACTGCGGCCTGCGCGACCCCTTCGGTAACCGCCTCCGCTTCACCCAGCTGAAGACCACCTGACGCCTGCCTGACGGCGGCCGTCGCGGGCAGGTCACGCTGACCGCCCGGCCTTCCCGCACCACGGGTTCCCGGGATCCTGGGTCCGCGACGCCCACCCGGCAGATTCTGCATGGGCCCGGCTGCCGGGAGCCGCAGTGACCCCAGCAAGTCGCTGACCTGTTCATTTCGGCGGCCTTTGGGCCTGACCGTGGGCCCGTGGGCCCTTCGGGTTGGGCCTCCCGCGTACATAACGTGACGCATACGCGTCACGGCTGGATCGGGGAGGCCGGGCGTCTTCAGCAGTCGGTGAAGGGTTGCCCGTTGTCGGACTCACAAGGCCTGGTGCTTCGCGGGGAGCTTCCCCGGTCGCTCGCCGTGATGCGGGTGCTCCTGTATCTGATGTTCGCCCTCACGCTGCTGGGCGGCGTCGATGTGCTGAACTCGCTGCTTGAGTTGGGCAGTCGCATCACGCCGCTTCTCTCTCTCATGGCGCTGTACGCGGTCGTGCCCGGTATCGCCGCCGTGATCCTGGCGCGGCTCGTGTGGACCGGTGGCAAAGCGGTCTGGGTCGGGCTGATCGCGCTCCAGGTCTGGCTGCTGGCCGGTGGCATCGTCAATCTGTACGAGGGATCGACGCGCGGGCTCAGCCAGCTGCTGCTGCCGGGTGTGCTGCTGGCCCTGGCCAGTGTGGGCGCCAGCCGGTCCTGGTTCGAGCTGCCACCGCAGCAGCGGGCGGTGCGACCGCGATGGACGCGCGAACGGTTCCGCCGGGAGGCGTTCCCGTCCATCCCGCACCTGATCACGTGGCGCCGGAACCGTGGCCAGACGTCGGTCGAATACCTCGGTCTGATCACCCTGGTCGCCGTCGTCATCGGCGTACTCCTGCTCAGCGGCACGGGGGCCCAGATCACCGGCCGCATCCAGGACGCGGTCTGCAGCCTCGTAGGGGAAGACGACTGCTCCGGCGACACGGTCGCCGGAGACGACGGCGGGCAGGGCGGTGTTGCCTCCGGTGGTGGTAGCGGTGGTGCCAGCGGTAGCAGTAGTGGTGGCAGCGCTGGTGGCAGTAGTGGTGGCTCGGGCGGGAGCTCGGGCGACGACGGTGGTGACGACGGCGCTGCTGCCTCGGGTGGCGGTAGCGGTAGCGGTAGTGGCAGCGGCAGTGACGGTGGCAGTGACGGTGGCAGTGACGGTGGAGACGACTCCGGTGGCGCAGTCAGCGGTGGTGTCTCCGGGGGTAGCGGCGGCGGGAAGTCCGGTGGCGACAACTCCGGCGGCGGTAGCGGCAACAACTCCGGTGGGGACAGCTCTGGGGGAGACGACTCCAGCTCCAGCGGTGGTGCCAGTGGCGGTCACTCCGGCGGCGGGGACAACGGAGGCCACTCCGGCGGGAGCAGCTCCGGTGGTGACAGCGGTGACAGCGGTGACAGCGGTGACAACGGTGACAGTGGCGGAGGAAGCGACGGTGGCGGTGACTCCGGTGGTGGGGATAGCAGCGGTGGTGTCTCCGGCAGCAGCGGTGGGAAGTCCGGTGGCAACAACTCTGGGGGGAGTGACTCCGGCAGTGACGACAGCGGTGGTGGTGACTCCGGCAGTGGTGGAGACTCCAGCGGCGGGAGCGACTCCAGCGGTAGTGACTCCGGTGGTGGTGACTCCAGTGGCGGGAGCGACTCCGGCGGTGGTGGTGACTCCGGCGGTGGTGGAGACTCCAGCGGCGGGAGCGACTCCGGCGGTAGCGACTCCGGCGGTAGCGACTCCGGCAGTGGTGGTGACTCCAGCGGCGGGAGCGACTCCGGCGGTAGTGACTCCAGCAGCGGTGGAGACAGCGGCGGTGGCGACTCCGGTGGGAACTCCAGCGGCGGTCTGATCAGTGGCGGCATGATCAGCGGTGGTCTCATCACTGGCGGTCTGATCAGTGGCGGAATGGTCGGCGGTGGCTCGTCCGGCGGCAGCAGCAGCGGTGGCTCGTCCGGTGGCAGCGACAGCGGCGGGAAGTCCGGCGGAACCAACTCCACTGGCGGTGACTCCGGTGGTGGTGATGAAGACGACTGCGACGACAGCGGATCGTCGTCCGGTGGTTCGAATGCCACCGGTGGCGCAGCGAGCATCGGTGGCGGAAGGAGCATCGGTGGGGCCGGACCCCGTCTCATCTCGCTCTGCGACGACGGCGATGACGACGACGATGACGAGGACGAGGACGGCTGTCGGGACGACAAAGCCGCCTACCGCAGCGGCCTGACCACCGACGCACCAGGCAACGGGCGTTACACGCTCGCCTCGGCCCGTGCTCCGCACCGGGTCCTCATCAGCGGCAGGCTCGCGGCCGGCTCGGGGAGTCCTTCTCCGCTGGACATGATGGCGGCGGTATCCGGGTTCTCCCTCGCGGGTGTCGACACGTTCCAGGACGTGGAGGACAGGCTCACCAACGCGATCGGCCTCACGGACCCGCCGCCTCCGCCGATCAAGGACGACCCGGATCCGGAGCCCGAGCCCTCGGACGACTGCTCCTCGGATGACTCGGACGACTCGGACGACGACAAGTGCCCGGTGGTCGCGGCTCCCAGCCGCGAGGCCGAGCGGGGTGGCGTCCTGCGCGTGTCCGCCGTGGCCAGCGGTGGTATCCGGAACGCGGCCGACGACTGCGACGACACTCCTCCGCCCAACAAGAAGTTCGGCGACGACCAGAGCGAGGAGCAGAACCGTGCCTCGATCGAGGATCTGAATCCGGGCGAAGGGTTCACCGGCGTCTGGCAGCCGGGCGGCAAGATGAGGGGAAGGCTGAGCGGTGACGCCGAGGGGGCCCTGGTCAACCGTCGCGGCGGACACGCCAAGATCAACCGGGAGGACTTCGGCAACGCCGACGACACCGTGGGCTTCGCGGCCATCAAGAAGCCGGACGGCAACCTGGAGGTGACCTTCATCTCCGGCCTCAACCTGGCGCACTTCGGGGGCCGCACCACTGTGCCGGAGGAGTACAAGAAGGAAATCATCGAGGAGCTGGCGGACATCACCGGACTGAAGGTGGAAGAGAAGAAGTGAGCGCGAACGGCAGTGGCGACGGTGTACGGGCCGATGGTGAGGCGTTCGTCGTCGGCGGGCTCCCCGTCCCGCCCGAGCTGGCCGGACTCATCAGGGCGGGAAAGTGGGTGCCACCCGCTGTGGAGGTCCTGCGACGGGTCTTCGGGGACGAGCCCGTGCAGCCGTGCTTCTACGGCGAGAACGTGCTCGTACGGGAGAACCACGCCTGGCACACCGAGACGGACCCCGTCTGGCTGGGGGACCCGGCTGACGGAAGGAACGAGGGGATCGTCCCGGAACGGTCGCTCTCGATCGCGGACCTTGGCCCGGACATGCCGGTCATGCTCGACTACCGCGAGTCGCTCACCACTCCGCGTGTGCTGTACATGAACGACACCGTGTGGGTACAAGTGGCCGCGAACTTCCGGGAGTTCCTTGCTCTCCTGTACGGGGACGAGAGCAGCTGAGGGGCTGGCTACGCGGTGACGGACAACTCCGCGAGGCATTCGCCGCACCGGCCGGGCTCGGGCGCCCTGAACGCGCGGTCGCAGTCGTCGCAGTTCTGGAGCGGTACCGGGGGCGGGGGTACATGAGCGGCCGGGACCGGGGCGGGGAGCAGTGCGCTCAGCCGGTGCGCCAGCAGCTTGGCCGGGTACTTCAGGGGCACGGGCAGGTCCGTCGTCAGGGCCCGGGTGATCGAGGCGGGGGTGGCGTCGCGTTCCAGCCAGGCCGCTACGGCGGGCGTGAGGTTACGGATGTCGTTCTCGGAGAGGACGAGTACGGGAGCTTCGCGCCGCAGCCCGAGCAGGACCGCCGACGCGCGTCGGTGCAGGTCCGGGGTGAGCTCCTGCGGCCGGTGGACCGGGACGGGCACTGGTACGGGAGTGGGCGCGGGGGCTGGTGGGGCAACCAGGGCGGGAGCCGGAGCCGGAGCCGCAACCGCAGCCGGAACAGGAAGGCGGGCAGGAACAGGAGCGGGCGGCGGGCTGGCCGCGACATCGCACGGCTGGTTGTACGACGTCGAGCGCGTGATCACGCGGCCGCTGGCCAGGCGCTCGCGGGTGCGCTTCAGGTAGCCCTTGGTTTCGAGTTCGCGCAGGGCCTCGGCGATGCGGTACTCGCTCTCCGGGAAGCGCTCGACCAGGAACTTGATGCCGATCTTCGCCCCGTCGGGCAGCGACTGGATGTGTACGGCGAGCCCGATCGCGACGAGCGAGAGCTGCTGGTGCTGAGCGAGATGGTTGCCCACGACCGTGAAGTGGCTGGTGTGGCGCACGTTGACGTGGAGGACACCGCCGGACCGGGTGCTGGACCGGGCGACTGAAGAGGCGCGCGAGGGCGCGATATTCTGCTGGTTATCCATCGGGAAGGTGTCTCTTCCTCGTTGGTCAGGCCCTCGCTCGGGATTACAGTCCCGGCGGGGGCCGTCTCATGTCTGAAGTTGGTTTCGTGAGCATATGCCAGGCAACCCGGGCGAAATCCAGCTCAGTTGGCCAACCTCACCCATCCGAGTGACGGGCTCCCACGCGGGCGCGCGGGGGCCTGCTGAGGTTCACCGGGATGGGTTGGGTGGGATTGGGTTTGAGAGTTTCTTCTTCCTAAAGGACTTAAAAGCCTTTTACGTCGTGGGCAGCCGGGTCGTGGTCGGCCGGGTCGCGGCCGACCGGGTCGCGGTGGTCACGATCCGGTGAGGGAGAGCTCCGCCCAGACCGTCTTGCGCGGGAACGGACCGTGCCGGACGCCCCAGCGCATGGCCAGCGCCTGGACGAGAAGGAGCCCCCGCCCGGACTCGTACACCTCGGACTGATCCAGCACCCGGGGCAGCCGCTCCCCGCGTGCGTCCGCCACCTCGATGCGCAGCGTGTCCCCGGTGACCGTCAGCAGGATGCGGAAGTCCCGCCCCGGTACGTAACCGTGCATCACCGCGTTCGACGCCAGCTCAGCGATGACCTGTCTGGCGTCGTCCAGCGGCAGCCCCCAGGAACGGAGCTGTTCGGTCGCCAGCAGCCGGGCGAGCCGGGCGCCTCGACGGGTCGCGGAGAGCTGCACGGCGAACTGTCCGCTGCGTGCACGCGGTTGGGTGATTTCTCGGTTCACGTCACTCAGCGTGGCCGTCCGTGGCTACTCTGAAAAGCAGTGACACGTATACGGACGGTGACTGTCCAGCGGTCGTACGGGCCTGTCCACGCCGTACAGCGCCGGAGCGCCGCGAACGGGTGGAGGCGGATGGCGCATGGGTGCCAACGACATGGTCGACGGACCGGATTGGGTGGTCGATCCCGAGGACGAGTCGGGTGCCGTGATGGCCGTGGTCGGACGGCAGATCCGGCTCTGGCGCGAGGCGGCGGGCTTACGCGCTGCCGAACTGGGCGAGGCGATCGGGTACGGCGAGAACCTGGTCTACAAGGTGGAGGCCGGTACCCGGATCGCCAAACCGGAGTTCCTGGACCGAGCGGACGATGCTCTGGGGGCGAAGGGCAAGATCGCCGCGATGAAGCGGGATGTCGCGGAGGCGCGGTATCCGAAGAAGGTCCGCGATCTGGCGAAGTTGGAGGCCGATGCGGTGGAGTTGGGCTCGTATGCGGCCGATGTGATCGACGGGCTGCTTCAGACGGAGGCGTATGCCCGCGCCCTGTACAGGGAGCGGCGCCCGGCGTTCACGGAGGAACAGGTCGACGGATTTGTGGCCGCGCGGATGGCCCGGCAGGCGATCTTCGAGCGTCGGCCCGCCCCGCTGCTGACCTTCGTGCAGGAAGAGGCCACGCTCAGGCGCCCCACGGGCGGCAGAATGGTGTTGCGTCGACAGCTCGAACACCTGCTAGAACTGAGCATGTTGAGGCATGTCGAGATCCAGGTGATGCCGACCGAGACCGAGGAACATGCGGGCTTGGGCGGTTCACATGAAGTGGTTAAGTTGAGTGACGGCACGGCTGTGGGGCACAACGAGGTCCAGCTCACCAGTCGGCTGATCAGCGATCCCAAGGAAGTCCAGATCCTTGAGATGCGGTACGGCCTGATCCGGGCCCAGGCGCTCACGCCTCGGCTCTCGCGAATGTTCATCGAAAAACTGCTGGGAGAGACATGAGTGCGAAGCCCTCGGCCAGAAGTACTTCCGGCTTGACCTGGGTCAAGAGCAGCTACAGCACGAATGATGGCCCGCAGTGCGTCGAGGTCGCCGCTGCCCCCACCGCCGTCCACGTGCGCGACTCCAAGAACATCCCCGGCCCCGAACTCGGCTTCGCCCCGGGCGCCTGGGCCGAGTTCGTCTCGTACGCGTCGACCGACTGAGCATCGGCACACCGCCACTGCCGTCCCCCCGAGGGCCTGCCCGCGCACGCTCGTGCGTGGCAGGCCTTCGGTGCGTGAGGGGGGCGGGGCCGTGCCTCCGGCCAGAACCGGCCGAGCGCCTGACCGGCGAAATGAGCTTGATTGGGTGGTGTCGGGCGTGCGGCTCATCGTGCTCCGCAAGCCTTGCTCGACGGTGTGCTCGGGTGGTCGGAATCCAGTTCGTTGCAGCGCACCGGGCCCGTTAGGGGCAGCGGGATGAGTGATCTTCAGGCTGTCGTATGGCTGCTTACGGGCATGCCCGGCTCGGGCAAGACCACCTTCGCGAAGGCGTTGGCACGAGGCGGCGTCGTCCGTCTGTCAGTGGATGACCAAATGACAGCTCGGCATGGACGGATCGGCGACGAGGAAGGTGTCGAGCGTGGCCGCGGCGTCGAGATCGGTGGAGTCCTGTGCGCCTGAGGGCGCGGGGTTCGCCTCCGGGCCGAACACGGCCGCCGCGGTCGCCGGAGCCGTTGCCCTGCGCGCACGCGCCACACCGCGCATCGTCTTCGCCGCCACAGAAGCCCCCGTCTTTGTCGACTCGACGGGCGTCAGCATGCATTGGCGGCAATCCTCCGACACTGCCTGGATCCGGCAGTTCCGTGTCCAGGCTCCCGCCGTCAGTTTTCGGGGAGTTGCGACGGTGCGGCCCTCAGTCCGTCCAGGGTGAGGTCGAGGAGACGTTCGGCCTGCTCTCGCTGCTCGGGCTCGGCCGAGGTGAGGGCGATGCCGGCGAGGGCGGCGAACATGTCGGTCGGGCTGATGTCGGACCTGATCGTTCCGGCGGCGGTATTGGCGTCCATGAGGGAGGAGAGGGCGGCCTGAATCATCTTGTGACTGTCGGCGTAGGGATTGGTTCCGGCGCTGACGACGGCTCGCAGCGCTTCGGCCATGCCGAGTTTGGCGGTGGCGTAGTCGATGAAGCGGCGAGTCCAGGCTCGCAGGGCCTCGGGCGGCGACATCGCCGTAAGGAGGCCGGGGACGGCGTCGCACAGCCGGGCCACTTCGTTGCGGTACGCCGCCTCGATCAGGGCTTCCCTGGTCGGGAAGTTGCGGTAAAGGGTGCCGGTTCCCACGCCCGCTTCTCTGGCGATGCGCTCGAAGTGCGCATCCAGTCCCTCCTCGGTGAACACGCGCACCGCGGCGGCCAGGATCTTGTCCCGGTTCCGCTGTGCGTCAGCCCTCAGCGGGCGTCCTGCATCCCGGGTCATCGATGACTCTCCCCTGTCTCCATTTGCTAAGTGGAGGAGCCGCCACTTAGTGTGGATGAAGTGGCGGGGCCTCCACTTTCACTTTAGGGCATGGCGGCCGCCCCCACTCCTCCACCGGAAGGACCGTCCATCATGTCGGGAATCGAAGGAAAAGTCGTAGCGATCACGGGCGCCAGTAGCGGTATCGGTGAGGCGACCGCGCTCCTGCTCGCCGAGCGCGGCGCGAAGATCGTCCTCGGGGCACGCCGTCCGGAGCGTCTTGAGGCTCTGGCCGCCCGCATCGAAGAGGCCGGCGGGGAAGCCGCCTGGGCCCGCACGGACGTGACGCGACGCGAGGACCTTTCCGGTCTTGTCGAGCTGGCACGCGATCGGTACGGCAAGCTCGACGTCCTCGTCAGCAATGCCGGGGTCGGTCTGATCTCCCGCCTGGACGACCTGCGCGTCGAGGACTGGGAGGAGATGATCGACGTCAACCTCAAAGGGGTGCTGTACGGGATCGCCGCGGCCCTTCCCGTCTTCCGGGACCAGGGCTTCGGGCACTTCGTGAACACCGTGTCCACCGCCGGACTGCGCATCGTGCCGCTGCAGTCGGTGTACGCCGGTACGAAGAACGCCGTGCGCACCATCTCCGAGGGCCTGCGCCAGGAGGCCGGCGACAGCCTGCGCGTGACCGTCGTCTCGCCCGGCGCCGTCCGCACGGACTTCGCGGAGCGTATGGATCCGGCTGTGAAGGGCCAGATCGACAAGATGATGGAGGCCGCTCTTTCGCCGGACGCGGTGGCCCGCGCCATCGCCTTCGCCATCGAACAGCCGGACGGTGTCGATGTGGGTGACATCGTGGTTCGCCCCACCGCCCAGGGCTAGGCCTGCGCGGCCACCCGGGAGCGCCGCCCGGCGTCACCGCCAGGCGGCGATCACGTCCGGGACGGCATCGAGCCTTCAGGGCCCGTTCGGGCCCGCTGCCGGTGTCTCAGGCGGCCGGTCCCTGCTCGAAGGCCGACTTCGATCGGGTGGCGAGCAACTCGGTGATCTCATCGGCCACGTGCGGGCCCAGCTCGCCCCAGCCGTCCTTGTATCCGTAGACACCGGACAGGGTGCGGGCGTCGTAGTCGCCGTTCAGGATCTCGATGTCGTTGGCCGTGATGAAGCCCGGGTGGGCGACTCCGACGGCCGCCGAGACCTTCATCAGCTCTGTCCGCAGGGTGCGCAGGTAGGCGGCGACGCGGGCGGCCTTCGAGGTCGGGTCGAGGCCGCGGGCCAGCCGAGGGTTCTGGGTGGCGACGCCGGTGGGGCACTTGTCGGTGTGGCACTTCTGCGACTGGATGCAGCCGATCGACAGCATCGCCTCACGCGCCACGTTGATCATGTCGGCGCCCAGGGCGAAGGCGACCACGGCGTTCTCGGGCAGGCCGAGCTTGCCGGAGGCGATGAACGTCAGGTCGTCGGTCAGCCCCAGCTCGGCGAAGGTGCCGTAGACCCGGGAGAAGCCCATCCGGAACGGCAGCGACACCGAGTCGGCGAAGATCAGCGGTGCCGCCCCGGTGCCGCCCTCGCCGCCGTCGACGGTCACGAAGTCGACGCCGCGGTCGCCACGCGCCATCAGCGTGGCCAGCTCCCGCCAGAACTCCATCTCTCCGACCGCGCTCTTGATCCCGACCGGCAGACCGGTCTCGGTGGCGAGCAGTTCGACGAAGTCGAGCATCGAGTCGACATCGCTGAACGCGGTGTGCCGTGACGGGGAGGCACAGTCCTCGCCGAGCGGGATGCCCCGGATCTCGGCGATCTCCGGGGTCACCTTCGCGCCCGGAAGCAACCCGCCCAGCCCCGGTTTGGCGCCCTGGGAGAGCTTGATCTCTATCGCCTTGACCGGGGCGCCGGCGACCACATCCATGAGCTTGTCGAGGCTGAAGCTGCCGTCCTCGTTGCGGCAGCCGAAGTAGCTCGTACCGATCTGGAGAACGAGGTCCCCGCCATTGCGGTGGTACGGCGAGAGGCCGCCCTCGCCCGTGTTGTGCATCGTGCCCGCCAGCGCCGCCCCCTTGTTGAGGGCCGTGATCGCCGCACCGGAGAGCGACCCGAAGCTCATCGCCGAGATGTTCACCACGCTCGCCGGCCGGAACGCCTTGGCGCGTCCGCGCGGACCGCCCAGCACCTTGGCCGACGGCAGCAGGGCCTGCGGGTCGTGCACGTCGGGGGGCAGTTCTCCGGCGAACGTGCGCTGCTTCACGTACGCGTGCCCCTGCACGTGCTCGATGTCGTTGTCGGTTCCGAACCCGAAGTAGTTGTTCTCGCCCTTCGCCGACGCGTAGATCCAGGTGCGCTGGTCACGACTGAACGGGCGCTCCTCGTCGTTGGAGGTCACGATGTACTGCCGCAGCTCCGGCCCGATCGTCTCCAGCAGGTACCGGGCGTGCCCGACCACCGGGAAGTTCCGGAGCAGTGCGTGCTTCTTCTGGACGAGGTCGCGGGCGCCCACCAGCGCCAATGCTGTCGCGGTGGCGGCAACGACATTTCGGGCACGCATGAACGTTCCTCTCCTTGATGCTCGACGCCAACGTCAACGCCACGTGGTGGCCGTCGTCGTGTTGTGTCGCTGCTGCGCGGCGGGCACGACCTGGCGGGCGTCGGTGTCCGCCGGAGGACACCGTAATTGATATGAGAAGCCCGCACGGATGGGCCCGTGATCAGGTCGTCGGGCGAGGGGCGGGTCCGCGCAGGCCTCCGGGGCGGCTGCGTGCTCCGGCGCCGAGCCGTGGCGCCGCATCCCCTGGCCGACGCCGTCCTCCCTGCCACCCCCCGCACCTTCTGCGACTATGCGAAGAGCATGGGCAGATGGCCAGGAAAGGGCTGATATGTGCGGGATCATCGGATACGTCGGTGGGCAGTCGGCGCAGGACGTCGTCGTCGCGGGCCTCAAGCGTCTGGAGTACCGGGGATACGACTCCGCCGGGATCGCCGTCCTCGCTGATGGCGGGCTGGCTGCCGCGAAGCGGGCCGGGAAGCTCGTCAATCTGGAGAAGCTGCTGGTCGAGCGGCCGCTGCCGTCCGGAAGCGCCGGGATCGGCCACACCCGCTGGGCCACGCACGGCGGTCCCACCGACGTCAACGCCCACCCGCACCTGGACAACGCGGGAAGCGTCGCCGTCGTGCACAACGGGATCATCGAGAACTTCGCCGCCCTGCGGTCCGAACTGACCGGGCGCGGCCACGAGCTGGTCTCCGAGACCGACACCGAGGTCGTCGCCCACCTCCTCGCGGAGGAGTACGCGGGCAGTGAGGACCCGGCGGAGGCGATGCGGCAGGTCTGCCGGAGGCTCGAAGGGGCGTTCACGCTCGTCGCCGTGTTCGCGGACGCGCCCGACGTGGTGGTCGGGGCCCGGCGGAACTCGCCGCTCGTGGTGGGGGTGGGGGAGGGCGAGACGTTCCTCGCCTCCGACGTCGCCGCGTTCATCGCGCACACCCGGTCCGCGATCGAGCTGGGCCAGGACCAGGTGGTGGAGCTGCGCCGGGAGGGGGTCGTCGTCACCGGGTTCGACGGGCGGCCCGCCGAGGTGCTTCCGTACCACGTGGACTGGGACGCGTCCGCCGCGGAGAAGGGCGGCTACCCCTCCTTCATGCTCAAGGAGATCGCCGAGCAGCCGAAGGCCGTCACGGACACCCTCCTCGGCCGCATCGACCCGGAGGGGACCCTGCACCTCGACGAGGTGCGGATCACCCGGGCGGAGCTGCGCGAGGTCGACAAGGTGGTGATCGTCGCCTGCGGGACCGCGTTCCACGCCGGGATGATCGCCAAGTACGCCATCGAGCACTGGACCCGGATCCCCTGCGAGACCGAGCTGGCCAGCGAGTTCCGCTACCGGGACCCGATCCTGGACCAGCGCACGCTCGTCATCGCGATCTCGCAGTCCGGCGAGACGATGGACACCCTGATGGCGCTGCGGCACGCCCGTGAGCAGGGCGCGAAGGTCCTCGCCATCTGCAACACCAACGGGTCCACGATCCCGCGCGAGTCGGACGCCGTCCTGTACACGCACGCCGGGCCCGAGGTCGCCGTCGCCTCGACCAAGGCGTTCCTCACCCAGCTCGTCGCCTGCTACCTCGTCGCGCTGTACCTCGGCCAGGTCCGCGGGACCAAGTGGGGCGACGAGATCCGCACCGTCATCCGTCAGCTCTCCGAGATCTCCGGCGAGGTGCAGCGGGTCCTGGGGACCATGGAGCCGGTGCGCGCGCTGGCGCGTTCGCTGGCGGGCCATGACACGGTGCTCTTCGTCGGCCGGCACGTCGGCTACCCGGTCGCCCTGGAAGGCGCGTTGAAGCTTAAGGAGCTCGCGTACATGCACGCGGAGGGGTTCGCCGCAGGTGAGCTGAAGCACGGGCCGATCGCGCTGATCGAGGACGGCCTCCCGGTCGTCGTGGTGGTGCCGTCGCCGCGCGGGCGCTCGGTGCTGCATGGCAAGATCGTGTCGAACATCCAGGAGATCCGGGCCCGCGGCGCGCTCACCGTGGTCATCGCGGAGGAGGGCGACGAGGCGGTCGTCCCGTACGCCGACCACCTCATCCGGATTCCCGCAACGCCTACGCTGCTTCAGCCGCTGGTCGCCACCGTTCCGCTCCAGGTCTTCGCCTGCGAGCTGGCGACGGCCCGGGGCAACGAAGTGGACCAGCCGCGCAATCTGGCGAAGTCCGTCACCGTGGAGTGAGTGAGTGAGTGAGTGGAGTGACATGAGGGTGCGCACGTGATCATCGGGGTCGGTATCGACGTGGCGGAGATCGAGCGGTTCGACGAAGCGCTGGAGCGCACCCCGAAGATGGCTCAACGCCTCTTCCTGGACAGCGAGTTGCTGCTGCCGGACGGCGAGCGGCGCGGGATCGCCTCGCTGGCCGCGCGGTTCGCCGCCAAGGAGGCGCTCGCCAAGGCGCTCGGCGCTCCCGCCGGGCTGCTCTGGACGGACGCGGAGGTGTACGTCGAGGAGAGCGGGCAACCCCGGCTACGGGTGAGCGGCACGGTAGCCGCGCGCGCCGCCGAACTGGGCGTACGGCAGTGGCACGTGTCGCTCAGCCATGACGCGGGGGTGGCGTCCGCCGTGGTGATCGCTGAGGGCTGAGGTGATCGTGGCGGACTGAGCCGGGGCGTGCCGAGCCGGGGCGCGGACGGCTGAGCCGGGGCGTGACGGCGTGGCGGGCGTTTTCTGCGTACGTTGGAGCCATGCGTACTGCGTACAGCGTCGAGACCGTACGGGCCGCCGAACAGGCCCTCATGGCAAGGCTCCCGGAGGGCACGCTGATGCAGCGCGCCGCCGCGGGGCTCGCCGCCGCCTGCACGGACCTGCTGCGGCGCGGCGGCCGGGTCTACGGGTCCCGGGTCGTCCTCCTGGTCGGCAGCGGCGACAACGGCGGCGACGCGCTGTACGCGGGCGCCCGGCTCGCCCGGCGCGGGGCCGGTGTGCTGGCCGTGCGGGTCTCGCCGGGCCGG
>CBRG010000125.1 GCA_000470535.1 Streptomyces sp. AW19M42
GGGCGCCGACGGAGCGCTGTCGAGACCGGGGCGCGGAGCGGCGCCGCCGCCGGCGAGCAGGCCGCCGGGCGCGGGCTGCTGGCCCTGTGCCTGCTTCGGCACCGGCATCTTGCCGCCGTGCGCGACGTCGACGGGGAGCATGACCAGCGCGGTCGTGCCTCCGGAGTCGGAGGGCCGCAGCTGAATGCGGATGCCGTGACGCAGGGACAGCCGGCCGACCACGAACAGACCCATGCGGCGGGAGACCGAGACGTCCACGGTGGGCGGCGAGGCGAGCCGCTCGTTGATCGCCGCGAGGTCCTCGGGGGAGAGGCCGATACCCGTGTCGTGGATCTCGACCAGCACCCGGCCGTCGGGCAGCGCGTGACCGGTGACCCGGACCTTGGTCTGCGGCGAGGAGAACGACGTGGCGTTCTCCAGCAGCTCGGCGAGGAGGTGCACGAGGTCGTTGACGACCCGGCCGGCGACCTCGGTGGCGGGCACCGCGGCCAGCTCGATGCGCTCGTACTGCTCCACCTCGGAGGCGGCGGCACGGAGCACGTCGACCAGCGGCACGGGGCGGGTCCACCGGCGGCCCGGCTCCTCGCCCGCGAGGACGAGGAGGTTCTCGCCGTTACGGCGCATACGGGTCGCGAGGTGGTCGAGCTTGAAGAGCGAGGACAGCTGGTCCGGGTCGGCCTCGCGCGACTCCAGCTCGGAGATGAGCGAGAGCTGACGCTGGATGAGGCCCTGCGAACGACGCGAGAGGTTGGTGAACATCGCGTTGACGTTGCCCCGGAGGAGGGCCTGCTCGGCGGCGAGGCGGACGGCCTCGCGGTGCACGTCGTCGAAGGCCGCGGCGACCTTGCCGATCTCGTCACGGGAGTGCACACCGACGGACTCGACCGAGGTGTCGACGTCCTGCGGGTCGGCCTCGGAGAGCTGCTTGACGAGCTCCGGCAGCCGGTCCTGGGCGACGCGGGTGGCCGTGTCCTGGAGCCGGCGCAGCGAGCGGATCATCGACCGGGCGACGACGAAGGCACCGACCAGCGAGACACCGAGGACGAGCAGGATGAGCGCACCGGAGATGATCGCCTCGCGCTGGGACTCGTCGCGCAGTTCGCGCGCCTTGCCCTCCATGTCGCTGAGGAGCGTCTCCTCGATCTGCTTCATGGCCTGGATCTTGGTGGAGTCCTGGTCGTACCAGTCGAGATACGAACGCCGGGCCGTCCCGGTCATGCTGGTCGGGCTGTCGAGCACCTTCTTGGCGTAGGTGTCGGCGGCCTTGATCTCCGGGTTGCCCTCGTCGAGCGTGGCGGTGAGCTCGGCCGCGCTGTTCCCGGTGGTCGTGTAGATCAACTCGAAGGAGCGGCGCGCCAGTTCTTCCTTGCGCAGCGCCGCCAGGCCGAACTGCCGGTCGTTCGAATCGAGCTTCGGCTGCTTGTCGTTGCCGCCCGGCAGCGCCGCGGCGATGATCGCGCGCTGGACCGAGGCGTACTCCTTGGCGGAGGAGAAGGCCGCCAGGGCGCGGGTGCGCTTGATCATCTCGGGGCTGCTGGTGGCCTGCGCCATGTCCTGCGAGAGGCTCAGCAGCGACGTGATCAGCTGGCTGTACGCGTCGACGGTCTGCAGGCTCGGGGTGCCGTCGGCGAACGCCTGCTTGCGGATGTCGCGGATACCGCCCAGCTGCGCGGCGATCTGCTGGACGCTGGAGTGGATGCTCTCCAGCGCCTCGTCGCCCTCGGTGTCGCCGATGTCGTTCGTCGCGTCGAAGAAGGCCTTCTTGGCCCGGTCGGTCTTCTTCCGCGGTTCGGTGACCTTGAAGTCGTCGGCCGGCACTCCGTTGGACAGCGGGCCGGCCGACCGGTCGCGCTCCTCCTGGAGCGCCTGGGCCAGCGAGGTCGCCTGCTTCGTCATCCTGGTGAGCAGCTGCATGTGCTCCAGCTGCTGGATGTCGTTCATGGAGTCGTTGATACGGAGACCACCCAGGGAGGTCGCCGCGACCACGGGGAGGGCGAGCAGGGAGACCAGACGCGTGCTGATGCGCCAGTTGCGCAGAGCTACCCGCGATCCGGTGTTGACCGGGCCCTGGGACTTCGGTGACGCGACCGGATCGGCCTTGTCGCCCGCCGGTGTGCCGGAGCGCTTGGCGCGGTCTGTGCTGTCGCCGGCCGCGGCCGGTCCGGGGTTCTGGGCGTGCTGGGGCGAGGAGCCGCGGTCGGTCCCGCCGCGCGGCTCCTGTTCAGCCGCTGCGCTGCCATCCCTCTTGAAACGTCCCTGCACTAGCGTCGCAACCTCTGGACCAGGCGTTCCCCCCGTCATGGACGGATGGAACGGTGTCGGCGTCGTGGGGCGTTGTACCGCCCCATGGTGGTCGTGAGTGACCGGCGTCCTTCCCCTTCCCGCCGCCACTCGGATCGGCGCTGCGTTGCGCCCCCTGCGCGCCGGCCTGAAACCTGCGGCGGTGCGTGGAATTCCAGCACAGTGCAGGATCTCCAACAAGGGCCAGGTACCGGGCTGTGACCTGGGTGACACGTTGTGATGACTGCGTAACATGCCGTGGAGCCGGTTCGTCGTCAAAACGGACTATTGAGGGTGAATCAGGTGAGGGTGGCGGGTGTCCCAGACGACATGATCAGGAGCGGAATGGTTCATTCGGTGATGTAATGTCTGGTTTGACCGGTCGAGCCGGTTGCCCGGATTGAGGTATTTGTCGGGTCGCTGGTGAGCAAACTCACATGATGATCGTCGTCTCTTCCGGGCTCCGGGAGGGAATTGGATGTTTAGCCTGACGCTTTACAGGGATGGCAAAACCGACAACTGGCGCCCCTCCGGGCGGCGCCCCTACCGACAGGGTCCGAACGGCAGATGAAGACGACGATGATGTTCCGCAACATTGCCAACCCCCGCCGCACGACACTGGCGCACCTCAAGGACGCCGAAGCGCTGCAGACGCCGGAGCGGCCGGAGCACGCGCTCGACCTGCCGACGCAGACGGCCAACCCCCGCCGCACGATCCTCATGGTCGCCCCCGACTCCGCCACAGCCGCCGCGGAGTAATACGCGCGGCCTCCCCCCTCACCCGAGTTAGCCTGGAGCGTCAGTCTTCAGTCAGCCAGCAAGTGAGGGGCCACAGCTTCCCGTGCGCATCGCCAGGTTCTCCATCGACGGCAATGTCGCCTTCGGCGCCGTCGAGGGCGACGGGCCCGATGGTCTCGTCCTCGACATCATCAAGGGCATCCCGTACGCCGAGTTCGAGCTCTCCGGGACCAAGGTCCCGTTGAACAAGGTCCGGCTGCTGCCGCCCGTGCTCCCCAACAAGGTCGTGGCCATCGGCCGCAACTACGCGGAGCACGCCGCGGAGCTCGGCAACGAGGTCCCCGACGTCCCCATCGCCTTTTTCAAGCCCACCACCTCGGTGATCGGTTCCGGCGACGCCATCGAGTACCCCTCGTTCTCCGACGATCTGCACCACGAGGCCGAACTGGCCGTGGTCATCGGCCGGATGTGCCGCGAAGTGCCGCGCGAGCGGGTCAAGGACGTCATCTTCGGCTACACCTGCGCCAACGACGTCACCGCGCGTGACGCCCAGAAGCGCGAGAAGCAGTGGGCCAGGGCCAAGGGCTTCGACACCTCCTGCCCGCTCGGCCCCTGGGTGGAGACCGACCTGGACCCCGGCGACCTCACCATCCAGGCCACGGTCAACGGCGAACAACGCCAGCTGGGCCGGACGAGCGAGATGATCCGCTCCATCGAGGACCTGGTCGTCCACATCACGGAAGCCATGACACTGCTCCCGGGCGACGTGATCCTCACCGGCACCCCAGCAGGGGTCGGCCCCCTGCACGTCGGCGACGAGGTCGCCGTCACCATCGAAGGCATCGGCACTCTCACCAACAAGGTGATCAAGCGTGGTTAACGGACCGGTCCGTGTACGTTTCTGTCCCTCCCCGACCGGCAACCCCCACGTGGGCCTGGTCCGGACGGCTCTCTTCAACTGGGCCTTCGCCCGGCACCACCAGGGCACCCTGGTCTTCCGCATCGAGGACACCGACGCGGCGCGCGACTCCGAGGAGTCGTACGAGCAGCTCCTCGACTCGATGCGCTGGCTCGGTCTCGACTGGGACGAGGGCCCCGGGATCGGCGGCCCGCACGCTCCGTACCGCCAGTCGCAGCGCATGGACATCTACCAGGACGTCGCCGGGAAGCTCCTCGCGGCCGGCCACGCGTACCACTGCTACTGCACGACCGAGGAGCTCGACACCCGCCGCGACGCAGCCCGCGCCGCGGGCAAGCCGTCGGGCTACGACGGGCACTGCCGCGACCTGAGCGACGAGCGGAAGGCCGCGTACGAGGCCGAGGGCCGCACCTCGATCGTCCGCTTCCGGATGCCCGACGAGGCGATCACCTTCACCGACCTGGTCCGCGGCGACATCACCGTCCAGCCGGAGAACGTGCCGGACTACGGCATCGTCCGCGCCAACGGCGCCCCGCTCTACACGCTGGTCAACCCGGTCGACGACGCGCTGATGGAGATCACCCACGTCCTGCGCGGCGAGGACCTGCTCTCCTCCACCCCGCGCCAGATCGCCCTGTACCGGGCGCTCATCGAGCTGGGCGTCGCCAAGCAGACCCCCGCGTTCGGGCACCTGCCGTACGTCATGGGCGAGGGCAACAAGAAGCTCTCCAAGCGCGACCCGCAGGCCTCGCTCAACCTCTACCGCGAGCGCGGCTTCCTGCCCGAGGGACTGCTCAACTACCTCTCGCTGCTCGGCTGGTCGATCGCAGAGGACCGCGACATCTTCGACATCGACGAGATGGTCGCCGCGTTCGACATCGAGGACGTCAACGCCAATCCGGCCCGCTTCGACCTCAAGAAGTGCGAGCACGTCAACGCCGAGCACATCCGCCGGCTCGACGTGAAGACCTTCACAGAGGCGTGCGGCCCCTGGCTGAAGGCGCCGTTCGCCCCCTGGGCCCCAGAGGCCTTCGACGCGGAGCTGTTCGCGGCGATCGCCCCGCACGCCCAGACCCGCGTCACGGTCCTCTCCGAGATCACGGCCAACGTCGACTTCCTCTTCCTCGACGAGCCGGTGACCGACGAGGCGTCCTGGGCCAAGGCGATGAAGGAGGGCTCCTACGCCCTGCTCGTGACGGCACGCGCCAAGCTCACCGAGGCGGAGTGGAACACGGACGCCCTGAAGAGCGCGGTCCTCGCCGCCGGTGAGGAGCACGGCCTGAAGCTCGGCAAGGCCCAGGCCCCGGTCCGCGTCGCCGTCACCGGCCGCACGGTCGGCCTGCCGCTCTTCGAGTCCCTGGAGATCCTGGGCCGCGAGAAGACCCTGGCCCGGGTGGACGCCGCGCTGGCGAAGCTGACCGCCTGAGCGGTCGCGGATCACACGAGCCGGCTCTTCGCCCGCTACTGGTGCTTGGCCACCCGCAGCAGGTGAAGGGCCGGCTCCGGCAGTTCGTGGCCCTTGGGCCAGACCGCGTGCAGGACGCGTTGCAGCCGGACGGCCGGGCTGACCTCGACCTCGACCAGGCGGCCCGATGCCACGTCCTCGCGCACCGCGAGCGCGGAGAGGACGGCGGGCGCCAGACCCCGGGCCGCGGCGCTGCGCAGCGGGGCGGTGGAGCCGAGCTCAAGGACCGGGACGGAGACGCCGTCGTACGCGCGCAGCGCCCGCTCCAGCGTCTCCCTGGTGCCGGAGCCCGCCTCGCGCAGCAGCAGCGGGGTGTCGGCCAACTCACGTCCGGTCAGGGCGCTGCGGCGGCGGGTCCAGGGGTGACCGGGGGCCACCACGACCGCGAGCCGGTCACGCCCCACCGCTGAGCGGTGCAGATCGTCGGGGACCCGGGGCCCCTCGATGAATCCCAGATCGCAGCCCCCGCGCCGCAAGGCCTCGACCACACCCCAGCTGTTGGTCACCGTCAGCCCGACGTGGGCGTCCGGGGCGCTCTCCCGCAGGGTGACGAGCCAGCCGGGCATCAGCTCCTCCGCGATGGTCAGACTGGCGGCGACCCGCAGCCGGCTGTCCTGCCGGGAGCGCAGCGCGGCGGCCCCTTCGACCAGTGCGGTGGCCCCTTCGAGCACCGTCCGCGCCCAGTCGGTGACCACCGCTCCGGCCGGGGTCAGCCGGGACCCGGCGGTGGAGCGGTCCAGGAGCTGGAGCCCGAGACGGCGCTCCAGTGTTCGCATCCGGGCACTGGCCGACGGCTGGCTGATGAGCAGCCGCGTCGCCGCCCGGCCCAGGCTGCCGGTCTCCGCCACGCTGACGAGCAGCTGCAGCGACTGCAGATCGGGCAGCGGGAGCTGCCCGAGGTCCCGGTTCCCGTCGCGCCCACTCACAGGAAAACCTTCATAGGGCAACCCTATGACCTGGGCTCCGGTTCGCGTCTACCGGGCGGCATGGATCCCACCGAGGCTGGTGATCATGACTCTGGACACCGAGCACTCCTGGTCGCCGCCCGTGCGACAGCCGGCGAAGCCGTCATCCGGGGGCGGCGGGTCCGCGCCGGGTCCGGTGCGCCGCAACGCTCCCGGCCTCGCGCTGGCCGGCATCGGGCTCGGGCTGGCCGAGGGGGTGCACGTGCTGCTGCCCGCCGTGCCGATACTGACGGCGGCGGTGGTGCTCGGAGTCGTGGCGGCGCACCTTCCCGGGGTGCGGCCCTTCGTGCGCGTCCGGGGCCGGGCGGGGCTCTCGACGGCCGGGAAGCGCCTGATGCGCGCCGGCATCGTGCTGCTCGGGCTGAAGCTCAGCATCGGAGACGTCCTCGGGCTCGGCTGGGCGACCGTGGCCATGGTGTTCGGCGTCGTCCTGGTCGCCTTCTTCGGGATCTGGTGGCTCGGCCGGAGGCTCGGACTGCCCGGCGACCAGCCGCTGCTGATCGCCACCGGCTACTCGATCTGCGGCGCCTCGGCGATCAGCGCGGTCAGCGGCGCGCTCGGCAAGGAGGACGGCGACGAGCGGCTCGCGGCCGACGTGGCGACCTCGGTCGCCCTGGTCACCCTGTGCGGGACCCTCGCCATCGCCGTACTGCCGCTGTTGCACGATCCGCTGGGCCTGGACACCGTTCAGTTCGGCCGCTGGGTGGGCGCCGGCGTGCACGACGTCGGCCAGGTCGTGGCCACCGCTCAGACGGCCGGGCCGGCCGCCCTCGGTGAGGCCGTGCTGGTCAAGCTGATCAGGGTGGCGATGCTCGCACCGCTGGTCGCCGGGGTCGCCGTGACCTACCGCCGACGGGTGCGCGAGGCGGCGGGCAGCGGGCAGGCGTCGGGCGGGCAGCGGGCGGCGGGTGGGCGCCGCCCGGCCGTGGTGCCGCTGTTCCTGATCGGCTTCCTGGCGATGACGGCCCTGCGCAGCACGGGTCTGCTGCCCGCCGAGGCGCTCGACGCGGCGGCCGTCGCGCAGGAACTGCTGCTGGCCGCCGCCCTCTTCGGCCTCGGCACCGCCGTCCATCTGCCGACGCTCGCCCGCTCCGGAGCCAGGACGGCCGTTCTCGGCCTCGCCTCCTGGGCGGTCATCGCGGCGGCGAGCTACGGCGGTGTGCTGCTCACCACCTGAGCGGGCCGCGTGAGTGCCGGCCGTACGCCCGGAGCGGTACGGTTTCGGTCGCTCAGACGTTGGCATCCGACCCGCTCCTCATATGTGCGGGGTCCTTTGCGTACGGCGATCGATGACATCGGCGCGGCAGGTTCCGCGTTCCGTACTAGCGTGGTCGTATGCCTATCCGAGCAGTGCTCTGGGACATCGACGACACGATCTTCGACTACACGGGCGCCGACCGCGTCGGCATGCGCAGGCATCTGGAGAACGAGGGCCTGCCCGACGGATACGAGTCCGCCGACCGGGCCCTCGACGCGTGGCGGGCGATCACCGATGTGCAATGGGAGCGTTTCGCCGCGGGGGAGACTGACTTCCAGGGGCAGCGGCGCGATCGGGTGCGTACGTTCCTGGGGCGTCCGCTCACGGACGCGGAGGCCGATCACTGGTTCGCCCGGCACGCGGGCCACTACGAGGCCGCCTGGTCGCTCTTCCCCGACGCCGTACCGGCCCTTGACCGGCTCGCCGATGGCTACCGCCATGCCGTGCTGTCGAACTCCAGCATCATCAACCAGGACCGCAAGCTGCGCGTACTCGGTGTGCGCGACCGCTTCGAGGCCCTGGTGTGCGCCGTCGAACTGGGCATCTCCAAGCCCGAGGCCGGGGCGTTCCACGCCGCCGTCGAGGCCCTCGGGCTGGAGCCGCAGGAGGTCGTGTACGTGGGCGACCACCCCGACATCGACGCGGCCGGTGCGGTGGCGGCGGGGCTGAGCGGCATCTGGCTGGACCGCAACGGGCGTGGTGGGCGGCCCGAACTGGCCCGGATCACCGGTCTCGATCAGCTCGCCGGGCTGTTGGCGCGCAATACCCGTTTTGGAGCGCCGGACACCTTCGGGTAATGTTCTTCCTGCGCCGCCCGAGCGGGCCGAAGGATCCGGTCGGGAAGCGCACACGGAAATAAAACCCGTCAAGGGTTGCATTTCAGTGGGCTATGGTGTAATTGGCAACACTACGGTTTCTGGTACCGTCATTCTAGGTTCGAGTCCTGGTAGCCCAGCGCAGAGCTTCATCTGTAAACACGCCCCCGTTGTGTAGCGGCCTAGCACGCTGCCCTCTCACGGCAGTAGCGCCGGTTCGAATCCGGTCGGGGGTACAGATCCTTCCCGCGAGAACATCTGGGTCGCACCCGCGCTCTCGATGCAGGATCGCTAGGGCCCCCGTTGTGTAGCGGCCTAGCACGCTGCCCTCTCACGGCAGTAGCGCCGGTTCGAATCCGGTCGGGGGTACTTGTAACACCATGGGCTATGGTGTAATTGGCAACACTACGGTTTCTGGTACCGTCATTCTAGGTTCGAGTCCTGGTAGCCCAGCGTAACCAAGCAAGTCGCAGGACACAGGCCCCCGTTGTGTAGCGGCCTAGCACGCTGCCCTCTCACGGCAGTAGCGCCGGTTCGAATCCGGTCGGGGGTACAACAGAGCAACAGACAGAAGGCCCCACACTCCGGTGTGGGGCCTTCTGCCTGTGCGTCCCTGCGTCCCTGCGTCCCTGCGCGCGTACGGGATCAGAGCCCGAACCGCCGGGCGGATTCCTCCTCCTGGGCCAGTCGGCGCAGGGCGGCCAGCAGTGGCTCGTACAGGACCGCGGAAGCGATCGCCTGCTCCACCTGCTCCGCCTCCGTGGGATACGTCTCCATCATGTCCAGGTCCCGGACCGCCACTTGATGCATCAGCCGCGCGTGCTCCGCCAAGTAGTCGCCCTCGCAGGGATACCCGAGGCGGATGAGCGTGGCCAGCGAAGCCACCACGGACCGGTGGACGGGGGAGAGCGAACCGATCTCCTGGGCGGTCGTCCACTCCAACCGGTCCAGGAGCCGGTCGACTTCGGCCCGTGCGAGCACCGTCTCCGGCGCCGCCTCGTCCGGTTCCGGGCCGTGCGGGAGCGCCCAGAGTGCGGCGCCCAGGCGCATCGTCCGGCCCGGCGACTCGTCGTCGGCGTGCTCCAGCACCTCACGGGCCGTGGCGACCGGAAGCCGGCCGACCTGGAGCAGCGCCCGGACCAGCCGCAGCCGGCGCAGATGGCTCTCGTCGTACTCGGCCTGCGTGGCGCTCACCCGTCGGCCCGGGGGCAACAGCCCCTCGCGCAGGTAGTACTTGATCGTCGCGGTCTTGACGCCGCTCCGCTCGCTCAGTTCCGAGAGCCGCATGCCGTGCCTTCCCTTGCGCCCATCCTTGGGCAGTGCCACTATCCAATCATTGGATAGTGGCACTCTCCAAGGTGATCAACGCGAACAAGGCGATCAACGCGATCAACGTGACCGAAATGAAGCCAGGGGGCCCGCATGTTCACGAAACCGATTCCGGGACGGATAACCGCCGCAGCCGAGGGCGAGGTGGTGGTCCTGCTGATCGGGATGCGGATCAACCACTTCAGGGGAGTCCATCACTGGCTCCCGGTGCTCCTCGCGATGCCGCGCATGCTGCGGGAATTGGGCGGGGACGGGAGCAGGGGCCTGCTCGGGCACACTCTCCTGATCGGCTCGCCCAGGACGTACTACGTCGTCCAGTACTGGGAGTCGAAGGAGAAGCTGTACGCGTACGCGGCGGCGCCCGACATGTTCCACCGCAAGGCGTGGGCGATGATCAACCGCAAGGAGAAGAAGTCCCGGCAGCACGTGGGGCTGTGGCACGAGGCCTACGTGGTGCCCGAGGGGGGATACGAGTCCATCTACGCGGATATGCCGGCGTACGGACTGGCCGCGGCGACCGGGGTGCTGCCGGTCGAGAACCGGGGGCGCCGGGCGGCGGACCGCTTCGCGCACCGTTCACCGGCGAAGTCAGGTGAAGCGGGGTGAGGAGAGGTGGGGTGAGGTGGGGCGAGAGCTGACGTAGGTTCTGAAGGGGGCCGCCACGACGCTGGGGCGGCCGGTGCCGGAGAGCAGGGCGCGCAGGGTCAGCCGGTGCGGCGCAGCGCTTCGCTCAGCCGGGCGGCCGAGTCGATGATGGCCTGGGCGTGCATCCGGCCCGGGTGACGGGTCAGCCGCTCGATCGGCCCGGAGACCGAGACCGCCGCGACCACCCGGTTGGAGGGGCCGCGCACCGGCGCCGAGACCGAGGCGACGCCCGGTTCCCGCTCGCCGATCGACTGGGCCCAGCCCCGGCGCCGTACGCCGGAGAGCGCCGTCGCGGTGAAACGGGCGCCTTGGAGCCCCCGGTGCAGGCGCTCCGGTTCCTCCCAGGCCATCAGGATCTGGGCGGAGGAGCCCGCCTTCATGGTGAGCGTGGAGCCGACCGGCACGGTGTCCCGCAGACCGGACAGCCGCTCCGCCGCCGCCACGCAGATCCGCATGTCGCCCTGCCGACGGTAGAGCTGGGCGCTCTCCCCGGTGATGTCGCGGAGGTGGGTGAGCACCGGTCCCGCCGTGGCGAGCAGCCGGTCCTCGCCCGCCGCCGCCGCGAGCTCCGACAGTCGGGGGCCGAGGATGAATCGGCCCTGCATGTCCCTCGCCACCATGCGGTGGTGTTCCAGTGCCACGGCCAGCCGGTGGGCCGTGGGTCGTGCGAGCCCGGTCGCCGCGACCAGCCCGGCGAGGGTGGCCGGACCGGACTCCAGGGCGCTCAATACCAGAGCTGCCTTGTCGAGAACGCCGACGCCGCTAGAGTTGTCCATACGACGATACTCGCGTCTCACTCTGTGAAACGCAAGTTCAATTTTCCGGGGAAGTTGCGAACCTGTACGGGCGGCCCCACAACGGCCCGTAGCCACCGCCCCGCACGGGGGTCCGGACGGGGGCGCACCGAATCTCTAGTTGGGCCGGCGATGACGCCGGCCGGAGGGAAAGCGATGGGTAGGACACTCGCGGAGAAGGTTTGGGACGACCATGTCGTCCGGCGCGCCGAAGGCGAGCCCGACCTCCTCTTCATCGATCTGCACCTGCTGCACGAGGTGACCAGCCCGCAGGCCTTCGACGGTCTGCGGCAGGCCGGACGCCCGGTGCGGCGCCTCGACCTCACCATCGCCACCGAGGACCACAACACCCCGACCCTCGACATCGACAAGCCGATCGCGGACCCCGTCTCCCGCGCTCAGCTGGAGACCCTGCGCAAGAACTGCGCGGACTTCGGCGTCCGGCTGCACCCGCTGGGCGACGTCGAGCAGGGCGTCGTGCACGTGGTCGGCCCGCAGCTGGGACTGACCCAGCCCGGCACGACGGTCGTCTGCGGGGACTCCCACACCTCCACGCACGGCGCGTTCGGCGCGCTGGCGTTCGGTATCGGCACCAGCCAGGTCGAGCACGTGCTGGCCACCCAGACGCTGCCGCTGGCCCGCCCGAAGACGATGGCCATCACCGTCGAGGGTGAACTGCCCGACAGTGTCACCGCCAAGGACCTGATCCTCGCGATCATCGCCCGGATCGGCACCGGCGGCGGCCAGGGCTACATCCTCGAATACCGCGGCTCCGCCATTGAGAAGCTCTCGATGGAAGCCCGGATGACCATCTGCAACATGTCGATCGAGGCCGGAGCGCGGGCGGGCATGATCGCCCCGGACCGGACCACCTTCGACTACCTGCGGGGCCGCGACCACGCCCCGGAGGGCGAGGACTGGGACGCCGCGGTGGCGTACTGGGAGACGCTGCGCACCGACGACGACGCGGTCTTCGACGCCGAGGTCGTCATCGAGGCCGCCGGACTGGCACCGTTCGTCACCTGGGGCACCAACCCCGGCCAGGGCGCACCGCTGTCGGCCAGCGTCCCCGACCCCGCTTCGTACGAAGACGCCTCGGAGCGCAACGCGGCGGAAAAGGCCCTGGAGTACATGGGGTTGACCGCCGGGCAGCCGCTGCGCGAGATCAACGTGGACACCGTCTTCGTAGGCTCCTGCACCAACGGCCGGATCGAGGACCTGCGCAACGCGGCCGCGATCATGGACGGCCGCCAGGTCGCCGACGGGGTACGGATGCTGGTCGTCCCGGGCTCCGTGCGGGTCGCCCTGCAGGCGGTCGAGGAGGGCCTGGACAAGGTCTTCAAGGCCGCCGGCGCCGAATGGCGGCACGCCGGTTGCTCGATGTGCCTCGGTATGAACCCCGACCAGCTGGCCCCCGGCGAGCGCTCCGCCTCCACCTCGAACCGCAACTTCGAGGGCCGGCAGGGCAAGGGCGGCCGCACCCACCTGGTCTCCCCGCAGGTCGCCGCCGCCACCGCCGTGCTGGGCCATCTGGCCTCGCCGGCCGACCTGTCCGACGCCCGTACGCCCGCCGGAGTCTGAGAATCATGGAAGCTTTCACCGCACACACCGGCCGGGCCGTCCCGCTGCGCCGCAGCAACGTCGACACCGACCAGATCATCCCCGCCCACTGGCTGAAAAAGGTCACCCGGGACGGCTTCGAGGACGGGCTCTTCGAGGCCTGGCGCAAGGACGAGAACTTCGTCCTCAACCGCCCGGAGCGCAAGGGTGCCTCGGTGCTGGTGGCCGGCCCCGACTTCGGCACCGGCTCCTCCCGCGAGCACGCCGTCTGGGCCCTGCAGAACTTCGGCTTCAAGACCGTCATCTCCTCCCGCTTCGCCGACATCTTCCGTGGCAACTCGCTGAAGAACGGTCTGTTGACCGTGGTCCTGGACCAGCAGGTCATCGACGCCCTGTGGGAGCTGACCGAGGCCGACCCGACCGCCGAGGTCACGGTCGACCTGGAGAAGCGCCAGGTGCTCGCCGAGGGCGTCACCGCCGACTTCGAGCTCGACGAGAACGCCCGCTGGCGGCTGCTGAACGGGCTGGACGACATCAGCCTCACCCTGCAGAACGAACCGGACATCGCGGCCTACGAGGCGACCAGGCCCGCCCACAAGCCACGTACAGTTCAAGCCTGAGCAACGCTTTTCCAGTACTGCGCCCCCTGCCTTCTGGTAGGGGGCGCAGTCGCTTGTTGAGACCCCGTCGGGCGACAACTCGCCCCAGATGGCACAATCGGTGCATGGAACGCGACAGCCAACTCAAGCTTTACGGCCAAGTCGCCGACCAATTGAAGGAAGCGCACTCACGGGTGCGTGCACTGCAAGTCCCGGAGAGCGTACGGATGGCGCTGTCCCGGAAGCTGCTGGTCGTCACGGCCGCGGCGAAGCACGATCTACCGGATGCGGCAAGGCGTCTGGACCGGTTGATGAAGGACCTCGATGAGGGCCGATTCCCCGAAGGTGACTGACTCTGCGGAACTGCGCAGCGGTCGACTTCGTTGCGGCACTAGGGTGATTAGCCCGTTTCGTGTTTGATTTGCGGTATATATCTGCCTAACGTGCGAAAAAGGCTTGAACACTTTCGTTCTGGCTATGTCTCCGAAGGGGAAGACGTGAACAAGGCACAGCTCGTAGAAGCGATTGCCGACAAGGTCGGCGGCCGCCAGCAGGCCGCGGACGCCGTGGACGCGGTGCTCGACGCGATCGTTCGTGCGGTTGTCGCAGGTGACCGTGTTTCGGTCACCGGCTTCGGCTCGTTCGAGAAGGTCGACCGCCCGGCCCGCTACGCCCGCAACCCGCAGACGGGTGAGCGGGTGCGGGTCAAGAAGACGTCCGTGCCCCGTTTCCGTGCGGGACAGGGCTTCAAGGACCTGGTGAGCGGCTCGAAGAAGCTCCCCAAGAACGATGTGGCCGTGAAGAAGGCACCCAAGGGCAGCCTCTCGGGCGGTTCTTCCACCCGTACGACGGCCAAGGCGGCCGCCAAGAAGGCCACCGCGAAGAAGGCCGTGGCGAAGAAGGCCACCGCCAAGAAGACCGCGGCTCCGGCGAAGAAGGCCACCGCCACCGCCAAGAAGGCGACCGCGAAGAAGACGTCCGCGGCGGCGAAGACCACGGCGGCCACGAAGAAGGCGACCCCCGCGGCGGCGAAGAAGACGACGACCACCAAGAAGGCCGTCGCCAGCAAGACCGCGCCCGCCAAGAAGACCACGGCGAAGAAGGCGCCCGCGAAGAAGACCACCGCGCGCAAGACCACGGCCAAGAAGGCCACCGCACGGAAGAAGTGAGACCCAGCAGCACAGGGCTCATCACACGCGCCGGGCCGGGCTCCCCTCGGGGAGCCCGGCCCGCGGGCTGTTCAGGGTGCGGTGGCGGGCTCAGAAGGTCTGCAGCGTCACCAGCGTGATCCGCAGCCCGGCCCCCTCACCCCGGCCCTCGATCCGTACCCGCTGGCCCGGCCGCAGCAGCCGCAGGCCGCCGGCGTCGAAGGCCTGGGCGTCGAAGTCCACCGGGGTGCCGTCGTCGAGCAGCACACTGCCGGTGCGGGTCTCGGGGTCGTACGTGTACGAGGTCGCCTGCATGAGCGGCAGCCTATCGGTCCATCGCGGCGACCCCGGCGGCCCAGCGCCCCGCCGTGTAGGGGCCCACCCCCAGGGCGAGCGCCGCCCGCAGATCGTCGCCGGTGTCCACGTCCTGGCGGACCGAATCGATGCCGGAGAGCGTGATTTCCGCGGCTCCCGACGCGAGGTGCCGATCCCGGGACCGGCCACCGAAATCGGGACGCAATTCCACTCCTGGCCCAGCGGACAGAAATGTTGTTCCGATCCCCGCCGTATCGGTCACAAATGCGCGCGGAAAAGCGGCCGAGGAATCGAGTACCCGGGCCAATTCCGTGTGGCGCAGTGCGGGCAGATCCGCGTTGAGCACGGCGCCCGCCGCTCCGGGCCGAGCCGCGCGCACCGCACGCTCACCGTGCGCGAGGGCCGCGTTGAGGCCGGCGGCGGGGGAGTCGGCCACGATGCGGGCGCCGAGGGCAGCCAGCGCGGCGCCCGCTGTCGCGTCGTCCGTGACTACCACCACATCCGTGACGGCCCGGCAGGCCAGCGCCGCGCACACGGTGTCCTGGGCGAAGGCCAGGGCGAGCCGGGGCCGCAACAGGGCGCCGGACGCGGGCACCAGCCTGCTCTTGGCCCGCGCCAGCGGTTTCAACGGGACGACCAGGGACCAGTGGCCGGTCGGGTCGGTGTTCGTGGCGGTCTCCCCCTCGATGCTCATCACCGCTTATTCTCGCCTGCCGGTGCGACAGCCTGGAGGGTCGGTCCCGAAGGCGAGGCGTACGGTGTTCTCGACAGAGCAGGGGCCTGGGGCGAGACTTGACCGTCGGTAGTCAGTCAGTAGAGCTCCACAGTCAGGTCTTAGAGAAGGGTGTCCGGGTGTCCCGCCGCAGAATCGGCTTCTGGTACCGCTTGGCAGCGGCCATCGCGAAACCGCCGCTGGTGGTTCTGTTCAAGCGCGATTGGCGAGGGATGGAACATATTCCGGTCGATGGCGGCTTTATAACTGCGGTCAATCACAACTCGTATCTGGACCCGCTTTCGTACGGACACTTCCAGTACAACACCGGCCGGGTGCCGAGGCTCCTCGCGAAGGCGGGGCTCTTCAGGACCCCCTTCGTCGGGATGATGCTGCGGGGCACCGGCCAGATTCCCGTGTACCGCGAGACCACCAACGCGCTGGACGCCTTCCGGGCCGCCGTCGACGCCATCGAGCGCGGTGAATGCGTCGCCTTCTACCCGGAGGGCACCCTCACCCGCGACCCCGAGATGTGGCCGATGGGCGGCAAGACCGGCGCCGCCCGCGTCGCGTTGATGACCCGGGCCCCGGTCATCCCCGTCGCCCAGTGGGGCGCCAACCTCGCGATGCCGCCCTACGCCACGGACAAGAGGCTGCAGCTCTTCCCCCGCAAGACCCTCCAGGTCCAGGCCGGTCCGCCGGTCGACCTCTCCCGCTTCTACGACAGGGAGCCGACGCCCGACGTCCTGCGCGAGGCGACCGAGGTCATCATGCTCGCGATCACCGAGCAGCTGGCGGACGTACGCGGGCTGCCGGCCCCCGCAGTGCTCTACGACCACCGAAAGGCCCGCGCGGAACTGCGGCGCAAGATCGAACGAGAGGGACCCAAGTGACGCACCCCGTAAAAGCGGCCGTCTTCGGAACCGGCTCATGGGGTACGGCCTTCGGTATGGTCCTGGCCGACGCGGGCTGCGAGGTCACCCTCTGGGGACGCCGCGCCGAGGTCGCCGAGACCATCAACACGACCCGTACCAACCCCGACTACCTGCCGGGCATCGAACTCCCCGCATCGGTCCGGGCCACCACGGACGCCGCAGAGGCACTGCGCGGCGCCGACTTCGCGGTGCTCGTCGTGCCCTCCCAGACGCTGCGCGCCAACCTCGCGGCCTGGGCCCCGCACCTGGAGTCCAAGACGGTACTGGTCTCCATGATGAAGGGCGTCGAACTCGGCACCGCGAAGCTGATGAGCGAGGTCATCAAGGACGTCACCGGGGTCGGTGCCGACCGCGTCGCCGTCATCACCGGGCCCAACCTCGCCAAGGAGATCGCCGAACGCCGGCCCGCCGCCGCCGTCGTCGCCTGCGAGGACGAATCGGTGGCCCGCCGCCTCCAGGCCGCCTGTCACACCCCGTACTTCCGCCCCTACACCAACACCGACGTGGTCGGCTGCGAGCTCGGCGGCGCCGTCAAGAACGTCATCGGGCTGGCCGTCGGCATCGCGGACGGCATGGGGCTGGGGGACAACGCCAAGGGCTCGCTCATCACCCGCGGCCTGGCCGAGACCACCCGGCTCGGCCACGCGATGGGCGCCGACCCGCTGACCTTCTCCGGACTGGCCGGCCTCGGGGACCTGGTGGCGACCTGCTCGTCGCCGCTCTCGCGCAACCACACCTTCGGCACCAACCTCGGCCGAGGCATGACCCTTCAGGAGACCATCGCGGTCACCAAGCAGACCGCGGAGGGCGTCAAGTCCTGCGAATCGGTGCTCGATCTGGCCCGTCGGCACGGTGTGGAGATGCCGCTGACCGAGACGGTCGTCGGTATCGTCCACGAGGGCAAGCCCCCGATGGTCGCCCTCAAGGAGCTGATGTCGCGCAGTGCCAAGGCCGAGCGGCACTGAGGCCGGTACTCCTCCCCGGGACCGGGTTCACCCGCCGGGCGGCACCGGCGGCGCTGACGCGACCCGTACCAGCAGGTACGCTCATCGCGATATGAGCAGCGAGAACCTCCCCCAGAGCACGGAGCACCAGCTCCGCAAGCCGCGCGTGGCCGTCGTGTTCGGCGGCCGCAGCTCCGAACACGGCATTTCGGTGGTCACGGCCGGTGCCGTCCTGAGCGCCATCGACCGGACGAAGTACGACGTCCTGCCGATCGGCATCACGACGGACGGCCGCTGGGCGCTCACCGCCGACGAACCCGAACGCATGGCCATCACGGACCGCAAGATGCCGGACGTGGCCCAGCTCGCCGAGTCCGAGGAGGGCGGCGTGGTGCTCTCCGTCGATCCCGGCAGCCGCGAGGTGGTCTACAGCGAGCCCGGCGCGGTCCCCAAGGCACTCGGCGAAGTCGACGTCGTCTTCCCCGTCCTGCACGGTCCCTACGGTGAGGACGGCACGCTCCAGGGCCTCCTGGAGCTCTCCGGGGTGCCGTACGTCGGCGCCGGAGTCCTCGCCTCCGCGGTCGGCCAGGACAAGGAGTACATGAAGCGCGTCTTCACCTCCTTCGGCCTGCCCGTCGGCCCTTACGTCGTCGTGCGCCCCCGTGAGTGGGACCAGGACCCGCAGGCCGCCCGCAAGCGCATCGTGGAGTTCGCCGGTGACCACGGCTGGCCGCTCTTCGTGAAGCCGGCCAGGGCCGGCTCGTCGATCGGCATCACCAAGGTCGAGGACGCCTCCGGCCTCGAAGAGGCGATCGAGGAGGCCCGCCGCCACGACCCCAAGTTCCTCGTCGAGTCGCTGCTGCGCGGCCGCGAGATCGAGTGCGGGGTGCTGGAGTTCGAGGACGGGCCGCGCGCCAGCGCACCGGCCGAGATCCCGCCGGTCACCGCGCACGACTTCTACGACTTCGAGGCCAAGTACATCGACGCGGCGCCCGGCATCGTGCCGGCCCCGCTCACCGAGGCCCAGACCGCCGAGGTCCAGCGGCTCGCCGTCGAGGCCTTCGAGGCGACGTCCTGCGAGGGGCTGGTGCGCGCCGACTTCTTCCTCACCGAGGACGGCGGCTTCGTCATCAACGAGATCAACACCCTGCCGGGCTTCACCCCGATCTCCATGTACCCGCGCATGTGGCAGGAGAGCGGGGTCGATTACCCGCAGCTGGTGGACCGGCTCATCCAGGCGGCGCTGAACCGGCCGACCGGACTGCGCTGAGACCTCGACCACGCCTGAGGGCGTGCGCTCCGCACCGGAGCGCACGCCCTACAGGCTGCCGGGGACGGTCTTCCTGACCGCCGGGGCGAAGGCCGCCAGCGGACTCGCGTCATGCGCGTACGCCGCCGACAACGTCACCTCGACGTACGCCTTGCGGAGCGTGGTCGTGAACCGCGGCCGGCCGTCATCCTGCTGCTCCAGCATCCAGTTGACGCCGTTCGCGTCGATCGCCTTCGACTGGGCGTCATCCATCTTCGCCGGGCGCGGGACACCGCAGCGCAGTACGATCTTCCCGTCCCCCCACCCGGCGGTCAGGTCCGAGCCGGACCCCGGGTCACTGCGCTCCTGACCGGCGACGGCACTCGGCAGCTCCTTGTGCAACGCACGGCAGTAGGCTGCGGCTTCCGGCGACGGGGTGGGAACCGTGACCGACGCCGAGGCATCTCCGGAGGAGCAGCCCGCCGCGGCCATGAGCACCAGGGCAGCGGACGGACCGAGGATCACAGGACGGGAAAGCCGGCGGCGGGAAGACGTCACCGGCCCAGCCTAGACGGGGGTTACAGGTGCACGACCGGGCAGGTCAGGGTTCTGGTGATGCCGTCCACCTGCTGGACCTTGGCGACCACCATGCGCCCGAGGTCATCGACCGTGTCGGCCTGGGCACGCACGATCACATCGTAGGGACCGGTGACGTCCTCTGCCTGGATCACTCCCGGAATTCTGGCGATGGTCTGGGCGACTGTCGACGCCTTGCCCACCTCGGTCTGAATAAGGATGTACGCCTGTACCACGGAACCTCCAGGGCGGCCACGAGGATCATGTGGGGGAAAGGGACGCCACGGTATCGCGTCGCCGCGGGCCGCGGGGAGACCTGCGGGCCGGATGACGCCCACAGCGTGGCGTACAGAGCACACAAGTTGACGTATCTCTTGACAGTACCGACAGCAGTGACGGCCCGCGACCGCGACTCCAGCGGTGCGGACGGGGGACCCGCGTGCCCGTGACGGCCAGGACGGACCGCCCCCGGGGCCGGTCCGCGGTCCGGGCGCCCGCAGGCCGCCGAAACAGGCCGGACGCCCGTCCGGCGCGACAGATGAGGGGTGAGACTCGGTGAAGGGAACCGTGGGCGAGTTGGGGGAGTTCGGGCTCATCAGAGAGCTGACGTCCCGGCTCACCACCACTCCGGCGGTACGGCTGGGCCCCGGCGACGACGCCGCGGTCGTGACCGCTCCCGACCGCAGGGTCGTGGCCAGTACCGACATCCTGCTGGAGGGACGGCACTTCCGGCGCGACTGGTCGACGGCGTACGACGTCGGCCGCAAGGCCGCCGCCCAGAACCTGGCCGACATCGCCGCCATGGGAGCCGTGCCCACCGCGCTGCTCCTCGGCCTCGTCGTCCCCGCCGAACTCCCGGTGACCTGGGCCGGGGAGCTCATGGACGGCATCCGCGACGAGTGCCAGGTCGCCGGGGCGGCCGTGGTCGGCGGCGATGTGGTGCGCGGCGACACGATCACCGTCGCGATCACCGCGCTCGGTGATCTGCGCAACCACGAACCCGTCACCAGGGCGGGCGCCCAGCCCGGTGACGTCGTCGCCGTCACCGGCTGGCTCGGCTGGTCCGCCGCCGGGTACGCCGTGCTCTCCCGCGGCTTCCGCTCGCCCCGCGCGTTCGTCGAGGCCCACCGGCGGCCCGAACCGCCGTACCACGCGGGCCCCGCGGCCGCCGGACTCGGCGCCACCGCGATGACCGACGTCAGCGACGGACTGGTGGCCGACCTGGGGCACATCGCGGAGGCGAGCAAGGTCCGCATCGACCTGCGCTCCGGCCGGATCGACATCCCGTCCCAGATGTCCGACATCGGGCAGGCCGTCGGCGTGGACCCGCTCCAGTGGGTGCTCACCGGGGGCGAGGACCACGCGATCGTCGCGACGTTCCCGCCCGACGTGAAGCTGCCGGCCCGCTGGAAGGTGATCGGCGAGGTCCTCAACCCCTCGGCGCTGCCCCAGGTGACGGTCGACGGGGCGCCCTGGACCAGCAGACACGGCTGGGACCACTTCGGGGACATCGAGGACGCCCAGTAGATTGCGGGCCATGCCCATATCTTCCGCCGTACCTCCCCGTGTGCTCACCGTCGCCGGATCCGACTCCGGCGGCGGTGCCGGCATCCAGGCAGACCTGAAGACGATGCTGGCGTTCGGCACGCACGGCATGAGCGTGCTGACCGCCGTCACGGCCCAGAACTCGCTGGGTGTGCAGGGCGCCTGGGAGCTGCCCCCGGAAGCCGTGCGCGCCCAGTACCGCAGTGTGGTGGACGACATCGGGGTCAGCGCCGTCAAGACCGGCATGCTGTCCTCCGCCGTCCTCGTCGAGACCGTCGCCGCGCTGATCGCCGGGACGGACGCCCCGGCCGTCGTGGACCCGGTGGGCGTCTCCAAGCACGGCGACCCGCTGCTCGCCGCAGAGGCGCTGGACTCGGTGCGCACGAAGCTGCTGCCCGTCGCGACCGTGGCGACCCCGAACCTCGACGAGGTGGCGCAGATCACGGGCGTGCGGGTCACGGACGAGGCCGGGATGCGACGGGCCGCGGCCGAGCTGCTCGGCCTCGGACCCCGCTGGGTGGTGATCAAGGGCGGACATCTGCCGGGCGATCCGGTGGACCTGCTGACGGACGGCACGGAGGAGCACTGGCTGCGCGCCCCCCGCCACGACAACCGCCACACACACGGCACGGGCTGCACCCTCGCCTCCGCGATCGCCTGCGGACTGGCCCGGGGCCAGGACGTGCCCACGGCGGTACGGGCCGCCAAGTCCTACGTGACCGGAGCGATCGCGGCGGGCTTCGCCCTGGGCGCGGGGATCGGCCCGGTCGACCACGGCTGGCAGCTGCGGAACGCCGGCTGACGGCCCCGGCCCGCACGGGCACAGCAAAAAGCCGGTCCACCGAGATGGACCGGCTTTTTGGGCAACCGGTAAGGCTGCGCTACGACGGGAACGTCAGCGCGCGACCTTGCCGGCCTTGATGCACGAGGTGCAGACGTTGAGCCGCTTCGGCGTCCGCCCGACCACGGCACGCACGCGCTGGATGTTGGGATTCCAGCGACGGGACGTACGGCGGTGCGAGTGCGAAATGCTGTTGCCGAAGCTCGGCCCCTTGCCGCAAACGTCGCAGTTGGCAGCCACGGGTCACTCCAAAACTTCAGGTGCACTTACAGTGAATTCCGGCACGCCGGATTCAATGACTGAAGTGGCGGTACCGGGGGAATGTCCCGACTCTCGTCGGGCAACCGAAGCAGCATACAACGCCTGCGTCGGAGATACGAAACTACCATGGGATCCACAGCTGCCCGCCCCGCCCCTGACCCCGCCGGGGAGCACCGGCCGGGGCTACCCTGCGGTGCAGCCCGCCGCCCCAGGCCCCGCTCCGAGGAGGACCATCAGGTGCCGCAGACCGCCGACGACCTGGACGCCGTCGCGGTGCGTACCTGGTGCTCACTGGCGCTGGACGCACTCGGCCGGGAACGCGAGGCGATCGACGCGATCAACGTGTATCCCGTCGCCGACGGGGACACCGGCACCAACCTCTACCTGACCGCGGAATCCGCGGCGGCGGCCGTCGAAGCGGTGTTCGCCGCCCATGAGACCGGCGCCTCCGCACCCTCCACCGCCGACGCGGTACGCGCCATGGCGCACGGGGCGCTGATCGGCGCCCGGGGCAACTCCGGCACGATCCTGGCACAGTTGCTGCGCGGCGTGGCCGGGGTGCTGGCGGAGGAACCCGGTGAACGGAACGGGGCGGAGCGGCTGCGTCTCGCCCTGACCCGGGCCGCGGTCTCCGCGCGCGAGGCCGTCGCCCACCCCGTCGAGGGCACGGTCCTGACGGTGGCCGCCGCGGCCGCGGAAGCGGCGGGGCGCACCGAGGCCGGTGCCGGAGCGGGCGCGGTGGTGCGGGCGGCGTACGAGGGGGCGTGCACCGCCCTGGAGGCGACCCCCGGACAGCTCGCCGTGCTCGGCCGGGCCGGGGTCGTGGACGCTGGCGGGCGGGGACTGGTGGCGGTCCTCGGAGCGCTGGTCGAGGCGGTCTCGGGCCGGGCGCCGGAGCGGCTGGCCACCGGGCCCACCGCGCCGGCCGCTCCCGCCCAGCTCCCCGCCGCCC
>CBRG010000126.1 GCA_000470535.1 Streptomyces sp. AW19M42
CCGCCTCGGGCGACGGCTCTGCGGCCGCGCCAGGTGAGGCGTCGGGCCTCGTCCCGCAGCAGCGCCGGCCCGCGGCCCCGGCCCGACTGTGGCGCGTCGTGACCCGCTGGTGGAGCGGCCACTGACCGGCGGCGGACCGTGACGACGGCCCGGCGGAAGGGGACCAGCCGGCTTCCTTCCGCCGGGCCTTCGTCACCGTCCGGCGGCAGCACCGGCCCGTCGCGCCGAGCCGCTCCCGACACCCCCACGTACCATGCGGAAGCGTGAAGCTGACAATTCTGGGTGGCGGCGGGTTCCGGGTTCCTCTGGTGTACGGGGCGCTGCTCGCCGACCATGCCGAGGGGCGGGGCTCCTCGGTCACCCTCTACGACACCGACCCCGACCGGCTCAACGCCGTCGCCCGGGTGCTCACCGAGCAGGCCGAAGGCATCGCGGACGCCCCGGCCGTCGTCGCCACCACCGAACTCGACGAGGCGCTGCGCGGCGCCGACTTCGTCTTCTCCGCGATCCGGGTGGGCGGGCTCGCGGGCCGCGCCGCCGACGAACGGGTGGCCCTCGACGAAGGCGTGCTCGGGCAGGAGACCGTCGGCGCGGGCGGGATCGCCTACGGACTGCGCACCGTGCCGGTCGCGGTCGACCTGGCCCGGCGCATCGCGCGGCTCGCCCCGCACGCCTGGGTCATCAACTTCACCAACCCGGCCGGGCTGGTGACCGAGGCGATGTCCGCCCACCTAGGTGACCGGGTCATCGGCATCTGCGACTCGCCGGTCGGGCTCGGCCGCCGGATCGCCCGGGTGCTCGGCGCAGATCCCGACCGGACCCGGATCGACTACGTCGGCCTCAACCACCTCGGCTGGGTGCGAGGGCTGTACGTCGACGGGCGGAACGAACTGCCGAGGCTGTTCGAGGACCCGGAGCTGCTCGGCTCGTTCGAGGAGGGCAGGCTCTTCGGCGCCGACTGGCTGCGGTCCCTGGGCGCGATCCCCAACGAGTACCTGCACTACTACTACTTCAACCGCGAGGCGGTCCGCGCCTACCAGGAGGCGGAGCAGACCCGGGGCGCCTTCCTCCAGGAGCAGCAGGAGGGCTTCTACGGCCGTATGAAGAACCCGGGCACCCCTGCCCTGGCCACCTGGGACCGCACCCGCGCGGAGCGCGAGGCCACCTACATGTCGGAGAACCGGGAGGTGGCGGGGGCTGGCGAGCGCGAGGAGAGCGACCTCGACTCCGGCGGCTACGAACAGGTCGCGCTGGCCCTCATGCGGGCCGTGGCCCGCGACGAACGGACCTCCCTGATCCTCAACGTCCGCAACCGAACCACCCTCTCCGTGCTCGACGCGGACGCCGTCATCGAGGTGCCGTGCCTGGTGGACGCGAACGGCGCTCACCCGGTCGCCGTCGACCCACTGCCGTACCACGCGGTCGGGCTGGTCACCGCGGTGAAGGCTGTGGAGCGCGCGGTGCTGGACGCGGCGGCGAGCGGTTCGCGCGCCGACGCCGTCCGCGCGTTCGCCCTGCACCCGCTGGTCGACTCGGTCTCGGTCGCCCGTCGCCTGCTCGACGGCTACACCCGGGTCCACCCGGGCCTCTCCTACCTGACGTAGCGCCGCTCACGGGCGGCCGTACGGGTCAGGGGGCGGAGGAGACCCTCGGGCCGCCCGCGGACGTCCACGAGGGCGTGACCCCGGTCACCTGGCAGACCATCAGGTAGAGCGGGATGGGCGGCGTATAGGGCGTGCGGCTGTCGGGCTGATGGATCAGCCGGGGCCGCACCGCCGGGACGTAGGCGCCGCGCGCGTACGCGGCCTGAGCGGGCCAGTCCAGTTCGAGATCGGAGCCCGACGGGACGATCCACCACCAGCGTTCCCCGTCGTCGAAGACGCAGCCGGTGCGCGGCAGATGAGACATCAGCCGGAAGCCGTACCGGGCAGGCACCCCCACCGCGTCGCAGCCCAGGGTGGCCGTGAGGGCCGAGGGGAGCGGCAGTTGCACCCGGCCGCCACCGCGGCGGCCCGGCTCGCGCGGGCGACGGGTTCCGAGGAGATGGGACATGGCGTTCTTCAGCATGTGTGCTCCGAGCCGTGCGGCAGTTCCGCCCAGACGATGCGGCCGGAGCCGTCCCCCGCGTCGCGGGACCCCCAGGCACTGCACATCGCGTCCACGAGCAGCAGGCCGCGTCCGTGCTCGTCGTCGGCGGTGCGGCACAGCGCCGGTCCGCCGGGCTGGTGTCCTTGGTCCTGTACGGCTATGCGCAGCCGGTGATCGAGGCAGCGCAGCTCGCACACGACGCGAGAGCTGGAGGTGTGCACCACCGCGTTGGTCACCAGCTCGGAAACGATGAGGACCGCCGCGTCGTGCGCGTCGTCGTCCAGCCGCCACTCGTCCAGCCGGGCCCGCGTGAGCCGACGGGCACCGGCCACCGACTCCGGGTGCGCGGGCAGCGCGAAGCAGTACCGGAGCGCTTCGATCCCGGGACTGAGGTCGACGAGCCGGGAGATGAGCGCACTGCCAGGTGCCACGACCGAATCCTCACAGTGGGGGCTGCGTCACGCTTCGCGATCTTGGTGAAAGAGGTGAGCGCGACTAGTGAACTGGTTCACTCACCAACTCTCCCCCTGTCGCGAACACTTGGCAAGGGGCACTCTGAAATTTCCAGAGTGGCTGTGTCCTTGACGGCACGCGCATGGCACACTGCTGGCAAACAGTGCATGGGGAGGTCTGAAGTGAGTGAACCGCGGTCCGCCCCGACCGTGGGTCAGGTCGTTCTCGGCAAGCGCCTGCAGGATCTGCGGGAACGTGTCGGCCTGAGCCGTGACCAGGCTGCGAAGGTGCTGCGCGTCGCGCCCGCGACGATACGCAGGCTGGAGACCGCCGAGGTCGCCCTCAAGATCGCCTATGTACAGCTCCTTTTGAAGGCTTACGGGATCTCCGAGGCGGAGGCCGACGCCTTCGTCGTGCTCGCGGAGGAGGCCAACAAGCCGGGCTGGTGGCAGCGTTTCCACGACGTGCTGCCCGACTGGTTCAGCATGTACGTCAGCCTGGAGGGCGCGGCGAGCCTGCTGCGCATGTACGAGCCGCACTTCGTCCCCGGGCTGCTGCAGACCGAGGACTACGCGCGTTCGGTGATGCGCACCGGAGCCGTGGGCCAGACCAGGCCGGAGGACATCGAGCGCCATGTGGCGCTGCGCATGGAGCGCCAGTCCCTGCTGACCAGGCCGGACGCCCCGCGGCTGTGGGTCGTGATGGACGAGACGGTGCTGCGCCGCCCGGTGGGCGCCCCGGAGACCATGCGCGCCCAGATCGACCAGCTGCTCGAAGCGACCGCGATGCCCAACGTGACCGTCCAGATCGCCGAGTTCTCCACCGGCCATCACCCGGGCACCTACGGGCCCTTCGTGCTTTTCCGGTTCGCCGTCCCGGAGCTCCCCGACATGGTCTACAGCGAGTACCTGACCGGGGCCGTCTACTTCGACGCACGCCCCGAGGTGGCGTCCTACCTGGAGGTCATGGACCGTATGGCGGCCCAGGCCGCGACTGCACAACGCACGAAGGAAATCCTCCGGGGCTTCCGCAAGGAGCTGTGATGACACCCATATACAACGGCATGCCGGCCGCCGAACTCGGCTCCGAAGGCTGGTACAAGCCGTGGAGTGGCGGCAACGGCGGCAACTGTGTCGAGGCGATGAAGCTGTCCGACGGAAGAATCGCCATGCGCCAGTCCGCGGACCCGGACGGCCCCGCCCTGATCTACACCCACCGCGAGATCGCCGCCTTCATCCAGGGAGCCAAGGCCGGCCAGGCGGACTTCCTGCTGACGTGAGGTGACGGGCGGCGGTCCGGTTGCCGGCCCGGTGCCGCCGCAGGCCACAATGGGCCCATGTCCCGACGCACCTCCCACTCCCGGCGGCCGTCCGCCGCGAGCTCCCGGACCGCTCCCTCTGCCGTGATCACCGCAGCGTCGCCATGCCCGTGCGGGCGGCCCGCCGAGTACGGCGCGTGCTGCGGGAGGCTGCACGCCGGGGCCGCCGCGCAGACCTGCGAGGCGCTGATGCGTTCGCGGTACGCGGCCTTCGTCGTCCGGGACGCCGCGTATCTGCTGCGCACCTGGCACCCCGGCACCCGGCCGGCCACCCTCGACCTCGATCCGGGGGTGCGCTGGGAGCGGCTGGAGATTCTGGGGACGACGGAGGGCAGCGCCTTCCACACCACGGGCACGGTCACCTTCCGGGCGCACTTCAAGGACCACGGCCGCGCCGAATCGCTGCACGAGAGGAGCCTCTTCGTCCGGCACGAGGGTGCCTGGGTCTACGAGTCGGCGGTCTTCGCGGACTGATCGCGGGCGCGCGGACGGCCGACGTCAGTTGAACACGGACACCCGCGTCCGGTGCAGGGCCGGTCTCTCGTGCCCGTCGACAAGGGCCACGGCCAGATCCGCGTACGAAGGGTGTGCCGACGGCGACTCGGGCACGCGGTCCCCGCCGGTGCGGTAACCCGCCCGTCCCGATCCCGTCCGCCTCCAGCCGCGCGGGCGGCGTCAGCATCAGCCGGTCCAGGGCGCCGCCATGGGTGCGCAACCGTTCGAGGCCGGCCGTGTGCGCGGCGGCAAAGGGCCTGATCTCCCTGGGGAAGGGCTCGGGGTCGTCGAGCACCAGGTGTCCGTCGGCCGCGCCGGGCGCCGTAGTAGTCCGCCCGGCTCTGCTCAGACCGGCGCACCGGCCGGGGCCACAGGGGACAGTTCCTGGGTGAGGTCCTCCGCCAGCAGCCGCTTGGCGATGACGTCGACCGCGGCGCGCAGGTGGGCGTCGTCCGGGCGCGCGCCGTCGTGGCCCAGCTGGTCGTTGAGCCAGGCGGCCCAGGCGTTCGTGATGGTCGCGGCCTCCCTGCTCCCCGCCGCGGTGTGGGCGAACAGGTGACCGTTCCCGGTGAGGTAGCCCTCCTCGATCATCCGGTCGAAGACGGGCACCAGTACCTCCGGCGGAAGCCGGTGCCGGGCCGCGATCAGCCGGAGCCCGGCGTGGCCGACCATCCGGGTGAACAGCTCGACCTGCATCACCGCCCAGGCCCCCGCCATGTCGAGCCGGGTGTCCGATTCCGCGATGATCCGCCGGGCCGTGTCCGGGTCGACCCGGCGCAGGACCTTGGCCACCGAGAACTCGAGCAGCCGGGCCGAGTCCCCGGTGTTCGGTGAGGCGAAGCCCTCGCCCATGTCGGTCGAGCCCGCCCGCACCGTGTCACGCAGCTTCACCTCCTTCAGGAAGAGCGCCACGACGAATCCGAGTACCGCGACCGGCACGGTCCACAGGAACACCGTGTGCAGGGTGTCGGCGTAGGCCTGCGCCAGCGGCGCCGACTGCGCGCCGGGCAGTGAGTGCAGGCCCTCCGGGCTCTGCGAGGCCTTCACCAGCCCCGCCGGATCGCCGCCCGCCCGGGCCGCGGACGCGATCCCGTCCTTGAGGTGGGGGCCCAGCGTGTTGGCGTAGATGGTCCCGAACACCGCGGTGCCGAAGGCGCTGCCGAGCGTACGGAAGAACGTCACGCCCGAGGTCGCCGTGCCCAGGTCCGAGTAGTCGACGGTGTTCTGCACCGCGATCGTCAGTACCTGCATGGACAGGCCGATGCCGAGACCGAGCACCAGCATGTACAGCGACTCCAGCCACACCCCGCTGTCCGGCCCCATCCGGGAGAGCAGGAACAGGCCGACCGCCATGACCAGCGAACCGATGATCGGGAAGATCCGGTACCGGCCGGTCTTGCTGACCACGTTGCCGCTGAAGACCGAGGCGACCAGCAGACCGATGACCATCGGCAGCGTCCGGACGCCCGAGAGGGTCGCGGAGTCCCCGTCCACGTACTGGAGGTACGTCGGCAGGAAGATCATCGCGCCGAGCATCGCGAACCCCACGATGAAGCTGAGGATCGAGCAGACCGTGAAGACCGGGTTCCCGAACAGCCGCATCGGCAGCATCGGTTCCTTCGCCCGGAACTCCACGAGGCAGAAGACCGCGAGCGCGACCACGCCGAGCGCGAACAGGCCGATGATGACAGGGGAGCCCCAGGCGTACTGGTTGCCGCCCCAGCTCGTCGCCAGAATGAGCGAGCTCGCCCCGATCGTGACCATGGCGATGCCCAGGTAGTCGATGACCGGGCGCCCCGCGGCCTTCACGGACGGGATGGTGCGGGCTGCGGCGATGACCACCACGATCGCGATCGGCACATTGACGTAGAACGCCCAGCGCCAGGTCAGATGGTCCGTGAAGAGCCCGCCGAGCAGCGGTCCGATGACGGTGGAGACACCGAACACCGCACCGATCGCACCCTGGTACTTGCCGCGGTCGCGCAGCGGGATGACGTCCGCGATCAGCGCCATCGACGTGACCATGAGCCCGCCGGCGCCGATGCCCTGGAGACCGCGCCACACGATCAGCAGCGTCATGTTCGTCGCGAGGCCGCACAAAAAGGAACCGGTGATGAAGATGATCGCGGACAGCTGGAAGACGATCTTCCGGCCGAACAGGTCACCGAACTTCCCGACCAGGACCGTCGCCACCGTCTCCGCGAGCAGATACGCCGTGACCACCCACGACATGTGGGCGGCGCCCCCCAGGTCCGAGACGATCGTGGGCAGCGCGGTACCCACGATCGTCTGGTCGAGCGCGGCCAGCAGAATACCCAGCACGATCGTGGCGAAGACGATGTTCCGGCGGCGCGGATCGAGCAGGGGCGGCGCGGCGGCACTCTGCGCGGCGGGAGCGGTCTCGCTGGCAGTGGTCACGCTTGCACCCTCACATCGCGCCCCGTCACCCGCATGCCGGGCGCCGCCGGACGTGTCAGGCCAGCAGATCCCTGAGCGAGGCCTTCATCCGCGTGACGAAAGCCTCCCGCACCGGCTTCGCGACCCGGTCCAGCGAGAGGTACGGGTTCAGGTCCTCCAGCTCGACGAGGAGCAGTTCACCGTCCGCAGTCCGGCACGCGTCGACCCGCTGGATCCCGTGACCGAGGGTGTTCCACGCGACGAAGGACCGGGCGAACTCCAGATCCGCCGCGCTCGCCCCGTACGGCTCCAGCACCCACCGCCGCTCCGGGTGCGGCGCGTGCAGGGCGTACTGGAAGTCGTGGTCCACGAAGTAGAAGGACACCTCGTAGCGGAAGTCGATCCGGGGCTGGACCAGCTGCGTCCCGTCCGCCTCCGGGCCCACGTCGGGACTCCGTACGAAGCGCAGCCCGGCCGAGTCCGCGCCCAGCTTCGGCTTGATCACGTATCCGTCGGCCTCCGGCAGCAGTCCCAGGTCAGCGACCCGGTCCACGGTGGGGATCACCGGGTACCCGGCCCGGCTCAGGTCGACCAGGTACTGCTTGCCCGCCATGTCGGCCCGCCCGGTCAGCGGGTTGTAGACCCGGGCGTCCAGTTCCCGGGCCTTTGCGCGGAACGCGTCGTACGCCTCCTGGTAGTGCAGTACCGGCCCGCTGTTGCGTATGACGGCCGCGTCGAATCCGGCCAGCAGCGCGGCGGCGTCGCGCGGATGGCACAGCGCCGTGTCGAAGTCCTCGCGCAGCCGGGAGGCCAGGAAGATGTCCTCGTCGCAGTAGCGGCGCCCGCGTGCCTCGTAGGCGAGGTCGGTGACGAGGAGGAGGGACGGGCGCGCGCCGGTGGCCATGGTGTTCCCCAAGAGGTGTGCGAGCGGACGGGTGGTCAATAACCTGGACGGCCCGCCGAGAGCACGCACCTGTCGCCGCGCGGCCGCCCTGCGGGCGGCGACGGCAGTGTGACGACAGTCCCTGGCACCCGGGCGAGCGTTCACCCGGCGTGGCGGGTCCGTCCCGGCGGCGCGCACGGGCGGCGTTCGGACGGCGGGTGCCCCACCGGCTCAGCGGATGTGGCGTCCCGAGATCGCCCGCGCGATGACCAGGCGCTGGATCTCGCTGGTCCCCTCGAAGATGGTGTAGATCTTGGCGTCGCGGTACATCCGTTCGACCGGGTGCTCCCGGCTGTATCCGGCGCCGCCGAGGATCTGCACGGCCTTCTCGGTGGCAGAGACGGCGAGTTCGCCCGCCCGGAGCTTGGACATGGAGCCCTGCCCCGCGTCGAAGGTACGGTCGTTGCGGGCCATCCACGCGGCCTGCCAGATCAGCAGCCGCACGGACTCGATCTCGGTGCGGATGTCGGCGAGCGCGAAGGCAATCGACTGGTTCTCGATGATGGGGCGGCCGAACGCCTCGCGCTGACCGGCGTACTCCAGCGCGTACTCGTACGCCGCTCGCGCGATGCCGAGCGCCTGGGCGCCGACGGTGGGGCGGCTGACCTCGAAGGTCGCCATCGCCGCCTGCCCCTTGCCGTTGCCGCCCTCGCGGGCGCGGGCGATGCGGGCGTCCAGCTTCTCCTTCCCCCCGAGCAGACAGTGCCCGGGGACCCGGACGTCGTCCAGGAAGACGTCCGCGGTGTGCGAGGCGCGCAGGCCGAGCTTCTTGATGGTGCGGCTCGCCTCCAGGCCCTTCGTGGCCGGCGGCACGATGAACCCGGCCTGACCGCGGGCGCCGAGCGCCGGATCGACCGAGGCGACGACCACATGGACCCCGGCGATCCCGCCGTTGGTGATCCACGCCTTCTGGCCGGAGAGCACCCATTCGTCCCTGGCCTCGTCGTAGCGGGCCTTCGTGGCCATCGCGGAGACGTCGGAGCCGGCCTGCGGTTCGGAGACGCAGAACGCCGCCACCTTGGGATCGTCCTCGTCGCCGTAGCACTGCGGAACCCACTCGGCGAGCTGGTCCGGTGTGCCGGAGGCGAAGATCCCGGCGACGGCGAGGGAGGTACCGAAGAGCGCCATACCGATTCCGGCATCGCCCCAGAACAGCTCTTCGTTGGCTATCTGGAGGGAGAGCCCCGACGGATCGCCGTACATGTCGGCCAGCGACTCGAAACCGTACAGACCGATCCGGGCCGCTTCCTGGATGACCGGCCACGGGGTCTCCTCGCGGGCGTCCCACTCGGCGGCCGCCGGGCGCACCACCTGGGCGGCGAAGCCGTGCACCCAGTTACGGAGGTCCTGCTGCTCCTCTGTGAGGGCGAGGGAGAAGTAGCTCATCGGCTCAGGCCTTCGGGATGTCGAAGTAGCGGGTGAGGCCCGAGGCGAGACCGACGTCGCCGGCCACCTTCAGCTTGCGCATCATGAACATCGTCACGGGATTGCCGTTGCCGGAGACCAGCTTGAGGAACTCCGCGTCGCCCATCACCAGCGTCGTGCGCGGTTCGGCGTCGGAGCGGCCCGCGCTGACGGTGCAGGTGCCGTCGGCGATCGCGGTCTCGTACACCTCGTCGGTGTCACCGGTGATCTTCCAGCGGATCAGCGCCCTGAGCTGTCCCGCCGCCTCCGGGCGGAACTGCTGCCTCATCCGGCCGAAGACCTCGCCCAGCACCCGGGCGCGCAGTTCGCCGTGCATGACCTCGCCGAGTTGCCTGGCGGACAGGCCCTTCACGATCCGCGCGAACTCCGGCGGGGAGACGGCGGCGAAGTCGAGTGCGGCCAGTTCACCGGTGAGGTTGCCGCTGCTGTTGTCGGCCACGCCAGTTCCTTACTCTGAAGTAAACTTACTTTTGAGTAAGGTAAGCGTCGGGTCGTCCCGCCGCAAGCAGTGCCCCTCCTGTCACCAGGTGCTGCCTGGACGCACCGCCAGCAGGGGGTGGTGGGCGGCCAGGAGCTTATTGGCGCGGGCCAGCTCCGACAGGGCTTGCTCGCGGTCGGCCTGGTCCTCGATGCCGAGCCGCGGACCACGGAACCTGCGGACCTCGCGCGCGGCGCACTCGGCGTCGAACTCCGCCTCCAGGATGTGCTGCGGGATGCAGGAGCCGATCAGTGCGGCGACCCGGTCCGGGATCGGCACGGGGACGAGCAGGTGCGAGGCGGTCATGGGGGGTTCCCTCTCGAATGGTGGCCAGGAGGTCGAACGGCGCGGCCGCCGGGTGGGCGGTCGACTTCTCCATATAACGGGACGCAGTTCCGGGTTTCTCGTTGAGAACGTCTCCGTGTGGCAACCGTTTGGGAGTGACCGGGTATTTCGCCTTACCTGTAAGTAAGTTGACTCGCGGTGAAGAGCGTGATCCGACGGGAAGCCGTCCCGGCCGCGCGGTGCACTACGGCGCGGATTCCTCGCTGCGGGCGCGCAGTTGGAGCGCCCGCAGGACCGCCTCGGTGGAGAACCTGCTCTCCGGGTCGATCAGTTGTTCACCGAAGATGGACTCCAGGTTGCGCATGCGGTAGCGGACGGTCTGCGGGTGGACGTCGAGGAGCTCGCCCATGTGGGCCGCGGTGCCGCGGGTGTCGAGCCAGATGCGCAGGGTCTCGACGAGGCGTTCCCGGCGGGTGGCGCTGATTTTGGCGATGGGCGCGAGTTCCCGCTGGGCGAGCTGGTCGAGCAGGACAGGATCGGACAGCAGCCACAGGGTGATGAGATGGTCCTCGCACAGGACGAACGGCGCGTCCTCGATCACACCGCTGTCGACGAGTTCGAGGACCCGCCTGGCCCAGCGGATCGAGTCCGAGGCCAGAGCGGTGGGGACGGTCAGGCCGATCGCGGCGCGGCTGCCCAGGAGCGACTGGTCGAGCATGGATCTTCGCGCGTCGTCGAGGGGGCCCGGGATCAGTAAGTGCGGCTGCGGATCGCTGAGATCGGCCAGGATGTCGCGGTCGGCGCTGACCCGGTCGAGCCCGGCGGGGGTGCGCACCGCAACCAGGGTGACCTCCTCGGGAAGCGTCCACCCGGTCTGTTCGCACAGCTCGGCGATGGCGGTACGGGGCACGGGGCGCCCGGCCAGGATCAGGTGGAGCAGGCGCCGGCGCATGGCCTCGCTCTGCTCGCCCGACTGCGACTGCACCTCCAGGAAGCCCTCGCGGGAGAGTGATTCGAGCTCGTCTATGTAAGCGAAGAGGGCGTCCGCGAAACTGAGCATGAGGGTCGGTGAGAAGTTGTAACTGCGGCCGACTTTCTTCGCCCGTCGCAGCGCGACCCGGGCACCGAGCCTGTAGGCGCCCTGGAGCGTTTCCATAGTGCGGCCTTCGTAGGCCTCGAACCGTCCGAACCGGCGGCACATGTCGTCGCGTAACGAGGTCGACGTGGACGGTTCCGCCACCAGGTCCACGAACGAGGAGAGGCTCTGCTCGACGCCGACGCGAATGGCCTGGCCGTTGGGTCCGCTGAGCAGACGCGCGTATTCCGGATAGGCCCGGGTGACCTCGACGCCGATCTCCTTGATGAGGCTGGGGAGTTCGGGCCGCATGATCGCAGCGAACTCCTGGGGAAGCGGCCCCAGCGGCTCCCCCGTGTCCAATGGCGAAATGACTTCTCGCATGACGTGTCCCCTTGCTCTCCGGCGCCCGGTGGGGGGTGAGGCAGTGGGGGAAAGCGCTCCCACAAACCGACAGGTGCGTACCAAGTCCGCGATGAAGATAGACCAAGTCAGCGATCGTGCCCACCACTTGCACAAGATCGAAGTGCAGGGGGCACACATCTCGGCCCCGTTGTGGTGCTCCGGTGCAGGTGGGAAGCGACTACTCACTTCCGGACAATAATTTTCGGACATTTACCGCCGAGGCGACAAGAAAGTGCCCCCGCGGGGCCCGTTGCGGTCTGTCGGCCGGTGGAACGGGCCACGCCTACGGCGCCCGCGGCCGCCGCGACGGCGTCTGGGCGGCCGCCGGGGCGCGTCACGGGACGGTCGGGGTGTCCTCCCGCCCGGTCGGCGGAGCCCGGAGGTCCGAAGACGGGAAAGCGCTTCGCGTGAAGGGTAATTAGAATTCCGGAGAAGAATTCTCCGATGATTCCGGAAGAAGTATTCAGGGCGTCGGCCCGAACGAATTCCGAGTCGCCCGTGCCGGAGTTTTTGGCATGGGGCCGGGGCGTGTCCGGTCCGCCGTCGCGGTGAGCCGGTGAGGGCTCGGTGGGCGGTCCCGGGAGGGCCCGGCCCCCGCGGCTCGCGCGCTGAGGCGACCGTGCGAAGTCTGTAGCGGCTCCGCCCAGTTCAGCGACGCTGTACCAGAAGACGGTCGGGCCGCACGCGGTGGCGTGATCGACGATCTTACCGGCGGGGAGGTGGTCGCGCGAGGGGTGTTCGCCGCTCCCGCGGCTACGCCTCAGGTGAGTGTGCGGGGGCGGCACCGACCCCCGGCCCCCGCACAACTACTCACTTTCGGATAGAAAATCGTGGCGATCTGCTGAGTTATCGCTAAGAGGGAATGCCTTTATCAAGAGGCTCGGGGAATTTCGGTGCCGGGTATTGCAGCGTTGGGCTACTGGCTCGTAACGTTCGATCCGCACGGAGTTCGATCACGCAGTCGAGTCCATCGACTTCTGCGTTCCATGATGTTGAGCCGCCCTTGCGCCGAGCCCCTCGCCGGGCGCGGTGCAAGGCAATCGGGTACGTCCAACTCCACATTCCGGAGGTAAGTTCCGTGAGAATCACCCTCAAGCGAGCGCTGTTCGCGACCACCGTCGCCGCGGCGGCGTTCGGCTTTGCCACGACGTCGGCCTCGGCCACCGCACTCGCGACGTGGACCGTGACCAACCCCAGTGGCACCTTCTCGGCGTCGCTCAAGGCCGGCACCGTGGCCACCCTGGTCGACACCGTCACCAGCCAGCAGGTGAACTGCTCGACGGCGTCCGCCAGCGGAACCGCGACGAGCGGGACGTACGCCACCGGTACGGGCCTCGCGAAGATCACCGCCGCCACCTTCGGTTCGGCCGCCAGTCCGTGCCCCGGACCGCTCGGCTCCTCCTTCACGGCGGTGCTCGCCTCGGGCTCCACCATCAGCGTCAACGGGAGCACCTACAGCGGAGGCGTCACCAAGGGAACGCTGTCCGGCATCCGCGTCAACCTGACGGGTGACACCATCCTGGGCACCTGCAAGGCGGTGATCACCGGCAGCGCGAGCAACGCGAGCTACACCAACTCCACCGGCGAACTCAAGATCGCCAAGGGGACCGGCCTGAAGGTGGAGAGCGCCTCCAACTGCAGCGGGCTGCTCAACGCCGGCGATGCGGCCACCTTCGACGCGACGTACAAGCTCGTCACGCCGATCACGATCACCTCGCCGTAACCGGATCGGGTCCCCTGTACCGGGAGGGGGTTGCGGAGCAGAGCTCGTGTCTGCTCCGCAGCCCCCTCCCGGCGGCGGACCCGTCCGCCATCCGATTTTCATGGACGAGTGCTGAGCACCGAGACGACGGCAGGTTGGGTCGAGATGAGATTCAGGACGAGCGATCCGCGGCGTGCGGCACGGATCGCGACGGTCGGTGCGCTGGCCCTGATGACCGGCTTGATGACGGGCACCGGGGAGGCGAACGACACCCGGGTCGCAGAGGCGGACCTCGACTACACCTGTGAATCGCCCTCGGGTTCGGTGCCGGTAGCGGTGAAGGTCGCGGCGGAGCTGCCCCTCACCGTGAACATCGGGACTCCGGTTCAGGTCAGCGATGTGAAGGTCCTTCTCACGCTGCCGCGCTCAGCCGTCTCCGGTCTGCCGGGGATCGACTCCGCCCTCGTCTCCGGATCCGCGAGCGTGGCGGCCGACGTCTCGCAGCGGGGGGAGACGACGTCGGTGCCCTGGCAGGGGCTGGAGATTCCGGAAGGTCCGGTTCCCGCCGAGGGCGACCTTGAGCTCCAGGCCACCGGGGACGTGCCGACGATCACTCCGAGATCCAGCGGATCCATCGGCTTCGCACTGGGGCACCTCGACGTCGGCCTCGCCTTCCGGGCCGTGGAGGGCGAGGCGGCCGATCGGTCTCCCGCCCCGTCCCCCCTCTCCCTCTCGTGCACGATCGACCCCGACCAGAGCGCGGAGCTGGCCGACGTGGACGTCCCCCCGCTCGCCGGGACCCCGTCGCCGGGACCCGGCGACGCCCCTGGTGAACCAGGGGCGTCCAGGAACACCACCGGCCTCAGCGCTGAACCGAAGGCACCGGACGTCCCGGAGCCCGAGCCGGGGAAGGTCCGCGTGCCTGCCGACTGCACGGTGATGGCGGGGCCGATCCCGCAGGTGCCGAAGAACGCGCACGGCTACATGGCGGGGTACTCCAACGTCAACAAACTCCACGGGGCCGCGAAGTTCAGCGACCCCGGGCTGCTCCGCCTCAACCTGAACACCTCCGTCTCCTTCCTCAGCTGCCCGACGGGCGTGAAGAGCTGGCTGACCACCGACGGCACGCTCGACTACCACGGCAAGCCGCAGCTGCCGCCGGCCAAGGCCACCTTCCTCACCTTCGGCTTCATGCCGACGACAGCGAAGATGGAGCTCACCCTTGAGGGCCGCGTCGACATCGGCACCCTGGGCGACTCCGCCCCCGATCCCGACACCCAGCAGTACAAGGAGACAACGACCGCCGTCGCGCTCCTGCGGATACGCCTCTACGACGTCGACGTCAACGGCGAGCCGCTGGACGTCGGAGCCAACTGCCGCGCCGTGAGGCCGATGGAGCTCGAACTCGTCGGCAAGGGGAGCACCGGTACGAACGGCCCCGTCGGGTACACCGTGAAGACCGGAGGGCCGCTGACCGGCACCTCGGACATACCGCCGTTCACCGGCTGCGGGGTCACGGAGGACCTCGACAACCTCCTCACGGCGTCGGTGTCGGGGAAAGACAACTTCACCAAGATGATGCAGTCCCCTCTGTGTGTCGAAGGCGTTCCGGCGAACTGCCCGGAGCCCACGAAGCCCACTCCCGAACGCTGAGGGCTCTGCCACCTCGCTTCCAAGAAAGGCTGGACCATCAATGAGCGCTGTCCACAAACGTGTCAGACCCGCTCTGCTCGCCGCTCTTGTGGCGGTGGCCGTCGGCATTCCGCTGAGCACCTCACCGGCGAGCGCCGCCTCGGCCCAGGCCATGAGCGGCAACTGGAGCCCCTTCGCCCGGTGTCCGGTCGACGACCCGGCCATGCTCGCCGCGGACGGCACGACCAACATCGCGATATGTGTGTCCTCGCACTCCGCGAGCGGCTCCATCAAGCTCGGCAACACCGAGGCGACGACCGGCGCGAACGACCTCCAGTTCGGCGTGGTCCGCAACGCGGACACCGGTGCCTCCAAGATCGTGGCGCCGGCCGGCGGCGCGATCGTCGGGGATCCCACGAATATCCCCGGGGGTCTCCTCGGGCTCATGTGCCCCAGCGGCATTCCGGTGGTCACCGGCATCTGCGGTCAGCTGTCCGACAGCAGCCTCAACCGGGTCGTGGCAACGGTGGAGTCGGCGGGCACGCCCACCAACTTCGACCTGACCGCGGGGATGCAGAGCGGAAAGACGATCGTCGACATCCCGGTCCGGATCCACCTGCAGAACACGTTCCTCGGGTCCAAGTGCTACATCGGGACCACGTCCAAACCGGTCGTGCTGCGTCCGCAGAACCTCTCGGTCCCGGCGTTGGGCAGTCAGCGTTTCGACGCCGCCGGTACCCCGAACACCGCGGGGCTGCTGAACCGCCTCTCGCTGACCGGCAACGACCAGGGCGACAGCGGCTTCGCCGTTCCCGGGGTGAGCGGCTGCGGCCCCCTGACCCTCGGTGAACTGAACTGGGCGGTAAACCTGAAGACCGCGCTGCCCTCGGCGGCCGGCAACAACCATCTGCTGCTCAACGACGCCGCCACCTACACGGCGGGGCTGGCTCTTCCGGGCAGCGCCGCGCCCAATGCCGGCCGGGTGCTCTCGGACAGCTGGCACGCAGGGGTGGCCCAGTAGTCAGCACTTCTCCATTTCAGCGCCCCGCCCGGAATTCAGTTCCGGGCGGGGCGCAGGCATGCCTGAACGGGCACCGCGAATAGGGTTCGGCGACTCGGAACGACTCACATAGCGATAAGTGCTTGAGGGTCTTTACTCACCTCCGTACAAAAACAACACAGCCGTCAATGGGCGGGCAAAAAGTTCAGGGACCGCTATTGCGAAGGCAGGTTACTGGGCCGTAGCGTCCCAGGTGGGCGGTGCGGAAACGCGTCCGCAACTGTTCGCTCGACGCACATGGAGTCCAGGTCGCGCCCCCCTTGGCCAGGATTTCGCACCGGGAATGCTCAGCCCCCGGACCCTCCGTCCGGGGGCGGCGCTCCCGCTGTCGGGGTCGTACGGCTCCGGCTTCCGCCGGCCGGGGCCCCGACTCGTACGCCGGAGATCTTGCGCAGATTCCGACAAAGCCGGTGCGTGGCTTTGTCACTCGGTGACAAGTGATCCACAACGAGCACCCTGTTCGTCGATTTCCGCTGTTCAACAGCTTGTCCTGGCGGTTTCTGCGGACATAACGTGCGCCTCCTGGTGCATGTGTGACGAGCCGCCATTGGATTTCTCAGAGCCGGAGCGCTGACAGATGACCACGTTCACCTATACGTCGAGGGAGGGCCGATGGGAATCGAAGTAGTCGTTGAAGGCCTAACGAAATCCTTCGGTAAGCAGAACATCTGGCAGGACGTCAGCCTCACCCTGCCCGCCGGCGAAGTGAGCGTGATGCTCGGCCCTTCCGGTACCGGAAAGACCGTCTTCCTGAAGTCGCTCATCGGTCTGCTCAAGCCGGAGCAGGGACGCGTGCTCATCAACGGCGTCGACATGGTGAACAGCCCCGAGCGGAAGATCATGGAGACCCGGAAGCTCTTCGGCCTCATGTTCCAGGACGGTGCGCTCTTCGGATCGATGTCCCTCTTCGACAACATCGCCTTTCCGCTGCGTGAACACACCCGCAAGAAGGAATCGGAAATCCGCCGGATCGTCATGGAGCGGATCGACATCGTCGGACTCCTCGGCGCCGAGGAAAAACTGCCCGGCGAGATATCCGGCGGTATGCGCAAGCGGGCCGGGCTGGCCCGCGCCCTCGTCCTCGATCCGCAGATCATCCTCTGCGACGAGCCGGACTCCGGGCTCGACCCGGTCCGTACCGCCTACATCTCGCAGCTGCTCATCGACCTCAACGCGCAGATCGACGCGACGATGCTGATCGTCACCCACAACCTCGACATCGCGGCCACCGTCCCCGACAACATGGGCATGCTGTTCTGCCGCAACCTGGTCACCTTCGGGCCGCGCGAGGTGCTGCTGACCAGCGATCTGCCGGTCGTCTCCCAGTTCCTCGCCGGCCGCCGCGAGGGGCCCATCGGCATGTCGGAGGAGAAGGACGCCGCCACGCTCGCCGCCGAGGAGGTCAACGGCTACGGGCAGGGCATCAGTTCGGCCAACGCCACCCGCACCGTGGTCCCGCAGCTGGAGCCCTCGCCGGGCCTGCCCGTACGGCAGGGCGCGCTGCGCCGCCGGGAGCGGGTCATGTCGATGATGGGGCAGCTGCCGGAGGCCGCCCGTACGGCCATCCTGGACAGCTACAGCCCGGCAGCGGGCGGTGGACGCCTGTGACCGCCCCCCTGCCGGTGCGGCCCCCGGAGCCCCCCGGACCGCCCGCGGACCGGGTGCCGGAGAAGGCACCCGAGCAGAGACGCCAGAGCCGGCTGTTCGCGCCGCTGCGCGAGACGGGCAGGCTCTTCACCCTCGCCGGGACCGTGTGCCGCGAGACCTTCCGCCGACCCTTCCAGGTGCGGGAGTTCATCGAGCAGTTCTGGTTCGTCGCCAGCGTCACCATCCTGCCCGCCGCACTCGTCTCCATCCCGTTCGGCGCGGTCATCGCCCTCCAGGTCGGCTCCCTCACCCAGCAGCTCGGCGCCCAGTCGTTCACCGGCGGCGCCAGCGTCCTCGCCGTCATCCAGCAGGCCAGCCCGATCATCGTGGCGCTGCTGGTCTCCGGGGCCGCCGGGTCCGCGATCTGCGCCGACCTCGGATCACGCAAGATCCGCGAGGAGCTCGACGCGATGGAGGTCATGGGCGTCTCGCCCGTACAGCGCCTCGTCGTCCCCCGGGTGCTGGCGACCATGCTGGTGGCCGTGCTCCTCAACGGACTGGTCTCCGTCGTCGGCACCCTCGGCGGCTACTTCTTCAACGTGATCCTGCAGCACGGCACCCCCGGCGCCTACCTGTCCAGCTTCTCCGCCCTGGCCCAGCTGCCCGACCTGTACATCAGCGAGGTCAAGGCCCTGATCTTCGGCTTCATCGCGGGCATCGTCGCCGCCTACCGCGGTCTCAACCCGCGCGGCGGGCCGAAGGGGGTCGGGGACGCGGTCAACCAGTCCGTCGTCATCACCTTCATGCTGCTGTTCTTCGTGAACATGATCCTCACGGCGATCTACCTCCAGATCGTTCCCGCGAAGGGGAGCTGACCGATGTCGATGCTCAACTGGCTCGACCGATCCGGTGACCAACTCACCTTCTACGTACGGGCACTGCTCTGGATCCCCAGGACCCTGCGGCGCTACCTCAAGGAGGTGCAGCGACTCCTGGCCGAAGTCGCCTTCGGCAGCGGCGGCCTCGGCGTCGTCGGCGGCACCATCGGCGTGATGATCGCGATGACGCTGGCCACCGGCACGGTCGTCGGCCTCCAGGGGTACGCGGCGCTCAACCAGATCGGCACCGCCGCGTTCACCGGCTTCATCTCCGCCTACTTCAACACCCGTGAGATCGCCCCGCTCGTCGCCGGACTCGCGCTCTCCGCGACCGTGGGAGCGGGCTTCACCGCTCAGCTCGGCGCCATGCGGATCAACGAGGAGATCGACGGCCTGGAGGCGATGGGCGTGCGGTCCATGCCCTACCTCGTCACCACCCGCATCATCGCCGGGGTCGTCGCCATCATCCCGCTGTACGCGATCGGGCTGCTCTCCTCCTACGTCTCCTCCCGCTACGTCACCGTCCTGTTCAACGGGCAGTCAGCCGGCACCTACGACCACTACTTCAACCTCTTCCTGTCGCCGCAGGACGTACTGCTGTCGGTGCTCAAAGTGCTGATCTTCAGCGTGATGGTGATCCTCGCGCACTGCTACTACGGCTTCCACGCCACCGGCGGACCCGCCGGGGTGGGAGTGGCGGTCGGCCGCTCCGTGCGCAACGCGATCGTGCTGATCAGCGTCACCGACTTCTTCCTCTCGCTCGCCATCTGGGGCGCCACGACGACGGTGAAGGTGGCCGGCTGATGAACACCCGGACCACGCGGAACACCCGCCGCAGACTCGCCGGAGTGGCCCTCCTGCTCGTGCCCGCCGTACTCGTCTGGGTGTCGATAGCGGTGTACAACAAGGACTTCAACGATGACGCGACCGTGACGGTACGGACCGGAAGCGTCGGCAACGAGATGCACGACAACGCCGATGTGAAGCTGCGCGGAGTCGTCATCGGGCAGGTCCGCGACATCTCCGCCGACGGCGAGGGCGCCCGCCTCACCCTGGCCATCCAGCCTGGCGAGCTCGACCGGATCCCGGCCGACGTCACCGCCCAGATGCTGCCCACCACCCTGTTCGGGGAACGGTTCGTGGCACTCGTACCGCCCGCCGTGCCCTCCGCGGACACGCTCCGGGCCGGAGCCGTCATCCCGCAGGACCGCTCCAGCAACGCCATCGAGCTGGAACAGGTCCTCGACAACGTCCTGCCGCTGCTGACCGCGGTACAGCCGGAGAAGCTCTCCGCCACGCTCAACGCGGTCTCCCAGGCGCTCAGGGGACGCGGCGAGAAGCTCGGCGACACCCTCGTCAGGCTCGACCGGCACCTCCAGAAGTTCAACCCCCAGCTCCCCACGCTCAACGCCGACATCAAGGAACTCGTCAAGGTGAGCAGGGTCTACGGGGACGCCGCACCCGACGTCCTGGACGCGCTCACCGACTTCACCACCACCAGCGGGACGCTCGCGGACCAGCAGGCACAGCTCGCGGACCTCTACGGTTCCACCAACGCCTCCGCGCAGGACCTCACGACGTTCCTCCAGGAGAACAAGGACAACCTGATCCGGCTCTCCGCCACCGGCCGGCCGACGCTTGAACTCCTCGCGAAGTACTCCGACGAGTTCCCCTGCACCCTGCGGACCGTGGCCGGATTCGTCCCGGCGATGGACAAGGCGCTCGGCAAGGGCACCGGACAGCCCGGTCTCCACGTCACCCTCAAGCCCGTGAAGTCCAAGGGGAAGTACGTGGCCGGCAAGGACACCCCGGTCTACGACGCGACCGGCGGACCGCACTGCTACTCCGTGCCGTACGTCGGTACGACCGAGCCGACAGCGGCCGGCCGGGCCGCCACGTCCCCGGCCCCCGGTGACAAGGCGGCCGCCGATCCGCAGACCGACAGCGGCCGGAAGGCGACGGACACCTCCCTCGGCATGCCCAACTCCCCGCAGGAGAGCCGGCTCGTCAACGAGCTGGTCGCTCCCTCACTGAAAGTCCAGCCGCAGAGCCTGCCCGACTGGAGCAGCGTGCTCATCGGCCCGGCCTTCCGCGGTGCGGAGGTGAAGCTCAAGTGAAGCGCCGCTCCCTCGCGGGACCGCTCGCGAAATCGATCGTCTTCATCCTGGTGACCGTCCTGGCCACCACCGTCCTGGGGCTGTCCATCGCCAACACCGGGGTCGGTGACACCACGTCGTACAAGGCGAGGTTCACCGACGCCACCGGGCTGATCGTCGGTGACAGCGTACGGATCGCCGGGGTCAAGGTGGGACAGGTCGAGTCGATCAGGGTCGCGGACAAGCGGCTCGCGGAAGTCGGCTTCGCCGTCCGCAAGGGACGCGGCCTCCCCGCCTCCGTGACCGCCTCGATCAAGTACCTGAACATGGTCGGCCAGCGCTACATCGACCTCGACCGGGGCGCCGGACCGGTCGGCCGGAACTTCCAGGCCGGAGCGACCATCCCGCTCTCCCGCACCACACCGGCCCTCGACCTCACCCAGCTCTTCAACGGCTTCCAGCCGCTCTTCGAAGGACTCTCCCCGCCCGACGTCAACCAGCTGGCCGGCTCCATCGTCCAGGTGCTCCAGGGCGAGGGCGGCACCGTCGACAGCATCCTCCAGCACGTCGGCTCACTGACCTCCACGGTCGCGGCCAAGGACAAGGTGATCGGTGAGGTGATCAAGAACCTCAACACGGTCCTGAAGACCGTGAACGACCGGGAGGCCGGCTTCAACGACCTCGTCGACACGCTCCAGAAGCTCGTCACGGGCTTCTCCGGCGACCGCAAACCCCTCGGACAGGCGGTCACCGCGATGGGCGCGCTGACCACCGTCACCGCCGGCCTGCTCCAGGACGGCCGCCAGCCCCTCAAGGACGACATCAAGCAACTCGGGCGCCTATCCGACCAGTTGGGCAAGGGGACCCCGCAGATCGAGAACTTCCTCAAGAAGACCCCCGCCAAGATGGAGGCGATCGGCCGGCTCGCCTCGTACGGCTCCTGGCTGAACCTCTACCTCTGCGAAGCCAAGGTCAGCGGTGTGACGACAGAGGACGGCAGCGCGCCGCCCACCGGCATCGCGATCACCCAGCCGAGGTGCCTGGCATGAGAATCAAACCCCTGCGGGAACGCAACCCCGTCGCCATCGGCATCGCCGGACTGCTCGTCCTGGCCCTCATCGGCTTCGGCGCCTACCGCGCCGACTCGCTGCCCTTCATCGGCGGCGGCACCACCTACACCGCCGACTTCACCGAATCCGCCGGACTCGGCTCCGGCGACGAGGTACGGATCGCCGGCGTCAAGGTCGGAGAGGTCACCGGCGTCTCGCTCGACGGCGCCAAGGTCAAGGTCAGCTTCCGGGTCAAGGACGCCTGGATCGGCAACTCCTCCACCGTGGGCATCGCCATCAAGACCCTGCTGGGCGACAAGTACCTCGCCGTCGACCCGCTCGGCACCGGCCCCCAGGACCCGGACCGCCGCATCACCGCGAGCCGCACCACCTCCCCGTACGACGTCACCCAGGCGTTCAACGGACTCGGTGAGACCATCGGGGAGATCGACACCAAGCAGCTCGCCAAGAGCTTCGAGACGATCTCCGCCACCTTCAAGGACTCACCGCCCGACGTGAAGAGCGCCGCCGACGGGCTCTCCGCACTCTCCAGGACCGTCTCCCAGCGGGACGCCCAGCTGGCCACCCTCCTCAAGGGCAGCAAGCAGCTGACGAAGACCCTCGCCCACAAGAAGAGCAGCTTCGAGACCCTGCTGGAGGACGGCAACCTGCTCCTCGGCGAGATCCAGGCCCGCCGCGACTCCATCCATCTGCTGCTCACCGGCACCCAGCACCTCGGCACCCAGCTCACCGGGCTGGTCGCGGACAACAACAAGCAACTGGGGCCCACCCTGAAGTCGCTCGGCCGGGTCACCGCCGTCCTGGTGAAGAACCGCAAGAGCCTCGACAAGGTGCTGTCCCTGACGGGCTCGTACAACCGGCTCGTCGGCAACACCCTCGGCAACGGCCGCTGGCTCGACAACTACGTCTGCGGAGTCGTGCCCAGGGACTACCTCCCCGCCGGTACACCCCCGGCGACCGGATGCATGCCACCCAAGCAGCAAGGCGGCCGCTGACATGAGAATCACGCGCATCGTCGGCATCGGCGCCGGACTCGCCGTCGTGGCCGTCGCGGCCACCTCGGGTGTGATGGCCATGGACGACGAGGGCAGGACGACGGTCACCGCCTACTTCGACCAGGCCACCGGCGTGTATGCGGGATCGGACCTGCGGATCCTCGGAGTGAAGGTCGGCACGGTCGAGTCCGTGCGGCCCAAGGGCGAGGAGGTCGAGGTCAGGCTCCGCGTCGACAAGGGCGTCCAGGTGCCCAAGGACGCGCACGCCGTCGTCGTGGCCCCCAGCCTGGTGGCCGACCGGTACATCCAGCTCGCCCCCGCCTACCACGGGGGGCCGCTGCTGGCGGACGAGGCCGAACTGCCCGCGTCGCACAACGCCACCCCGGTCGAGGTCGACCAGCTGTACGCCTCCATCACGGAACTCTCCACCGCGCTCGGCCCCGACGGGGCCAACTCCGACGGCGCGCTGGCCAGGCTCCTGGACACCGGAGCGAAGAACCTCGACGGCAACGGAAAGGCGATCGGAAACTCCATCGAGCAGTTCGGGAAGGCGACGAAGACCCTCGACAAGAGCAGCGGGAACCTCTTCGACACCCTGTCCTACCTGCAGACCTTCACCACCATGCTGAAGGACAACGACGGCGGCGTCCGCAAGGCCGAACAGCAGCTCAACTCGGTCACCGGATTCCTGGCCGACGACAAGGAGAACCTCAGCGCGGCCCTGAAGGAACTGGGCACCGCCCTCGGCCAGGTCAAGACCTTCATCAAGGACAACCGCGGCGCCCTGAAGGCGAACGTGGACGCCCTGGTGCCGATCACCCAGACCCTGGTGGACCAGCGGGCCTCGCTGGCCGAGTCGATGGACACGCTGCCGCTCGCCGCGGACAACGTGGTCAAGGCCTACGACCCGTTGAACCGCACCATCAACGGCCGCACCAACCTCAACGAACTCTCCATGGGCGGACCGCTCACCGACGAGTCCGCCGACCTGAGCGGGCTCACGCCGGTGGACGCCATCCGGCAGAAGGCCCTGCCCTCGCTGCCGCTGCCCGCCGTGGGCACCGTCTACGGCACCCCGGCGAAGTCCGCCACGCAGAAGAAGGGGGCGAAGCGATGAGCCGCTCCTCGCGCCGGCCCGGCGCCCGCGCGACCGGCGTCGCCGCCGTGCTGGTGGTGGGCGTCGGCCTGGCCCTGATCGCCACGACGGTCGACCTGCCGGCGTTCACCGGCATCGACCAGGTGCCGCTGCCCGGCGGCGCGGACCTCGGCGACCACCCGTACGAGATCACCGCCGAGTTCGGGGACGTCCTCAGCCTCGCCCCGCAGTCCTCTGTGAAGGTCAACGACGTGGCCGTCGGCCGGGTCACCAAGATCTCGCTGGCCTCGGGCAGCTGGAACGCCAAGGTGACCATGCGGGTCAACGGGGGCATCAAGCTCCCCGCCAACGCGTACGCGCACCTGGAACAGTCCAGCCTGCTCGGTGAGAAGTACATCCAGCTCTCACCCCCCGCATCCGGCACCGCCGAGGGCGCCCTCGCGGACGGGGACCGCATCCCGCTCACCCGGACCAACCGGAACCCGGAGGTTGAGGAGGTGTTCGGTGCGCTGTCCATGCTCCTCAACGGCGGCGGCATCAACCAGCTCAAGACCATCACCACGGAGCTCAACAAAGCACTGGCCGGACAGGAACCTCAGGTCCGCTCCATGCTCAAACGGGTCAACACCCTCGTCACCAACCTGGACGACCACCGGGCGGACATCACCGACGCCCTCGACGGCGTCAACCGGCTGTCCGCCACCCTCGCCACCCGCAAACAGGACGTCGGCACGGTCCTCACCAAGCTCAGCCCCGGCATGAAGGTCCTGGAGAAACAGCGCGGCTCGCTCATGACCATGCTGCACTCGCTCGACACGCTCTCCACCGTCGCCGTCGACACGGTGAACAAGAGCAAGGCCGACATCGTCGCGGACCTCAAGGCCCTCGCGCCCACCCTCCAGGCACTGGCGGACTCCGGCCAGGACCTGCCCGACTCCCTCCAGGTGCTGCTCACCTACCCGTTCACCGACGAGGTGCTGCGCGGCGTGAAGGGCGACTACCTCAACGTCTACCTGGACGTCACCGCACTGCCCGGCACCCAGATCATTCCGCCGATCGTCCCGGCCGGCGACGCCATACCCCCGGCCGTCCAGGGCGGTACCGCCCAGAAGTCCGGCGCGGCGCTGCCGCTGCCCCTTCCCTCGGTGACGGGACCGGCCACGAAGGGGAGCAACCGATGATCACCCTGGCCATCCGGCTCAAGAACATCGCCTTCCTGATCATCGCGGTGCTCGTCCTCGGCTACCTGGGGGTGCGCTACGCCGACCTCGGTCACTACGTCGGCATGCGCAGCTACTACACCGTCAAGGTCCAGCTCCCGCGGACCGGCGGCCTGTTCACCCACTCCAACGTCACCTACCGGGGCGTGTCCGTGGGCCGGGTCGGCCCGATCGAGCTCACCGACGACGGCGTGGAGGCCGAACTCCGCATCGAGAAGGACGCCCCGCGCATCCCGGACGCACTGAAGGCCGTCGTCGCCAACCTCTCCTCGGTGGGCGAGCAGTACGTCGACCTGCGGCCGACCCGCTCCGAGGGCTCGTACCTGGCGAACGGCTCGGTGATCGACCAGGCCGACACCACGGTCCCGGCACCCGTCACCGACGTGCTCACCAGCGTCAACGACCTCGCCGGGTCCGTCGACCTGGAGTCCCTGCGCACGGTCGTCGACGAATTCGGCACCGCCTTCGACGGGCGCGGCGACGACCTCCAGGTCCTGCTGGACACCAGCAGCGACTTCGTCCAGGCGGCCGACGACGCGCTGCCCGTCAACACCCGGCTGATGATCGACGGAGAGACCGTGCTGCGCACCCAGGCCGAACAGGGCGACGCGCTGAAGGGCTTCGCGTCCGGCGCCAAGGAACTGGCCGTCGAACTCAAGGGATCCGACACCGATCTGCGCAAGCTGATCGCCGTCGCCCCCGACGCCACCGGCCAGATCAGCGGACTGCTGCGGGACCTCGACCCGAGCTTCGGAGTCGTGGTCGCCAACCTTCTCACCACCTCGGACGTCGCCGTCACCCGGCAGCGAGGACTGGAGGAACTGCTGGTGAGGCTCCCTGAGGTCGCGGCCGTGGGCTCCAGCGCCGTCGACGAGAACGGTGCCAGGTTCGGTATGTCCGTCACGTTCTTCGAGCCGCTGCCCTGCACCTCGGGCTACGGCGGTACGACCTACCGCAACGGGCTCGACGCCACGGCCGGCCCGGCGCTCAACACCAGGGCCCGCTGCGCCTCTTCGCCCGGAACGGGCATCAACGTCCGGGGCAGCGCGAACGCGCCGAAGGGCGGGGCCCTGCCCCCGCCCGCCAAGCCCGGCTCGATGCTCCTGGGCGCCGACGAGTCGACGGACCGGCTGCCCGGGGCGCTCGGTGTCACCCCCGACACCGCCCCGGCCGCCGACGGCATGGCCGGACTGCTGGGACTCGGTCAGGGAGACGGCTCATGACATCACGTACGAGGACCTCGATCCGCTGGGCCGCGCTGCTCGCCGCCGTACTCGTCTGCGCACTCGGTGGCTGGTCGTACGCCCAGGCGCGCGGTGACGACGACCTGGCCTACGCCAAGAGCCGGGACACCGCGCTGGCCGACGGGAAAGCGCGTCTCGCCCGGCTCAACAGCCTGGACGGCAAGGACGCCAAGAGCGTGGACGCCGGACTCGGCGGCTGGCTCGGTTCCTCGACCGGCCCCCTGCACGAGCAGCTCAAGCGCACCCGGACCAAGGACGCGAGCGAGCTGACGAGGTCCGGTTCGACGGCGCGCGGCAAGGTCACCGACGCGGCGCTCACCGCGCTCGACGAGCGGACCGAGACAGCGCAGATGATCGCGACGGTCGATGTCCAGGTCACTCCGCGCACCGGAAAGGGCGGCACGGAACGCAAGCGTTTCGAGGCCACCCTCGCCCGGACCGCGGACGGCTGGAAGGTCAAGGCACTGACGGCGATACCGGTCGGGAGCGGCACATGAGGCGACAGAGCGGGACGACGGCCGTGGCCACCGGAACAAAGGACCCGGTGGCGGAGGACCTCACAGCGGGGGTCACTCCCGAGAAGCCGGCCCCGGACGACTCCCTAGCGGACGAGACCGCGACGGATGCAGCCGCGACGGACGGGACGCCGCTCGGCGCGGGCCGCCGCGGGCTGCGCTTCGTGGCCTGGACACTGGCCGGGGCGCTGCTCGTCGCCGGAGGCGGGCTCTTCGCCATGGGCCGCCAGCTGCGTGACACGCCCGCCACCTCCAACGCGGCGCTCACGGACAGCGAGGCGACCAGCCGGGTCGCGGGAGACGTCACCAACGCGCTCGGCAAGGTCTTCTCCTACAGCCCCTCGGCCACCGCCGTCACCAAGGAGTCCGCGAAGCAGCTGCTGGCGGGCAAGGCGCTCCAGCAGTACGCGGCGCTGTTCGGCCAGGTCGAGAAGCAGGCCGCCGGTCAGAAGCTCACCCTCACCACGCACGTCGTACGAGCCGGGGTGACCCGGCTGACCCACGACAGCGCCCATCTGCTCGTCTTCCTCGACCAGGTCTACGAACGCCGGGGCAAGACCGCCAGCACGGCGGCGGCGCAGCTCTCCGTCACCGCCCAACTGCGGGACGGACGCTGGACGATCGTCGAGATCACCTCCAGATAGCGAAGCACGGACACCGCACAGCACGACACAGCACAGGGCCGGCAGGGAGAGGCAGCAATGGCACGGGTACGGATGACGGGGAATCCGCTGGTGGCGGCGGCGATCGTACTGGCGGTCGCGGCGGCGGGCGCGGCGGGCTGGGGTGGGGTGTCCCGGTATCAGGCATCGCACGACGACTCGGCGGCGTACGCGCAGACCCGCGACGACGCGCTGGCCGCGGGCGAGCAGGCCGTGCAGAACATGAACACGCTCGACCACCAGAAGCTCGCCCAGGGGCTCGACAGCTGGGAGGACTCCACCACCGGTGACCTGCACCAGCAACTCGTCGACGGACGGGACGCGTTCGTGAAGCAGATCCAGGAGGCGAAGACCGTCAGCACGGCCAAGGTGCTGTCCGGCGCGGTGACCGAGCTCGACGGCCGGGCCGGCCGTGCCGGGGTCATGGTGGCGTTGCGGGTGACCGTGACCGCGCCGAAGGGCAAGCCGGCGGTGAAGGAGAGCCGGATGCTCGGGCAGCTCACGCGCACCTCCCAGGGGTGGAAGCTCAGCGCCCTCGGTCAGGCGCCCGTCGGCAACACCGCCGGCTGACGCCACCGGCTCCCACCCCGCACCGAGAGGACCCCCGGACATGTCGACGACCCGTCACCTTGTCAACCGGCAGCGCCGCCTGGCCACCGTCGCCGCAGCGGAACGCACCGCCACCACCGCCGCCACGACCACCGTCACGCCGGAGCCCGCCGGGCCGGACACCGAGTCCGAGGACAGCCGTCCCGAGACCACCGGCACGGCCGGCGGGGAAATCCCCGAAGGCGAAGGCGAGGGCGAACCGGCGCGAGAGCCGGAGGACAAGGCGCCGCGGTCCGGGCGCTCGCTCCGACTCGGGATCTCCCTGCCCGCCGTCCTGTGCGTGCTGACCGTGCTGCTCGGATCCTTCGCCGCCTGGTCGTTCACCTCTGCGGGCAGCCTGCGCGACGAACCCGGCCGGCAGAACACCGCCCTCACCGACATCAGCCGCACCAGTGAGGTGAAGGGGCAGATCACCGAGGCGGTGGGCGCGGTGTTCTCGTACAACTACGCCTCGCCGGCCAAGGCCGACAGCGCGGTGAAGACCTATCTGGTGGGAAAGGCCGTCCAGCAGCACAAGGACATGCTCGCGGAGGTACGGGCCCAGGCGCCCAAGCAGAAGCTCGTCCTGACCACGACCGTCACCGAGAGCGGTGTGGAGCTGCTCGACGGCGACCGGGCCCGGCTGCTGATCTTCGCCGACCAGAGCAACACCCGTACCGGCAAGTCGGAGGAGACGACCTACGCCGCGGCGATGTTCGCCGTGGACGCGGTCCGCCGGGGCGGCAGCTGGCGGATATCGGCCATCGACACGTTCTCCCGGTGACCCGGGGGAGAGGAGAGCACGCATGAGGTTCAACGGCACCATGCGCCGCGGACTCGGCGGCACCGCAGCCGCCGTCGCCGCGATGGCAGCGCTCACCGCCTCCCAGGGGCCGGGACTCGCGGCGCACGAGGAGACGCCGAAACCGCGCCAGGAGACCGACGAGGTCACGTGGTCGGAGGTCCCCAACGACGACTCGTACCACACCGAACTGCCGCCGCTGAAAAGCCCCGAGCCACCGAAACGGGGTGTCGAGCGGAGCCCGGCCATCGTCGCGTCGTGGGCCGAGGCGGGGGTTCCGGCCACGGTGCTCGACGCCTACCGCAAGGCGGAGGCCGCCATGCGGCGCAGCGATCCGGGCTGCGGGCTGCCGTGGCAGTTACTGGCCGCAATCGGCAAGGTCGAGTCCGGACACGCGGGCGGTGGCAGGGTCGACGCCCATGGCACGACGCTCTCACCGATCCTCGGGCCTGTGCTCAACGGCGCGGGATTCGCCAATATCCCGGACACCGACGGCGGGGCGTACGACGGGGACAAGACCTTCGACCGGGCGGTCGGCCCGATGCAGTTCATCCCCTCGACCTGGGCGCACTGGAAGCGGGACGGCAACGGCGACGGGCGTGGCGACCCGGGCAACGTCTACGACGCGGCCCTGGCGGCAGGGGCCTACCTCTGCGCAGGGTCGCGTGATCTGACGGTACGGGCCGGTCTCGACGCGGCGATCCTGAGCTACAACCACTCGGACACGTATCTGCGCACCGTCCTGTCGTGGCTGGAGTTCTACCGCAAGGGCACCCATCCGGTCGCCGACGGCAAGGGCCCCGTGCCGAAGAGCCCGGGGGCCGGGAGCCCGACCGAGCCCAAGCACCCCGTGGGCGGGCCCGGCAGCGACAGGGACGGCGACGACGGGGGCATCGAGGTCGGCCCCCAGCCGGGCCACACGAAGACCCCGTCGGCATCGGCGTCCCCTGACCCCTCGCCCGGTGACTCGGGCTCCCCGGACCCCGGCGACTCCACCGGCCCCGGCTCCTCGCCCGATCCGACCGACAGCGGATCCGCCACCCCGGACCCCGGTACCAGCCCCGACCCGTCCACCAGTCCGGATCCCGACCCGAGCACGACGGAGCCCGCTCCGGGCTGTACGACGGACGCCCCGTCGCCGGGCCCGACCGACACGGCGGGGGCCACCGAGTCGCCGTCTCCCGAACCGAGCACGACCGGTGAGCCCTGCACCACGCCCACGGTGCCGCCCGCCGCCGGCTGACCCCCGGCAGACCGTTCAGCCACCACCGGCCGACAGCACAGAGGCGAGGTCGTACCGCACCACCTCTTCCAGCTGCTCGTACGTGCAGCTGCCTGGGGCGCGGTCCGGCCGCCACCGGCGGAACTGGGCCGTGTGCCGGAACCGGTCACCCTCCATGTGGTCGTAACTCACCTCGCAGACCCGCTCCGGGCGCACCGGCACCCACGACTGGTCCTTCTTGCCGGACCACCGGCTCGGGGTGCCGGGCAGCCGGGCGTGCTCGTGCGCCTCGGCATCCTGCCAGGCCCCCCAGGGGTGGCCGTTGAAGTCCGTGACCAGCGGTTCAAGTTCAGCGACGAGCTCCGCGCGGCGCTTCATCGGGAAGGCCGCGCACACTCCCACGTGCTGGAGGACGCCCGCCCCGTCGTGCAGACCGAGCAGCAGCGATCCGACGACCGGGCCGCTCTTGTGGTGGCGGTAGCCCGCCACCACGCAGTCGGCGGTCCGCTCGTGCTTGATCTTGTACATCACCCGGGTGTCCGGCCGGTAGGGCAGATCGAGCGGTTTGGCGACGACCCCGTCGAGACCCGCTCCCTCGTACCGGTCGAACCACTCCTGGGCGACGGCCGGATCGGTGGTCGCCGGGGCGAGGTGGACGGGGGCGGAGGCGGCGGACAGTGCGGCCCGCAGCACCTTTCTCCGGTCCGACTGCCGCGTGCCCAGCAGCGAGTCGTCGCCCACCGCGAGGATGTCGAAGGCGACCAGGGAGGCCGGGGTCCGCTCGGCCAGCAGCCGCACCCGGGAGTCCGCCGGGTGGATACGCTCGCTGAGCCGCTCGAAGTCGAGCCGGCCCTCGTACGCGATCACGATCTCGCCGTCGATCACACAGCGCTCCGGCAGGTTGTCCCGGACCGCCGTGACCAGCTCGGGGAAGTAGCGGGTGAGCGGCTTGCCGGTGCGGCTGCCGATCACCACCTCATCGCCGTCCCGGTGCACGATCGCCCGGAAGCCGTCCCATTTGGCCTCGTACTGCATGCCCGGCGGGATCCGGGACACGGACTTGGCGAGCATCGGCTTCACGGGCGGCATCACCGGCAGATCCATGGATCGATTGTGGACCGTCCAGCGACTGGAGTCTCCCGATATGCGGCATATGTGCGTCCGGCCTACCGTGGCCGACATGGCAGCAGCGGGCAAAGCGGTGGAGCTGGACGCGGGCGGACGGCCCGTCCGGCTGTCCAGTCCGGACAAGGTCTACTTCCCGGAGAAGGGATACACCAAGAGGGACGTGGCCGAGTACTTCCTGGCCGTGGGACCCGGCATCACCCGCGCTCTGCGCAACCGCCCGACCACCCTCCAGCGCTTCGTGGACGGGGTCGAGGGCGAGTTCTTCTACCAGAAGCGGGCCCCGAAGAACCTTCCCGAATGGATCCCCACGGCCCGCATCGCCTTCCCCAGCGGCCGCCCGGCCGACGAGATCTGCCCCACAGAGGTGGCCGCCGTCATCTGGGCCGCCAACCTCGGGACACTCACCTTCCACCCGTGGCCGGTCCGGGGCGCCGACACCGACCACCCCGACGAGATGCGCATCGACCTCGACCCCCAGCCCGGCACCGACTACGCCGACGCGGTGCGGGCCGCCCACGAGCTGCGCTCCGTACTGGACGACCACGGACTGCGCGGCTGGCCCAAGACCTCCGGCGGCCGGGGCATCCACGTCTTCGTCCCCATCGAGGCCCGCTGGACGTTCACCGAGGTCCGGCGGGCGACCATCGCGGCCGGCCGCGAGCTGGAACGCCGGATGCCGGAGCGGGTCACCACCGCCTGGTGGAAGGAGGAGCGCGGCGAGCGGATCTTCGTCGACTTCAACCAGACCGCCCGGGACCGCACGATCGCCTCCGCCTACTCCGTACGCCCCCGCCCGCACGCCCCGGTCTCGGCGCCGCTGCGCTGGGAGGAGATCGACGACGCGGAGCCGCGCGACTTCGACATCCGGACCATGCCGGTCCGGTACGCGGAAGCGGGCGACGTGCACGCGGACATGGACGAGCACGCCTTCCGGCTCGACCGGCTGCTGGAGCTCGCGGAGCGCGACGAGAAGGAGCGCGGGCTGGGCGACCTGCCGTACCCGCCGGAGTACCCGAAGATGCCCGGCGAACCCAAGCGGGTCCAGCCGAGCCGCGCCCGGCACGAGGAGGGCGGCGACGCGTGAGCACGCCCGACGAGCCGACCCCGCCGGAATCCGTCCCCGGTCCGCCCGGTCCAGGGCCGACGCCGCCGCACGGAGCGCACGGCCTGCCACTGACCCGCGGCCAGAAGTGGACGACGTACAAGGAGTCGCCCTACTTCCCGGCGACCGTCCTCCTCCTCATCCTCGCGGCCGCCGCCGGGCTCTTCGCCGGCTCGTACACGTACGCGATGGCCAATCCGACCCCGCACCGGATCCCGGCCGCCGTGGTCAGCCTCCAGGAGACGGCCCGCGGCAAGGCGTTCGTCACCGCGATGGACGAGGCGCTCGACGCCTCCCTGGACGTCCACCGGTACGACACCGCCGTCGAGGCGCGCGAGGCCCTGGAGGAGCAGGAGGTCTTCGCGATCGTGCGGCCCAGCAGGGCAGGGGTGGCCCTCGACGTGGCCGGCGCCTCGGGCGCCGCCGTCGCCCAGTTGCTCGCGGAGTCCGCGGTGAAGGTGGGGGACAAGCTCGGAGTGCCCGTCTCCGTCACGGATGTCAAACCGCTCCAGAAGGGCGACCCGCGCGGACTCGCGCTCTTCTACATCTCGCTCGCCGCCGTCATCATCGGCTTCGTCGGCGCCATCCAGCTGAGCGTGCACGCCCGATCGCTGATCCCGCTGGAACGGATCGCGTTCACGGTCGCCTACTCGATGCTCGGCGCGTTCTCCATCGCCGCGGTGGTGGACTGGCTGCTGGGCGCCGTCGACCTGCCCTTCGCCGAGTCCTGGGCGATCCTGGCGCTCACGATGTTCACCTCGGGCATGGTCTTCACCATGTTCAACACCCTGCTGGGGCGCTGGGCGATGATCCCGACCTGGGGAGTGATGGTGCTCCTGGGGAACCCGTCCTCCGGCGGAGCCGTGTCCTGGCCGCTGCTGCCCTCGCTGCTGGGCCACATCGGACGCTGGCTGCCGCCGGGCGCCTCCGTCAACGCCCAGCACACCGCGGTCTACTACCAGGGGCACCAGCGGCTCTTCCCGTACCTGGTGCTCGCGGCCTGGTCGCTGGTCTCCTGCACCGTCTTCTGGGTATGGCGCCACCGGCACCCCGGAGGCCGCGACCACATGCCTCAGCATGCGGCCGCGGCCGGCTGAACCGCTCCTGTCCGTGGTGTTTAGAGCTCCTGGATCCGGATGTCCCGGTAGGAGATCACGTCCGAGGTGCTGTGGACCTGGAGGCCGATGTAGCCGGAGGCGTACCGCCGGCCGTCGGTGCCCGGGTCGTCGTCCCGCGGCGGCTCGAAGGACTGACCGCCGTTGTTGTCGAACTCATTGAGCAGGACACCGTTGCGGTAGACCGCGTAGTGCTGGTCCACCACCCGGATCTCGTAGTCGTTCCAGGTGCCCTTGGGGGTGACCCCGGCGCCGCCGAGACCGATCCGGTCGAATCCGTAGACGGAACCGGTCTTGTACATGTCGCCGTCCGGCCGGTCGTTGATCTGGATCTCATGGCCGTACTTGATGGCGACCCACTCCGGATCCGGCTCCTCCGGGTTGTCGTGGACGTTCGGGAACCGCACGAACACACCGCCGTTGGCGTTGCCCGTGCCCGGGGCGTCGTCCCGGAACTGGAGCTTCAGCGAGAAGTCCCCGTACTGCCGGCCCGGGAACCACAGCATGCCCATGCCGTCCACCGTGGTGGAGCTGTTGAGCGAGCCGTCCTCCTCGTTCAGCGAGAACTGTCCGCCCCCGACCTGCTGCCACTTGGCGAACGAGGCCGCCGTGCCGTCGAAGAGCTTGCGGTAGCCCTGGTCCTGGCCCGGCTCGCCGATCCCCGACTGCTTGGCCGCCTTGTAGATCTTCCTGTGCTCGCGGGCGTCGACCACCCCGGCGGTGAGCAGCTGGTCGAGAACCCTGTCGACGTGCTTGAGGAACAGCGCGTGCGACGACCAGTCCTTCTCGTCCTCGATCAGCTCGTTGATCGTGCAGCGGTTGCCGGTGATCCGGTTGGGGACCCCGGTGTCGACGGTGCCCACGATGACGGTGAGCCGTTCGTCGAACTCCGGGCAGTTCGGCGCCGGTACGCCGCCGCTCTGCGCGACGGTGAACGACGTCTGCTTCGCCTCCGAGGTGTTGCCCGCCTTGTCCGTGGCCCGGTGGGCGACGGTGTGGTAGCCGACGCGGTCGACGATGACCGTGGTGGTGTAGGCGAGGTAGGGGCCGCCGTCGAGGGAGTACTCGACCTTGTCCACCCCGGTGTCGGCGTCGGTCGCGGTGACCGTCACCTTGGCGCTGGTGAGGTAGGCGCCGTCGGAGTTCTTGTCGCCCGCGACCTTCGCGGAGGTCTCCGGCGGCGTGGTGTCCTGCGTCGGCGGCTCGACGACGGTGAACTCCACCGCTTGCTCGGCGGCGGCGTTGCCCGCCTTGTCGGTCGCGCGGTAACGGATCTTCTGCGCGCCGGTCTCGTGCACCATCACGGGACCGGTGTACGGCTGCCAGGCGCCGTCCGCACCGACCGCGTACTCCATGGTGTTGACGCCGGACCCGGTGTCGGAGGCGGTCACGGTGACCGTCGCCATGCCCAGGTACTGCCCCTGGTCGTCCTTCTCGCCGGAGACGGTCGCGGAGGTCTCCGGCGGTGTGGTGTCGTCCGTCGGCGGGGCGGCGACGGTGAACTCCGCCGTCTTCTCGGCGGCGGCGTTGCCCGCCTTGTCGGTCGCGCGGTAGCGGATGGCGTGCGCGCCGACCTCGTCCACGACGACGGGCACGGTGTACGGCTGCCAGGCGCCGTCGGCGCCGACCGCGAACTCGACGGTGCCGACGCCCGAGCCCTCGTCGGTGGCCGCGACGGTGACCGTCGCGGAGCCGATGTAGGCGCCGTCGGCGTTCTTGTCGCCGTCGACCTTGACCGAGGTCTCGGGTGCGGTGGTGTCGTCCTCACCGCCGCCCCCGTCGGTCACGGTCAGGATGCCCTGCATCGCCTCGTGCCCCGGCATCGTGCAGTGGTAGAAGTACCGGCCGGGGGTGAGAGTGACCTCCGCGGTCTGCTTGCCGCCCTGGTCGTCGCCGGGGTTGGCCAGCAGGTTCAGCGGGACGTCGTTGTTGAACTCCGGGTCCGAGACGCTGAAGGTCAGTGTGTGCGGCATCCCGCTGGTGTTCCCGGTCCCCTCACTGTTCTCGAAGACGATGGTCGCCTTGCCGGCCACCGCCGTCTTCGGTGCGGACAGGTAGTGGTCGATGGGGTTGCCGGCCGTCCAGGTGAGCACCTGGTCGGCCGCCGCCGCGCTGGCCGGGGCGACGGTACGCCCGTAGGCCGCCGTCGAGGTCAGCCCCAGCACCATCAGGAACGACCCCAGCAGGGCGAGCCACAGCCGGGCGGGCCGTGACCGCCTTCGGAAGAAGATCGAACGGTGTCTCACTGCACTGCCGCCTTCCTGGCCAGATCCTTGACGGCCGGGGTCGGTGCGCCGCCCTTGTACGTCACGCGCCACAGCGCGGACTTGGAGTCGGAGGTGAAGAAGCCGCGCCCGTAGTCCAGGACGTACAGCGAGCCGTCCGGGGCGAACTTCCAGTCCATCAGGTTGCGGATGCCGTCCGCGCCGACCGGGATGATCTCCTTGAGGGACTCGGCGTGGGTGGGCAGTCCGCCCTTGCCGACCGTCTTCGGGTCGGTGAGCACGGCGTGCCGCGGCTGGGTGTCGTCGTAGAAGTCACCGACGAACCACTTGCCGTCCCAGTAGGACGGCCACTTGTCGGCGCCGGCCTTCTCGTCGTACCGGTAGACCGGGCCGTTCATCGTGGCCTGGCCGCCACCCTTGAGCCAGGGCAGCAGCTCCTTCTGGTCCTCCACCTTGTAGCTCGGGATGCCGTTCTCGTCGCGCGGGTAGTCGACGCCACCGCCCTGCGGTGAGTACCAGATGGTGTTGGACGTGATCGGCGGCAGGTTCACCAGACCGTCGTTGTTCGGCGACTCGTTCTTGGGGTGGTCGCAGTCGTACCAGCCGAGCGGCTTGCTCGGATCGGGCAGATTGCGGTCCCGGTAGGGCTGCTTGTTGCCCATGCAGTACGGCCAGCCGTGGTTGCCCGCCCTGGTGATCGCGGCGAACGTGTCGTACTTGGCCGGACCCCAGGTGGTGCTCGGCTCGCCCGCGTCGGGGCCGACCCAGCCCGCGTACAGCGTGTCGGTCGACTTGTCGACGGCGATCCGGGCCGGGTTGCGCACGCCCATCACGTAGATCTCGCCGCGGGTCTTGCCCCCGCCCTCGTCCGACTCCTGGCCGGTGAAGAGATTGCCCTCGGGCAGGGTGTAGGTGCCGTCGTCCTCGGGGTGGATCCGCAGGATCTTGCCGTTGAGGTTGTTCGTGTTGCCCGCGGTGCGCCGGGCATCGGCGAACGAGATGCCCTTGTAGTTCGGCTCCGGGTTGTTGCCCGAGTAACCGTCGCTGAACTGCGAGGAGTTGTTGTCACCGACCGCGACGTACAGGTTGCCCTTGGAGTCCCAGGCCATACCGCCGCCCGCGTGGCAGCAGCTGTGGATCTGGACCGGCCAGTGCAGCAGCACCTTCTCCGAGGAGAGGTCCAGCTTGTTCGTGGCCAGGTCCATGGTGAACCTGGAGACCTGACGGACCGCCATCTGCTTGTCGCGGTCGATCTTGTCGTGGGGTGTGTAGTGCAGGTACACCCAGCCGTTCTTCTCGAAGTCCGGGTCGAGCTCGATGCCGAGCAGTCCCTCCTCGACCTTGACCAGTTCGTCGCCGCCGCCCTTGTTGCCGAAGATCGTCAGCTCTCCGGCGAGGGTGACCTTCTTGGTCTTCGGGTCGTAGACGTGGATCTGGCCCATACCCTTGCCGACGTTCGGGTCCTTCCAGTCGGTGACGACCGGCACGCTGCTGTCGGCGCCGCCGCGGCCGATGTACAGCACCCGTCCGTCGGGGGCCGTCACCAGTCCGTGCGGTTCGCCTATCTGGTCGCTCTCACCGGGCTGGTTGGGCTGGGTGACCCGCTCCGCCTTGTAGTTGGAGGTGATCGTCGCCTTGCAGTCGGCCTGCGAGATCCGGGTCGTCCAGTCGAGCGCGCCGCGCAGGTGGTCGCGGAAGTCGGCCTCCGCGAAGCTGTCGACCGTGCCGCCCATCGCGGTGTAGAAGGACCGGCCGCCGTCGTAGTCACGGCACCAGGAGACCGGGTGGTCCCAGCCGTTGGCGCTCGCCCCCGGCTTGTACGTGATCTCCCGGACGCGGGCCACGGTGTGCACGTCGCCGGACGGGTTCTCCTTCCAGTTCAGCCACTTGTCGGGCCGCTTCCACTCCAGCGGAAGGTTCTTGGTGGCCGGGTGCTGCCGGTCCCCGATCTCCACCGTCGCACGCTGGGCGGCGGTGGGGCTGTCGGCCGCTGGACGGGCACCGACCAGCCCGGTGAACCAGTCGGAGTACGGCTCGGTGCGCGCCGCGTCGTGGATGCCGAGGAAGCCGCCGCCGGCCTCCATGTACGCCTCAAGACCGGCCTCCTGCTCCGGATCCAGGACGTCCCCGCCACCCGTCAGGAAGACGACGGCGTTGAACTTGCCGAGCTGCTTGCCGTTGGTGAAGACGGCAGGGTCGTCACTGGCCACAGTCTTGAAGCGGCCCGCCTCCGGACCGGTGAGCCCGATCCTCTCGATCGCCGCGATGCCGGCGTCGACCGTCGGGGACTCCTCGGACGCGGAGGCGTGGAAGACCAGCACCTTCACGTTCGTGCCGCCGGGCGGCGTTGGCAGGGACAACGTTGTCGCCATGGACTCGTGCGGTCCGGGATACGGCCTGGCACTGGCGGCATTGCCGCCGAGCAGGGATGCGGTCAGTGCGCCGGCCGCTACGGCCGCCGCAAGTCCACGTCGCGATCTGGACCTGTGATGTGGTGTGCGCTGCATGTGGTCACCCACCCCTCGTTGGTCACTTCAACAGCGCATGAAGCTAGACCTCTTTTCGCGACTCGCCAATAGCTATGGCAGCAATCGCACGAACTTTGTCCTTAGTGTGGATAAACGAAGATCCCCGGGCTACGGTATGGCCCGTCCCCGAGGCCCACCCGTGCCCGGCGGCGTTGACCGCCATGACCTGCGTACCTCTGTGCCGCGTGCCGTAGTTGCCTTGGGTTTCTCCGCAACACCCGTCCGAAAGTGGGGAGTTCGACATGGATCGACGTAGCTTCAACCGGCGGATTCTGATGGGCGGCGGGGTGGCGGCGGCGACCGGGGTGACATCGTTGTCCCTCGGTGCGATCGAGGCCACCTCCGCCGAGAACCCGCCCCGCACGGCACCGGCGGGAGGAGTGGTCCGTCACCTCAGGATGTACGCGGAGAAGCTGCCGGACGGGCAGATGGGGTACGGCTTCGAGAAGGGCAAGGCATCGATCCCCGGCCCGCTCATCGAGATCAACGAGGGCGACACCCTGCACATCGAGTTCGAGAACACGATGGACGTGGCGGCCAGCCTCCACGCGCACGGCGTCGACTACGACATCGCGAGCGACGGCACGCGGATGAACAAGAGCATCGTCGAACCGGGCGAGACCCGTACCTACACCTGGCGCACCCATGCCCCGGGCCGGCGGGAGGACGGCACCTGGCAGGCGGGCAGCGCGGGTTACTGGCACTACCACGACCACGTCGTCGGCACCGATCACGGCACGGGCGGCATCCGCAAGGGGCTGTACGGTCCGGTGATCGTCCGGCGCAAGGGCGACATCCTGCCGGACAAGACGATCACGATCGTCTTCAACGACATGCTGATCAACAACAAGCCCGCCGACAAGAGCCCCGACTTCGAGACCACGGTGGGGGACCGGCTCGAAGTCGTCATGATCACGCACGGCGAGTACTACCACACGTTCCATGTCCACGGTCACCGCTGGGCGGACAACCGCACGGGCCTGCTCACCGGCCCGGACGATCCGACCCGGGTCATCGACACGAAGATCGTCGGACCGGCGGACTCGTTCGGCTTCCAGGTCATCGCCGGTGAACACGTGGGCGCGGGCGCGTGGATGTACCACTGCCATGTGCAGAGTCACTCCGACATGGGCATGGCCGGGATGCTGCTGGTCGCCAAGGCCGACGGGACGGTGCCGGGGCACGAGGCGCACTCGATGTCCTCGCACGGCGCGAAGACTCCGGATGCGAAGTCACCGGACTCGAAGAGCCCGGATGCCAAGACGTCGGGCGCCAGGACATCGGAGAAGGCCGCGTCGCACGACAGCCACTGACGGGTGGGGGAGCGGGCCGCGCGGCTCCCGACCTGGCCGCGGGACCGCTCAGGACAGGGCGGTCGGCCTGCGTGGCGGCGGGACGGCCCGGAGCAGCTTCCACAGCGGACGGGAGCCGGACGCCCAGCTTTCGAGGGTGTGCCGGTCGACGACGTGCAGCCGCTGCTGTTCGGCGAAGACCACGGCCGGTGCGGTCACCCTGCCGTTCGTCACGATCACCGCGATGTCGGCGCCGTGCACCGGGCGGGCGGTGCCGTTGAGGACCTGGAGATCCGGTGTTCCCACCGCGGAGCCGGCCAGGCCGTCGCGCCGGTGTTTGCACTGGATCACCCAGCGGCGCCCGTAGGGGTCGGTGGCCTTCACATCGGCGCCCAGGTCCCCGCCGCCACCGACACGGAGCGCGTCCTGGCAGCCGTCACGGCGCATCAGATCCCGTACGGCGTCCTCGAACCGGGTGTGGTGCAGGGCGTCCAGCTGGGACAGCTCGTACCGCAGGCCCTGCGTGCGGACCGCTTCCCACCGCGCGTTCTGCCGCCGCTGGTGGAGCAGGCCGCCGCCGGTCAGCAGCGCGATCGCGCCGAGGGCCAGCAGGACCCACCAGTGGGCCAGCAGCCAGTTGACCAGGGTCACCACCACGACGGCGGCCAGGACCACGGCCACGAGGCGGCCGATCAGCCGGTCGTCCGCGCGCCGGCTCCGCCTCCCGGGCCTGCGGGCGCGGCGGCGTACCGGCGCGCGCCCGGTCGTCGCCCGGCCTCTGCGCGCCCGGGGGCTCACCACTCTGACCGCGTGATCAACAGCAACTGCCGGACCTCCCACCAGACACGGCCGTCTCCAGGAGAGCAGCGGACGCCGGTCCGAGCCCCCCTCTGGTTTAGCCGGGTCCAGCCGGTGCCGTGACCGGGTCGCCGGTGAATGGCAGTAAAACGATGCCCTGGCCGAATCGCCGCAGTCGTCAGGAACCGTCCCCCGCGTCCACGCCTGCCGCCAGCTCCCTTTCCGCCGCCGCCCCCGACCTCGCCCCCGACTCCGCGGCGAGGCGCCGCTGTTCCTCCTCGACGATGCGGCGGGCCAGCGAGCCGTCCGACACGTCCACCGCGTCCGGCGTCGTCTCCGCGACATCGCTGCGCCGTGCGTATGCGTCGAACAGCCGTTCCTTGCGGGCCAGGATGTCCAGCATGCGTTCGTCGACGCTGTCCGCCACGAGCAGCCGGTGCACCTGGACCGTGCGTATCTGGCCCATCCGGTGGGCGCGGGCCACCGCCTGGTGCTCCATCGTCGGCTTGATCTGCGGCTCGCAGAGGATGACGACCGAAGCGGCCTGCATGTTGAGCCCGATCCCGCCGGCCTGGATCTGGCTCAGCAGGACCGCATGGCCGTCGGCCGCCGTGAAGGCGTCGATCAGCTCCTGACGCCGGGCGGCCGGCAGGCTCCCGGACAGGGGGCCGAACACCTCCTCGCCCAGGGCCCGGCGGACCGTCTCCAGCACCTCACGGAAGTACGAGAACACCACGACCTTCAGCCCGTTGCCCGCCGCCTCCGCGACCAGCTCGCGCAGCCGGTTCAGCTTCGCGGAGGTGGCCGGGTCGGCGTACGCGGCCCGGCGCATCCGCATGAAGTGCCCGGCGGCCACCGCCTGGTGGTAGGCCAGCAGGTCGGCGGCGCTGAACTCCTCCCACTCGTCGACCTGCACCAGCGCCGGGAGCTCGGTGAGGACATCGTGCTGGTTGCGGCGCAGGTAGGCGGGGGCGACGGCCCGGCGGAACGCCTGGGATCCGGCGGCGCCGTGGCTGGTGCTGACCAACGGCGCGAGCTCGGGCTGGAGCTGACCGACGAGGCTGCGGAACTCCGCCACCCGGTTCTCCATCGGCGTGCCGGTGAGGAACAGCACCCGCTCGGTCCGCTGCGACCAGCCGGCCACCGCCCGGGAGCGCCGGGTGGCGGGATTCTTGACGTAGTGGGCCTCGTCGACCACGAGCATGCCGGGCCGTACGCCGCAGTCGGCCGCTACGGGCAGGGTGTGCAGGGCGTCGTACGTGGTCAGGGCGACCCCGCCGCCCTCGCGCCACTCCGCGAACGCGCCCTGCCGGTCCGGACCGTGCACCGGCAGCACCCGCAGCGTCGAGCGGGACCGGACCTCCCGGGTCCAGTTGATCAGCACGCTCGCCGGGCAGACGACCAGGAAGTGGGTCTCGCCCCCGGCCGCGAGATGGGCCAGCGCGGCGATGGCCTGGACCGTCTTGCCGAGCCCCATCTCGTCGCCGAGGATCACCCGCTTCTGCGCGAGCGCGAAACGGGCGCCGAAGGACTGGTAGCCGCGCAACGACACCCGCAGCCGGGCGTCGTCCAGCCGCAGGCCGCGCACCCGGTCGGCGATCCCGGACGGCAGGAACCCCTCGGCCGCGTCCCGGTCCGGTCCGGTGCCGGACATCTCGGCGAGCAGGCTGTAGTACTCGGCGGAGCGCACCTCGAAGTCGACCCACGCCGCGATCGCGGAGTCCGGATCGCGCAGCAGGTCGGCCGAGACCTGCCCGAACAGCAGCGGGAGTTCACGCTCCCGGGCATCCGCCATCACCGCGCGGGCGGCGGCCACAGCGGCCAGTGCCCGCGTCCGGGCCGGCCGCCGGGTGAAGACCATCCGCAGCCGCCCTCTCGCGGGCGCCGCCGTGGCCAGCAGCGGATCCAGCCGCTCGGCCAGCCCGCGGGCGCCGTCCACCGCCCGCCGGACGTCCGGCCCTGCCTCGACCAGCCGGTACAACGCCGTGACCAGGGCGGTCGTGGCGTCGTCCGGGGATTCCACGGCTATCCGCACCGTGACCGTGTCCCGCACCGCGTGGGCGATCTGGCCCGCTGCGGCGAGCGCCTGGTCGGCGGTCTGCGCACCGACGCCGGGGATCTGGCGGAGCTCGTAGCGGCTGGCCCCGTGCACCTGCCCGACGGTGGTGAAACCGGCCTGCTCGATCGCGCCGATCCGCAGCCGGCCCTCCGTGACGTCCTTGAGCCGGGACGCCGGGATGGCCGACAGCTCGTCGCGGACGAGCGCGTCGAGCAGGGGGTCCAGGGCGGTGCGGACGGCATCGACGGCGCGGCCGTGATCGGCCAGCACCGCGCGTGCCGCGCCCAGCAGCTCCTCGGCCCGCGCGAGCAGCTCCCTGGCTGCCCGCCCGGTCGTCGCCCCGCCCTCAGTGAACCCGGCCTCAGTCATGTACGTCCTCTGTCCCCGCAGCCTCACCGCCGCTCCGTCCGGCAGCCGGCCGGAGCGATTCGTATCGTCCCATGCGCTGCTGACAGGGGGCCGACGGACTGCGGGTGTCAGTGCCCGGCGCAGGACTCGGCCACATCATGAGAAACCCTGTATGTACGGGAGCGGGAGTGGTTGATGCATCGTTGATCAGTCGTTTATCGCGGCAGGGCACTGTGTGCGGCATGCTGATCAACACCCCGACCGACCCCGCTCTCGCCTGGCAGGAGACAGCGCTGTGCGCGCAAGCGGGGCCCGAGTTCTTCTTTCCCGCCCCTGGCAGCTCCACCCGGGAGGCCAAGCAGCTCTGCAACGCCTGCGAAGGGCGTGTGGCCTGCCTTGAGTACGCCCTCGACAACGACGAGCGCTTCGGCGTGTGGGGCGGCCTCTCCGAGAAGGAGCGGGACCGGCTGCGCAGAGCGGGGCGCGACCGGGCGTGACCGCGGGCACCGGGCGGGTCACCCGGCCCGGCCGGTCACCCGGGACCGGGCCTCCGCGTCAGGACGCGACGTGGAAGGTCTCGCCGTACATCTTCCAGGTCAGCGGCGGTTTCAGCCCCAGGTTGCCGTCGTACAGGAACTGCCGCTGCGCCGTGTCGATGCGCGAGGTGTCGTGCTGGTTCCTCTTCGACTTCATCACGGCTCGCGCGGCGTCCAGGAACGCGTCCAGATAGACCTTCTCGTCCCCGCCTTCGTCGGCCGTGTCGGCCTCGGCCAGTGCCGCCTTCCGGATTCCGTAGAAGGCGTCCGGCTCCGTTCCGGGGCCCTGCAGCACCATGGCGTCGAAGTAGATGAACTGGCCCAGGGTGCCGAGCCCGTCCAGTTTGGCCAGCCGTACGGCCGGCTCGAAGTACTGTTTCTCCCTGACCCGGTCCTGCTCGGCACGGAACACCGGGTCCGCGGCCGACTTCTTCCACGCGGCGGCGAAGCCGGGGTCCAGGCCCTTGTGCGAGCCGGTGCCGTCGACCTTGCGCAGAGCGGGGACGTACGGCGCCAGCGGGCTGTCCGGGTGGTCCTCGGTGAACGCCTCGACGAACGTGAGCATGTCGTGCGTTCCGGAGCAGAATCCGACGATCCCGGCCGTGTAGCCGGTGCCGTCCCCGTTGTCGTCGATCATGCCGTACTGGCTGCGCCAGTCCAGCGTCGAGCTCTCCGAGGTGGCCAGCAGCTTCCACGCCAGTTCGCGTTCGGCCGGTGCGGCCAGCCCGGCCGGCATCGCCTCGGCACGCTCGTCCAGCTCCCGGCGTTCCCCGTCGTCCGCGGCGGCGTACGGGTCGGGCCCCACCGCCGAGTCGGCCGGGTCCGCTGCGGCGACGGGGGCGTCGGCGGGCGGCTCGGGGTCGTCGTCGCCACCGTTGAAGAGGATGGAAGCGGCGATGGCTATCGGCGCGGCGAAGAGAACGAAACGCGTCACAGGTTTCACCGGCACAGAGTACGGTCCGTGCGCCGGCGGTGAGGGCTCACCCCGCCCCGCGATGACGGGGCGGGGCGGGCCGTCAGCCGTCACGCCTGGGCGCGGGCCGCCATCCGCTCCTTGCGGGCGGCCAGCTTCGCGTCGAACTTCGACGCCTCACTGTCCAGCCCGGTCATGTACAGGCCGAGCTCCTCCTGCGCCTTCAGGCCCTCCGGGCCCAGTCCGTCGATGTCCAGCACCCTCAGGTAGCGCAGCACCGGCTGGATGACGTCGTCGTGGTGGATGCGCATGTTGTAGATCTCGCCGATCGCCATCTGCGCGGCGGCCCGCTCGAAGCCGGGCATGCCGTGGCCGGGCATCCGGAAGTTGACGACGACATCGCGCACGGACTGCATGGTCAGGTCCGGTGCGAGCTCGAAGGCCGCGCCCAGGAGGTTGCGGTAGAACACCATGTGCAGGTTCTCGTCGGTGGCGATCCGGGCCAGCATCCGGTCGCAGACCGGGTCGCCCGACTGGTGGCCGGTGTTCCGGTGGGAGACCCGGGTGGCCAGCTCCTGGAAGGCGACATAGGCCACGGAGTGCAGCATCGAGTGGCGGTTGTCGGACTCGAAGCCCTCCGCCATGTGTGTCATCCGGAACTGCTCCAGCTTGTCCGGGTCGACCGCGCGCGACGTGAGCAGGTAGTCGCGCATCACGATGCCGTGCCGGCCTTCCTCGGCCGTCCAGCGGTGCACCCAGGTGCCCCAGGCGCCGTCGCGGCCGAAGAGCGAGGCGATCTCGTGGTGGTAGCTGGGGAGGTTGTCCTCGGTCAGCAGGTTCACGACCAGGGCGATCTTGCCGATGTCGGTGACCTTGGACTGCTCGGACTCCCAGGCCTGGCCGTCCTCGAAGATGCCGGGGAAGTTCCGGCCGTCGGAGAACGGCACGTACTCGTGCGGCATCCAGTCCTTGGCGACCTTGAGATGGCGGTTGAGTTCCTTCTCCACCACCTCTTCCAGCGCGTAAAGCAGTTGCGCGTCGGTCCACGCCTGTGTACTGCCGAGGTGGGGAGAGGTGATCGTCACGGGGGCTCCTGGGGACGGGAGAATTACCTACGGCTTCGTAGGTTACGAGACCGTAGGTTAAAGCGGCGGTAAGGCCGGAGCCAAGCCCGCCCGGGCAATATTCGACTACGTTATGTCATATGTGCAGGTCAGGTGGGCGTACGGAGGGTCAGGGCGGCGGTATGGGAGGGGGCTCAGATGGTGAAACGGCCGGGCCCGGCCCCCAATGGTGATGCGCTCTGCCCGGCGGCGCCTTCTGGGCCGGCCTCGCCCGCCGTGTCGTGAGCGACCTGCTCACCCGGCACGAACTCGCGGAGCTCCGCGACACCGCGGTGCTCGCCACGTCCGAACTGGTCGCCACGGCCTACCGGCTCACTCCGGACCGGGAGACGCTGCTGCGGATCCGCTGGCAGTTCGACGCGTTGCGGATCGTCCTCTACGGCCAACACCTGTGCCACGGAACGCCCGAGAGGGCCGAGGAGTGCAGGGCGCGCCGCAGCGCCGAGATGTCCCCGCCGTGTGCCGCGATCGAGGCAGACGACAGGCCCTATCCCCGCGCTGACCGCCACCGGAGGCTCGAAGACCTGGGCGTTGCTCCACCCCAAAACCGCACAGCCACCACCCCGCACAGCCACCGCCCGCACACCCCCGACCCCGTACCCCGGCCACGTACCACCCGCCCCGCACCTCACATGCCCGCGCGCACCTCCTCCGCCGTGGTGTCCCGGAGCTCGCCGTCGAGCAGCAGCCAGCGCGTGATTCCGAGTGACTCCAGGAACGGCACGTCGTGACTCGCCACGACGAGCGCTCCCTCGTACGCGTCCAGCGCCGCTGTCAGCCGGCGCACGCTCGCCAGGTCCAGGTTGTTCGTCGGTTCGTCCAGCATCAGCAGCTGAGGCGCCGGTTCGGCGAGCAGCAGCGCGGCCAGAGCCGCACGGAACCGCTCCCCGCCCGACAGTGTTCCCGCGGGCCGGTCCGACCGTGCCCCCCTGAACAGAAAACGTGCCAGCCTCGCCCTGATGGCGTTGTCCGTGGCATCCGGTGCGAACCGCGCCACGTTCTCCACCACGCTCAGTCCGTCGTCGAGCACGTCCAGCCGCTGCGGCAGGAACCGCGCCGGGACCTCCACCGCGGCCTCGCCGGACACCGGCGCCAGCTCACCGACGAGCGTCCGCAGCAGCGTGGTCTTGCCCGCCCCGTTACGCCCCACCAGCGCGATGCGCTCCGGTCCGCGCACCTCGAACGAGCCCTGGACGCGGGCCCCGTAGGCCAGTTCCAGATCGCGCAGCACCAGCACGCCACGGCCCGGATGGACCTTGGTGTGCGGGAGCTCGACCCGGATCTCGTCGTCGTCGCGCACCGCCTCCACCGCGTCGTCCAGGCGCTCCCTCGCCTCGGCCAGTCGCTCGGTGTGCATGATGCGGTGCTTGCCCGCCGACTCCTGCGCGGCGCGCTTGCGGGCGCCCATGACGATCTTCGGCTCGCGCTTCTGGTCGTTCATCTTCTGTCCGTAGCGCTTGCGCCGGGCCAGCTTGACGTGAGCGTCCGCGAGTTCGCGCTTCTGCCGATGGACATCGGCCTCGGCGACCCTCACCATGCGCTCGGCGGCCTCCTGCTCCACGGCGAGCGCCTCCTCGTACGCGGAGAGGTTTCCGCCGTACCAGGTGACCTCGGAACCCCGCAGGTCCGCGATCTGATCGACGCGTTCCAGGAGTTCCCGGTCATGACTGACGATGACCAGGACCCCGCTCCACGCGTCGACCGCGGCGTACAGGCGCTGCCGGGCGTACAGGTCGAGGTTGTTCGTCGGCTCGTCGAGCAGCAGCACGTCCGGCCGGGCCAGCAGCAGCGCGGCCAGACGCAGCAGCACGCACTCCCCGCCGGATACCTCACCGATGGTCCGGTCGAGCCCGATGTGTCCGAGGCCGAGCTGGTCGAGCGTGGCGCGGGCCCGCTCCTCCACGTCCCAGTCGTCGCCGACGGCCGCGAACCGCTCCTCGCCGACGTCGCCCGCCTCGATGGCGTGCAGCGCCTCACGGGCCGCGGCGATGCCCAGGGCCGCGTCGACCCGCAGCGCGGTGTCCAGGACCAGATCCTGTGGCAGGTACCCGACCTCGCCCGTGGCCCTGATCCGGCCCTCGGCCGGGACGAGGTCACCGGCGATCAGCCGCAGCAGGGTCGACTTGCCGGAGCCGTTGACGCCGATGAGGCCCGTACGGCCGGGCCCCACGGTCAGATCGAAGTCGTCGAACACCTCGCTGCCGTCGGGCCAGGCGAAGGACAGCGAGGAGCAGGTGATGTGTGCGAGCGGAGCTGACATAAGGGAATCTCCCGGTTGCGAGGAAGGTCAGGGGCAACGGGATGAGACACCGGTCACTGGCGTTCCACGGAAGGATTCCGGGGGTGTGGAGGAAAGCCCTGGTCACGGAGGACGGCTCGAAGAGCTGAGGTCACACTCGGGCACGCGGACACGTAAGGACATGGCACGGCGCGCAACACGGTGTCTCAAGACCTCAGACGAGCAACGTCCTACTCCGATCGGCGACGACAAGGACAACGGAGACGTTACGCCGGGCCTGAGGGACCGGCAAACGAATTAACAGGAGCCGTCGAGCAGATCCGTCAGGCTCTGGTCCAGGTCCAGGAACCGGTGCTCCGCGCCGACGGGTACCAGTTGCTGGGTCCGCCGCAGGAACCGGCGCAGGTCGGCGGTGCGCACGTGGACCATCGCGATGCCCTCCGCGGCGTGGAACTCCAAAACCGTACGGTCGTACCCGAAGGGCCTGATCCGTACGTCACCCACGCCTGCCGGTACGTCCATGCCCTCCGCGAGCAGCTCCCGGGAGAACTCCCAGAACACCTCTGTGCCCTCCAGCGTCGCGGGTGCGGGGAAGGCCATGCGGATGACGAAGGGGTCCGCCCGGTCGTAACTCAGGACGGCGGGAAGCGTCTCCATCCGCGGTGCGGACGCCACCATGCGGGCCTGTACGGACTGCTCGATAACGCTGGACAAGACCTGCTCCCTCTCGCGACCGGACGAACGGGTTCCCGGCACTGATACAGACGACGGATGCCGCCGATCCGTGCACCGGGGGACCGCGTGAGCTGCGTCACCGCCCACCGCCGGGCGTGTTCAGACCTGCTGACGGTGGGGGGCGAGGGCGTCCGACGTCCCTGTCGCGATGAACTCCGTGATCCGGTACGCGCAGACGCCGTGCGCGGCGAACGGATCGGTCGCCGCGAGCCGCTCGATCTCGGCCCGGTCCTCCCCGACCGCGAGAATCACCCCGCCGTCCCGAGGGTTCTTGCGTCCGGAGGCGATGAACACCCCCGCCGCGTACTGCGTGTCGAGCCAGCCTGCGTGATCCTTCATCAGCGCGTCGACACGGTCCAGTGGGGCGGCGTAGGAAAGCTCGAGTACGAACATGATCTCCAGGCTACGGAAGGGGCAGGGCGGCCACGGGAGTCTCAGGCACCCTCCCCGGGCCGTGATCCGCCGGACGGATCCTAAGCTGGTCGGCACCATGACAAGTTTTCAGATGCCCGCCGACGAGTCCGCTGCCCGCGCCCTCCAGGACTCCCTGCGCGCCCGGGTGGTGCTCGACGAGCCGGGACCACCGCCCGGCACCGGCCGGGTGACCGGTGTCGACGTCGCCTACGACGACGAGCGCGACGTCGTCGTGGCCGCGGCCGTCGTGCTCGACGCGGCCACCCTGGACGTGGTGGCCGAGTCCACCGCCGTCGGCCGGGTCACCTTTCCGTACGTGCCCGGACTCCTGGCCTTCCGTGAGATCCCCACGGTGCTGTCCGCGCTGGAGTCCCTGCCGGTCGACCCCGGCCTTGTCGTCTGCGACGGATACGGGCAGGCGCACCCGCGCCGCTTCGGGCTCGCCAGCCACCTGGGGGTGCTCACCGGGCTGCCGGTCATCGGCGTGGCGAAGAACCCGTTCACCTTCTCGTACGAACAGCCCGGCCCGCGTCGCGGCGACTGCTCGCCGCTGCTCGACGGGGACGAGGAGGTGGGCCGGGCGCTGCGCACCCAGGACGGCACCAAACCGGTGTTCGTCTCCGTCGGCCACCGCACCGGCCTCGACAACGCCTGCGCGCACACCCTGCTGCTCGCCCGGGACTTCCGTCAGCCCGAGACCACCCGCCGGGCGGACGCGCTCTGCCGGCGGGCGCTGCGCGAGGCGACCGCCTGAGGGCGGTGCGGGCGGGGGCGAGGGCGTCTGAGTATCGGTACGAATAGCGTTTGGCGATCATGGTCGGCACTCTGGACACATGAACGTACCTCGCACACCCACCCGAACCGCACCCCTTCATCCCGATCGGCGCCGAGCCGAGGCGGGCATGCTGATCGGGGGTGCGGTGGCGTTCGTCTGGGCCGGGGCGATGCTCTACACACTCGCCTCGTGGATCCTCTAGGGCCTGTCGTCAACCTGCCGTCGTCGCCCCAAGGGCGGCCGCGCGGCGTCCGGTGTGTGCTCTCGGCGTGCCGGCCCCAGGCCCCGGTGCGGTGAGAGTGCGTGCACGGCGTCGCGCGGCCGACGGCAGTTCGACGACAGGCCCTCGGCCGCGCCACGCGGCGGGCAGGCGGGACTTTCGAGACACGCCCCGGTGCCGCCCCTCCCGGCTGCGGCGCCGACGGCGCGTCAGCGGACCGCCGCCACCCGGAAGCGCAGGCCGGACGCCCGAAGGCGTTCCCCCAGCGCATCGCCCATCGCGACGGCCGTGGTGACCTGCCCCGACACCGTCGGCAGCTCGTCCAGCGCCAGACACAGCGCGGACTCCGCGAGCATCCGGGCCGTCTCGCCGTAGCCCGGATCGCCGCCCGACACCTCGGTGAACACCCGCCGGCCGCCGCCCTCGCCGACGAACCGGACCGTGAACCAGCTGCGGTGCCTGCGCTCCGCGTCCGGGCCCGCGCCGGGCTCGTACCGGCTCATCAGCCACGCCCGTGCGGCCGGGACCTGCACCGCGCCCAGTAGGGCGCCCATCGCCGCCGTGCCGCCCAGAGCCACCGGAAGGTGCTTGACTGAGGCGTAGTGGCGGTAGCGGAAGTCGGGGCCGTAGCGGGGCAGCGCGCGGGCGGAGCGCTGCACGAGCTGCCCGTCGACCGTCGGCAGCGGCAGCGCCCAGGTGCCGGTCTCCGTGCTGAAGCGCGGCCCGCCGAGCGGTGCGCGGGCACGGCGGCCGACCAGGCGCGGCTCGTGCAGCCGGCGTTCCCGCGCGGCGCGCAGCATCTGCGGGCCGCGGCTCATCGTGTTGAGCGCGGAGGCGAACGTGCCGCCGGAGAAGGCCGCGTTGCTGCGGACGAAACCGTCGATGCGCAGGGGCACTCCCTCGGGCAGCTGCTGGACCGTGAAGTACACCCCGAGGTCGTGCGGTACGGAGTCGAAGCCGCACGCGTGCACGATCCGGGCGCCGGTCTCGCGCGCCCGTGCGTCGTGCTCCAGGAAGACCCGGTCGATGAACTCCGGCTCGCCGGAGAGGTCCGTGTAGTCCGTCCCCGCCTCCGCGCAGGCCGCGACCAGCTTCTCGCCGTACCAGACGTACGGGCCGACCGTCGTGGCCACCACGTGGGTGGACCCGGCCAGTTCGCGCAGCGATGCGGCGTCGTCCGCGTCGGCGTGCAGCAGGGGGATGTCCGCGCAGGCGGGATCGAGGGAGGTGAGGTGATCGCGCAACTTCTCCAGTTTGGCGCGATCGCGGCCGGCCAGGGCCCAGCGGCAACCCTCCGGCGCGTGTGACGCCAGGTATTCGGCGGTGAGGACTCCCACGAATCCTGTGGCGCCGAAGAGGACCACGTCATAGGGGCGTTGTGCCCCGCTCTGCCTGTTCACGAGTGCCTCCGCACGGGCCGGCGCCGATGTAGCAGCCAGAGGTTAGCGGAGGCGGACGTGGCGGTGTGCGGCCGGGACGGTTCCGTGGGGGAGGATCGGCAGAAAGGAACTAAGCGCTTGCTCGGCCGAAGGGGTTGTGCGGAGCGCGGTCCGTTCTTAGCATCATCGGTGTTACATCAGTTGTGTCATACCGCTGGGGGCTTGATGGCAACAGCAGGAAACAGTGCGCACGGCCCTCGGGGCCCGCTCGCCGGAGTACGGGTGGTCGAGCTGGCGGGCATCGGGCCCGGTCCGTTCGCCGCGATGCTCCTGGCCGACCTGGGCGCCGACGTGGTGCGGGTCGACCGGCCCGGCGGCGCCGGGCTCGGCATCGATCCAGCCCACGACCTCACCAACCGCAACAAGCGCTCCGTCCTCGTCGACCTCAAGGCAGAGGGCGGCCCGGACACGGTCCTGGACCTGGCCGAACGCGCCGACATCCTGATCGAGGGGTACCGGCCGGGCGTCGCAGAGCGGCTGGGGGTGGGCCCCGACGCCTGCCTGGCGCGCAATCCACGCCTCGTCTACGGGCGGATGACCGGCTGGGGCCAGGACGGGCCACTGGCCGAGCGGGCCGGGCACGACATCGCCTACATCGCCCTCACCGGCACCCTCTCCATGATCGGCAAGCCGGACGAGCCGCCCACCGCCCCGGCCAACCTGCTCGGGGACTACGCGGGCGGCTCGCTGTACCTGGTCGTCGGCGTCCTGGCCGCCCTCCAGCACGCCCGCACCCCCGGCGGCTCCGGCCAGGTCGTGGACGCGGCGATCGTCGACGGCGCCGCCCATCTCGCCATGATGATCCACGGGATGCTCGCGGCCGGCGGCTGGCAGGACCGGCGCGGCTCCAACCTGCTGGACGGCGGCTGCCCGTTCTACGGCTCCTACGAGACCGCCGACGGCGAGTACATGGCGGTCGGCCCGCTGGAACAGCGGTTCTACGCCGAGTTCACCGAGCTCCTCGGCATCGGGGAGACGGCGCCGGACCGCGGCGACATCTCCCGCTGGGACGAACTGCGCGCGGTCGTCGCCGCCCGGTTCCGCACCCGCACCCGCGCCCAGTGGACCGAGGTCTTCGACGGCTCGGACGCCTGCGTGGCACCCGTCCTCTCGCTCCGCGAGGCCCCGCACCACCCGCACCTCGCCGCCCGCGCCACCTTCGTCGAGCACGGCGGACTCACCCAGCCCGCGCCCGCGCCCCGGTTCTCGGCCACGCCCGCCTCTGTGTACAGCGGCCCGGCGCGGCCGGGCGCGGACACAGAGGCCGTCGCCGCCGACTGGGACGTACCGGCCCTGCGGACCACCCGGAAGGACACCACCGACTGATGCAGCGGCAGATCTTCACCGAAGAGCACGACGCGTTCCGCGAGGCCGTCCGCACCTTCCTGGCCAAGGAGGTCCTCCCGTACTACGAGCAGTGGGAGAAGGACGGCATCGTCTCGCGCGAGGCCTGGCGCGCGGCAGGCCGGCAGGGGCTCCTCGGCCTCGCGGTGCCCGAGGAGTACGGAGGCGGCGGCAACACCGACTTCCGCTTCAGCGCCGTACTCGCCGAGGAATTCACCCGCGCCGGCGCCCCCGGGCTCGCGCTCGGCCTGCACAACGACATCATCGGGCCCTACCTCACCGGCCTCGGCACCGACGAGCAGAAGCGGCGCTGGCTGCCAGGCTTCTGCAGCGGCGAGATCATCACCGCCATCGCCATGACCGAACCCGGCGCCGGCTCCGACCTCCAGGGCATCCGCACCACGGCCGAGGACAAGGGCGACCACTGGCTGCTCAACGGCTCCAAGACCTTCATCTCCAACGGCATCCTGGCCGACCTGGTCGTCGTCGTGGCGAAGACCACCCCGGAGGGCGGCGCGAAGGGCCTCTCGCTCATAGTCGTCGAGCGGGGTACGGAGGGCTTCGAGCGCGGCCGCAACCTCGACAAGATCGGCCAGAAGTCCCAGGACACCGCCGAGCTGTTCTTCAACGACGTCCGCGTGCCCAAGGAGAACCTCCTCGGTGAGCTGGACGGCGCCTTCATCCACCTGATGACCAACCTGGCACAGGAGCGCATGGGCATCGCGGTCGCCGGCATCGCCGCCGCCGAGCACCTGCTGGAGATCACCACCGAGTACGTCAAGGAGCGCGAGGCGTTCGGGCGGCCGCTCTCCAAGCTCCAGCACATCCGGTTCGAGATCGCGGAGATGGCCACCGAGTGTGCCGTCACCCGCTCCTTCCTCGACCGGTGCATCGTCGACCACTCGGAGGGGACGCTCGACGCCGTGCACGCCTCGATGGCCAAGTGGTGGGCCACCGAACTGCAGAAACGAGTGGCCGACCGCTGCCTCCAGCTCCACGGCGGCTACGGCTACATGACGGAGTACCGGGTGGCCAAGGCGTTCACCGACGGCCGCATCCAGACCATCTACGGCGGAACGACCGAGATCATGAAGGAGATCATCGGCCGCTCGCTGCTCGCCTGACCCCCGCACCGGGCTGACAACCACCCCCGAAAGGCAGCTGTCTTGAGTACCGAAGCATTCGTCTACGACGCGATCCGCACCCCGCGCGGCCGAGGCAAGGCCAACGGCGCCCTGCACGGCACCAAGCCGATCGACCTCGTCGTCGGCCTGATCCACGAGCTCCGCGGCCGCTTCCCCGGGCTGGACCCGGCGGCCATCGACGACATCGTCCTCGGCGTGGTCAGCCCGCTCGGGGACCAGGGCTCCGACATCGCCCGCATCGCCGCCATCGCGGCCGGCCTCCCGGACACGGTCGCGGGCGTCCAGGAGAACCGCTTCTGTGCCTCGGGCCTGGAAGCCGTCAACCTGGCCGCCGCCAAGGTCCGTTCGGGCTGGGAGGACCTCATCCTCGCGGGCGGCGTCGAGTCGATGTCCCGGGTGCCGATGGGCTCGGACGGCGGCGCGTGGGCGATGGACCCGATGACCAACTACGAGACCGGCTTCGCGCCGCAGGGTGTCGGCGCCGACCTCATCGCGACGATCGAGGGTTTCTCGCGCCGCGACGTCGACGAGTTCGCCGCGCTGTCGCAGGAGCGGGCCGCCGAGGCATGGAAGGACAACCGCTTCGCGCGCTCCGTCGTCCCCGTCAAGGACCGCAACGGTCTCGTCGTCCTCGACCACGACGAGCACATGCGTCCCGGCACCACGGCCGACTCCCTCGCCGCGCTCAAGCCGTCGTTCGCGGGCATCGGTGAGATGGGCGGCTTCGACGCCGTGGCCCTCCAGAAGTACCACTGGGTGGAGAAGATCGACCACGTCCACCACGCGGGCAACTCCTCCGGCATCGTCGACGGGGCCGCCCTGGTCGCGATCGGCTCGAAGGAGATCGGGGAGCGGTACGGGCTCACGCCGCGCGCCCGGATCGTCTCCGCGGCCGTCTCCGGCTCCGAGCCCACCATCATGCTCACCGGACCGGCGCCCGCCACCCGCAAGGCACTCGCCAAGGCCGGACTCACCATCGACGACATCGACCTCGTCGAGATCAACGAGGCCTTCGCCGGCGTCGTCCTGCGCTTCGCCAGGGACATGGGGCTCTCCCTCGACAAGATCAACGTCAACGGCGGCGCCATCGCGCTCGGCCACCCGCTCGGCGCCACCGGCGCGATGATCCTCGGCACCCTCGTCGACGAACTGGAGCGCCGGGACAAGCGCTACGGACTCGCCACCCTGTGCGTCGGCGGCGGCATGGGCGTGGCCACCGTCATCGAGCGTCTCTGACCGTTCCCCTTCCTACGGAGAAGACAGACACATGACCGAGAGCACGACCATCCGCTGGGAACAGGACGAGACCGGCGTCGTCACCCTCGTACTCGACGACCCCAACCAGTCCGCCAACACGATGAACCAGGCCTTCAAGGACTCGATCGCGGCCATCGCCGACCGCGCCGAGGCCGAGAAGGACACCATCCGGGGCATCATCTACACCTCCGCGAAGAAGACCTTCTTCGCGGGCGGCGACCTCAAGGACATGATCAAGGTCGGTCCGGAGAACGCCCAGGCCGCCTTCGACACCGGCACCGCGATCAAGAAGTCGCTCCGCCGCATCGAGACCCTCCGCAAGCCCGTCGTCGCCGCCATCAACGGGTCGGCGCTCGGCGGGGGTTACGAGATCGCCCTCGCCTCCCACCACCGCGTCGCCCTCGACGCGCCCGGCTCCCGGATCGGCCTGCCCGAGGTCACCCTCGGCCTGCTCCCCGCGGGCGGCGGCGTCACCCGCACCGTACGCCTCATGGGCATCGCGGACGCGCTGCTCAAGGTCCTCCTCCAGGGGACCCAGTACACCCCGCGGCGCGCCCTGGAGAACGGCCTGGTCCACGAGGTGGCCGCCACCCCGCAGGAGATGCTCGACAAGGCCCGCGCCTTCATCGACGCGAACCCCGAGTCCCAGCAGCCCTGGGACGTCAAGGGCTACCGGATCCCCGGCGGCACCCCGTCGAACCCCAAGTTCGCCGCCAACCTGCCGGCCTTCCCGTCCAACCTGAAGAAGCAGCTGAACGGCGCGCCGATGCCCGCGCCGCGCAACATCCTCGCCGCGGCCGTCGAGGGCTCCCAGGTTGACTTCGAGACCGCACTGACCATCGAGGCCCGGTACTTCACCGAGCTGGTCACCGGCCAGGTCTCCAAGAACATGATCCAGGCGTTCTTCTTCGACCTCCAGGCCGTCAACTCCGGCGCCAGCCGCCCCAAGGGCATCGAGGAGCGCCAGGTCCGCAAGGTCGCCGTGCTCGGCGCCGGGATGATGGGCGCCGGCATCGCCTACTCCTGCGCCCGCGCGGGGATCGACGTCGTCCTCAAGGACGTCTCCTCGGAGGCCGCCGCCAAGGGCAAGGCGTACAGCGAGAAGCTGCTCGACAAGGCGCTGTCCCGGGGCCGTACGACCGAGGCGAAGCGCGACGAGCTGCTGGCCCGCATCACCCCGACCGGCGACCCGGCCGACCTCGCGGGCTGCGACGCCGTCATCGAGGCCGTCTTCGAGAACACCGCGCTCAAGCACCAGGTGTTCCAGGAGATCCAGGACGTCATCGAGCCCGACGCGCTGCTCTGCTCCAACACCTCCACGCTGCCCATCACGGCTCTGGCCGAAGGGGTCTCACGCCCGGCCGACTTCATCGGGCTGCACTTCTTCTCGCCCGTCGACAAGATGCCGCTCGTCGAGATCATCAAGGGCGAGAAGACCGGCGACGAGGCCCTGGCCCGCGCCTTCGACCTGGTCCGCCGGATCAAGAAGACACCGATCGTCGTCAACGACTCGCGCGGCTTCTTCACCTCGCGCGTCATCGGCCAGTTCATCACCGAGGGCGTCGCCATGGTCGGCGAGGGGGTCGAGCCCGCCTCCGTCGAACAGGCCGCCGCCCAGGCCGGATACCCGGCCAAGGTGCTCTCCCTGATGGACGAGCTGACGCTCACCCTGCCCCGCAAGATCCGCGACGAGACCCGCAGGGCCGTCGAGGAGGCGGGCGGCAGCTGGGCCGCCCACCCCTCGGACTCGGTCATCGACCGGATGGTCGACGAGTTCGGCCGCCCGGGACGCAGCGGCGGCGCGGGATTCTACGAGTACGACGAGAACGGGAAGCGCACCCGTCTCTGGCCCGGCCTGCGCGAGCACTTCGCGAAGCCGGACACGGACATCTCGTTCACCGACATGCAGGAGCGGATGCTCTTCTCGGAGGCCCTGGACAGCGTCCGCTGCCTGGAGGAGAACGTCCTGATCACCGTCGCGGACGCCAACATCGGCTCCATCATGGGCATCGGCTTCCCGCCGTGGACGGGCGGCGTGCTCCAGTACATCAACGGGTACGAGGGCGGCCTGCCGGGCTTCGTGGCCCGCGCCCGGGAACTCGCCGGACGGTACGGGGACCGGTTCCTGCCGCCCGCGCTGCTCGTGTCGAAGGCGGAGAAGGGCGAGACCTTCCACGACTGAGCCCGTCGCGCACCGCGTTCACCGTCACTCGGCGGTGAACGCGGCCCGCAGCTCCTCCTTCAGCGACCGCTGGAAGGCGGTCACCAGCGCCTGGAGCACCATCGGCTGCATGTGCGCGGACAGCGACTTCATCGCCTTGACGTGCTCCGGGTCCGACTCCCGCTCCCGGTACGGATTCCACACCTCGTCCCGGAAGAGCCGGGTGAGCTCGTGGGCGGCCGAGCGGGTGTGCTCCAGCAGGACCGTCCGCGCGGCCAGGATCGTCTCGTGCGCGATCGGCACATCGAGCAGCTCCACTCCGAGCCGCAGCAGCCCCGGATCCACCCGGTAGGGGGCCTCGCCCGGATCGGACCGTTCCAGCACACCCATCGCGGCCAGCCGGTCGAGGTCCTGCCCGGTCAGCGTCCTCCCCGCGCGGCGTTCCAGCTCGGCCCGGGTCACGTCCTCCGACGAGTCCGGCGCCCAGGAGGCCACCAGCGCCCGGTGGATCGCCAGGTCCTGGGCGCTCAGATCGGGCGGCAGCTGCTCCACGTAGCGTTCGATCGCGGCGAGCGTCATGCCCTGGTGCTGGAGCTCCTCGATCAGCGCGAGGCGGGAGAGGTGGTCGTGCCCGTAGTGCCCCACCCGGCGCGGCCCGATCACCGGCGGCGGCAGCAGCCCGCGGGTGCTGTAGAAGCGCACCGTGCGCACCGTCACCCCGGCGCGAGCGGCCAGCTCGTCGACCGTGAGCGTCGGCTCCTCTGTCCCGGTCGCCATCTCTGCTCCTCGTGTCCGACCCCGCGGATGAACTGCCGGGCGTGTGCGTCGATCAGGTTCAACAGTATTGCTGTCTCACCATTGTTGTGAAAGTGCCCGGCAGCGGCGAAGCGCGAGGTAATTCGATGCGGATGAGACCGTCGTCCGGGCGCTGCTACGGGAGCAGCGCCCGGAATGGGCCGGCCTTCCCATCTCGCCGGCCGGTGCGGGCACGGACAACACGATGTACCGGCTCGGCGACCAGTTGCTCGTACGGCTGCCGCGCACACCGGACAACGCGAAGGCGGTAGGTAAGGAACAGGCATGGCTGCCGCGGCTGGCGCCGCGTCTTCCACGACCTGGGCGGCTGGGGCAAGGGTTTCGTCCTCCCCGTCTCGCGCCGCCGGCCCGAACCGGAGGCCCGGTACCGCAGCTGGCACCGCGGACGGGCCGGCAACGACTTCGGGCTCGGCGCCGTCCAGTTCGTCCAAGTCAGCCCGTACATCTGGGTGGCGAACATGGTGGGCCAGCGGGGGATGCGCACGGGCAGCCAGGGGGTGCCCGTGCGTTACGAGGCGATCGGCACGGCGCTGGGCGCGGTGGCCGACAGGGCCCTTGAGCTGGGGGCCTCGGTCCATATGCCGCGGATCGGCTGCGGGCTGGCCGGCGGGAAGTGGTCCCGGATCGAACCCCTGCTGGAGCAGAGGCTGTTGAGCCGGGAGATCGACGTGACGGTGTACGACTTCGACTGACGCGGAAGTGACAGAGTGACAGGACGGAGCTCTCTGTTGCGGCGCCACTATGGTGGACCCGAACCGGCACAGAGCGGGGAGGCCCCATGGCCGCACGGAGCACGGACGAGGCACTGCTGGCCCGAGCGCTGGACGGGACGCCGCCCTGCGACGTCCTGAGCGAGCAGATCCTCGACGCCGCGCGTGAGCAGTTCATGACCTTCGGGCTGCGCCGCTCCACCGTCGACGACGTCGCCAAGCGGGCCGGGGTCTCGCGGGTGACCGTCTACCGGCGGATCGGCAACAAGGACAGCCTCGTCTCCGCCTGCCTGCTGCGTGAGTACCGGCGCTTCCTCGTGGAGGTGGACGACGCGGTGGCCGCCCTGCCCACGACGGAGGACCGCCTCGTCGAGGGCTTCACCGCGGTGCTCCGGCACATCCGCGAGCATCCGCTCATCGGTGGTCTGCTGAGGCTGGAACCCGAGACCATGCTGCCGTTCCTGACCCTGGAGAGCGGACCGGCGCTCCTCGCCATCCGCGGGTACCTGGCAGACCGGCTGCGTGACGCCCGACGCGCGGAGGGCCGGGTGGCCAGTGATCCGACACCGGTCGCCGAACTGATGGTGCGGATCACCGTCTCCTTCCTCCTCAACCCCGTCAGCTGCTTCGAGCTGGACGATGACACCCAGGTGCGGGAGTTCGCCCGGCGCTATCTGGTGCCGCTGCTCGCGACCCGTTCCCCGGACCGCCCGCCCGGTCGCTGAGGCGCGGGGACCGGGATCAGCGCCGGTCGTCGATCCGGACCAGATCCGTCCACGACCGGGAGCAGGGCTCAGGCGGCGGAGGCCGTCTCGTCGGGCAGCGGCTCCAGGGGCCGGCTGCCCGCCCAGTGCGGCCCGAGGTCGTCCAGTCGCCAGCCGAACGGATAGGAGCGCGGCTGCGGGCGTGAGGGCAGCCAGCGGGGCCGCGCCGGGAGGAGGCGCACACAAAGCGAGCGGGCGCGCAGCGACCCGGCGGCCGCCGACCGGACCCAGCGGGGCTGTGCCCGGAACCCCAGGGCGCGCAGCAGCGGTTCGTCCAGCAGAGCGAGCGAGAAGCATGCGATCACCGGACGCAGCGGGCGCGGGTACCAGCCGGCCATGATCCGGAACGTGGCGTTGGCGACCCGTCGGTTCGCCGGGTCGTACGCGAACATCCGCTCCTCGTAGGAGTCCAGCAGCCGCTCGAACCCCTCGTAGGTGTCCGGTGCGCCCTCGATGCCCATCATCGCGGCCGTCTTCCGGCCCACCTCGGTCAGCGCCTCCGTCTCCACCCGGCACAGGGGCCGCCAGCCGAACCGGTCGATCCAGCGCTTCGGTCCGACGACCGTGGTCGCCAGGACGTACAGGAAGTCCTCGTTGGGTATCCGGTACTTGCCGTGGATCCGGTTGAGGTGCCGGGCCGCCGCCCGCCCGCGCTCCGAGTCGAAGCCGTCGGCGGCCATCTCGTACCCGATCAGCACCGTGTCGTCGTACCGTTTCTGGCCGGCCCGTTCGAACTCCTGGGTCCGGTCCAGGAGCACGGAGATCCGGGGGACGCCGTAGTCCCGGAGGAAGGCGACGCTCACCCCCTGCCGGTAGTCCCAGGGGAACTCGTACTGAGAGATCAGCCGAAGGATCTCGGCGTAGTCGCGCGCCGGATCCATCCGGCGTATCTCGTGCAGGCGGCTGTATCGGCCCATGGTGCGCCCTCCTGTCCGTGTTCCGGTTCCCTGTGGGACCGCTCCGGTGTGTGGTGCCTGGGTGTGTCGCTCCAACTCGCTTCATTGACAAGGGATTTGAGGGGTCGTCGACTCTGGGAGTCAAAGTTACAAATACTATCGACTTGTTTCACGAGTCCCGTCAACAGTGCCGACGGCGGGTGTGCGAGGGGGTACGGAGAAGGTCGGTGCGCATGACGTCCGAAGCGCTCGCATGCTGGATCAGGCGGGGCGCCGGCCGCCGGGCCGGGCGGCCCGCACCGACCGCCGGGAGCACCGGATGAGCAGCGAGCCGGACCCTGTACCGCCCCGCCCTGGGGTGGAGGGATGCGCGGGAGCGCGCACTGCGGCGGGTCTGCGCCGTGATGCGGGTGGTGGTGCCGGTGCTGCCGGAGCGGCTGCGGTGCCTGCCGAGAGCGAGGCGGGCGCGGGCGGCCCGTCGGGGGGCCGGATCAGGCAGAAGCGCGGCGGATCAGCTCTGTCGGCATGATGACCGGACCGGCGTCCCCGGCGCCGTCATCGAGCCGGTCCATCAACAGCTTGACCATCAGCCTGCCCATGCCCACCACATCCTGACGGACCGTCGTCAGCGGGGGATCGGTCTTCTCCGCGACCGACTCGATGTCGTCGAAGCCGACCAGCGCCACGTCCTGCGGTACCCGGCGGCCTTGCTCGCGCAGCACCCGCAGGGCACCCGAGGCCATCAGGTCGTTCGCGGCGAAGACGCCGTCCAGGTCCGGCCGCCTCGCCAGCAGCCCGGCCATGGCGCGGGCGCCGCCCTCCGCGGTGAAGTCACCCTCCGCGACCAGCGCGGGATCACCATCCGGCAACACGTCGAAGTAGCCGTCGATGCGGTCGAGGGCCGAGGTCTGGTCGCGCGGGCCCGCGATGTGCGCGATGTGCCGACGGCCGAGCGAGGCCAGATGGCGTACCGCCTCGCGGGCGCCGCCGCGGTTGTCGCAGTCGACGTAGGGGACCGCGGGGCCGGAGGTGCCCGGCCGCCCGGGGCGCCCGCCGTAGACCGTCGGCACCCGGAACCGGCCGATGACCGCGGACAGTTCGTCATCAGTGTGCAGCGAGAAGGCCAGCACGCCGTCCACATGGCCACCGGCCAGATAGCGGGTGACGCGGTCGAAATCTCCGCTCCCCTCCACCAGGAGCAGCACCAACTGGGCGTCGTAGGCAATGAGTTCGCGGCTGATGCCACGGATGTGCTGGGAGAAGAAGGGATCGGAGAAGATCCGGATCTCGGGTTCGTCGATGATCACGGCAACCGCTCCGTTGCGCCGGGTCACCAGGGTGCGGGCGGCGTGGTTCGGTACATAGCCCAGCTCGTCGACGGCCTTGCGTACCTGGTCCACCAGCGGCTGCCGCACTCCCGCACCGCCGTTGACGACCCGGGAGGCCGTTGCCCGGGACACCCCGGCGCGGGCCGCCACGGCTTCCAGTGTGGGGCGTGCGTGAGAGGCATCGGGGGTGGAACGGGGCAAGGGACGCTCCTCGGAGGCGCGGGAGGGGGCGGGAGCCGGCCGGGGCCCGGCCGAACAGCACGACCCCCGCCAGCCTACGACCTGGCGCCGGGGCGGCGACCGGGGTACGCCGTCGCGCCGGCGCCGACGCGGCGGCTGTCCTGGGAGTGCCGGCCGGATACCTGTCGCACGGGCGCCAGGCACGGTACCTTCCGGCCATGCCGACACGTGCGCGGGCCGACCGCGCGCCGAACAGCCGCAGCCGGCGGGCGGGCCGTCGCCGGGCCCGAGACCTCGTGCACGGGGCCGTCGCCACCGCGCTGGCCGGCGCGCTGCTCACGGGCTCCGCAGAGGCCGCGCGGATCCCGCCGCCTACCGGATTCGAATCCGCCGACGGGGCGCGCTGGACCTCCCCGGCCGGGGAACGCGCGCTGCTCGCGGACGTTGGCCGGCGCGGCGACCGGGTCTCCGTGGAGCGGATCGGCACGACGGAGCAGGGTCGCCCGTTGCGCCTCGTCCGGATCGGCAGCCGGCGTCCGGGCGCACTCACCGTGCTCCTCGTATGCAGCCAGCACGGCAACGAACCGGCAGCCCGTGAGGCCTGTCTGACGGTGGTCCGCGACCTCGGATACGCCAGGGACCGGGCCACCCGTGACTTCCTCTCCCGCACCGAGATCCTCGTCGTTCCCACCGCCAATCCCGACGGCAGTGCCGCCGGTACCCGGGGCAACTCGGACGGTGTGGACATCAACCGCGACCACATCGCGCTGCGCACCGCCGAGGGCCGTGCCGTCGCGGCGGTGCTCCGCGACCACGAGCCCGACGTGGTCTACGACCTGCACGAGTACGGCGCCAGCCCGCCGTACTACGACAAGGACCTGACCGTCCTGTGGCCCCGCAATCCCCATGTCGACGACCGGGTGCGCGACGAGTCGAAGCTCCTGGCCGCACGTTATGTGCGTCCGGCCGCCCGGTCCGCCGGACACGGCAGCGGGCTCTACGGCGTCTGGACGGACCCGGTCACCGGACGACCGGTCAAGCAGACCGCGGGCGACGGACAGGAGCGCATCCTGCGCAACGTGGCGGGTGTCAAACACGCGGTGGCCCTGCTCGTCGAATCCCGCGTGGACCCGCTCACCGACGCCGAGCGGGCCGACCCCGCACTCAACAACCGGCGTAGGGTGCACGCCCAACTCGCCGCGCTCAACGGACTGTTCTCCTACGTCGAGGAGCGCCGCGGTGAGATCGCCGCCGCCACCGCCCGTTCCCGGGCGACCGGCGCGGCCGGCCGGGGTCCGGTCCTGCTGGGCGGGGCCGGCAACGAGGCCCCGGAGCCGGGCGACGTCCTCGCGCGTCCGCCCTGCGGTTACCGGCTGACGGCGGACCGGTTCGCCGCGGTCGGGGACGAACTCGCTCTGCACGGCGTCACCTCCCGGCCCGACGGTGACGGTGTGTACGTACCGCTGGATCAGTCCGCCCGGAGACTGATCCCGCTCCTGCTGGACACACGTGCGTCATACCACCTCATAGACGGTCAAGTCGATACCGCTTGTTGATCCCGGAAGATGCACACCACGTGTGGTAATGCCTACGGAGAGTGAAACTTCAGCTTCGGTGAAAGGTGCCTTTCGTGTCGCAGGACGATCAGAGAACGGGCGGCAGGGGGGATCTGTCGGTGACGGCGGATCTGCCCGACGATCCGACCCAGGGCCGACGCCCCACGACCGACCGGGTGGTGTTCGGCGTCACCGCCGTCCTCACCCTCGCCTTCGTGGTCTGGGGGGCCACCGCCACCGACTCGCTGGAGGACGTATCCAGCACGTTGCTCAACGGCCTCATGCACAACGGTGGTTGGGCCTTCATGCTGGCCGCTTCCGGGTTCGTGGTCTTCGCGCTCTGGCTCGCCATCAGCCGCTACGGAAAGATCACCCTCGGCCAGGAGGGCGAGGAGCCGGAATTCCGGACCGTGTCCTGGGTCGCCATGATGTTCAGCGCCGGTATGGGCATCGGCCTGATGTTCTACGGAGTGAGCGAGCCCTTGGCGCACTTCGTCCACCATCCGCCCGGCACCCATCCCGCGGACGCCGCAGAGGCGATGCAGACGGCGATGGCCACCACCCTCTTCCACTGGACGCTCCATCCCTGGGCGATCTACGCGGTGGTCGGTCTCGCCATCGCGTACAGCACCTTCCGGCGTCGCAGGCGGCAGACGATCAGTGCCGTCTTCGAACCGCTCATCGGCGCCCGGCACGCCCACGGCGGCGTCGGCAGGCTGATCGACATCCTCGCCATCTTCGCCACGCTCTTCGGCTCGGCCGCCTCGCTCGGCCTTGGCGCACTCCAGATCGGCAGCGGATTCCACGAGCTGAACTGGATGGAGAAGACCGGCACCGGGCTGCTCGTCCTGATCATCGCCGTGCTGACCGTGGCCTTTGTCGCCTCGGCGATCTCCGGCGTGGAGAAGGGCATCCAGTGGCTGTCCAACATCAATATGGTGCTCGCCCTGATCCTCGCCGTGTTCGTGTTCATCGCGGGCCCCACCATCATCGTGCTCGACCTGCTGCCCACCTCGATCGCCGCCTACATCGGTGATCTGCCCCAGCTCGCCGGACGCACCGAGGCGACCGGCGAGGGCGAGGTCGCCGACTGGCTCAGCAGCTGGACCGTCTTCTACTGGGCCTGGTGGATCTCCTGGACCCCGTTCGTCGGCATGTTCATCGCCAGGATCAGCCGCGGCCGGACGATCCGCCAGTTCATCGGCGGGGTCATCCTGGTGCCCAGCACGGTCAGCCTGGTCTGGTTCGCGATCTTCGGCGGCACCGCCATCAAGCTCCAGGAGGCCGGAAAGCTGAACGGCGCCGACACCCAGGAGGCCCAGCTCTTCGGAGTACTCCAGCAGTTCCCCATCCCCACGGTGATGAGCCTGCTCGTGATGATCCTGGTCGGCATCTTCTTCGTGTCGGGCGCGGACGCCGCGTCCATCGTGATGGGCACCCTGTCCCAGAAGGGCATCCTCGAACCGGCCAAGTGGGTCGTCGTCTTCTGGGGCGTGACCACCGGTGCGGTGGCGGCGGTCATGCTGCTGATCGGGAACGGCAAGGGGGACGCGCTGGCCGGCCTGCAGAACCTGACCATCCTGGTGGCCGCGCCCTTCACCATCGTCATGATCGGGATGTGCGTGGCCCTGATGCGGGACCTGCGCGAGGACCCGCTCATCGTGCGCCACGAGTTCGGGGTGGAGGCGGTCGAGTCCGCCGTCATCGAGGGCCACGCGAAGTACGACGGCGACTTCGAGATCCGGATCGGTCCCGGCGGCAGCCAGATCACCACCGAACGCGGCGACAAACCCGGCGACAAACCCGGCGGTTCGAGCCCGGCCGCCGACTGAGCGGGGCCGCCCGCCGGCTCGGCGTGCCGCCCCTTCAGCCGACCAGTCGGGCCGCCGCCTCCGCGCAGCCCAGGGCCACGGTGACCCCCGCGCCGCCGTGCCCGTAGTTGTGCACCAGGCGTCCGCCGCCGGGCAGCGGCTCGGCCTCGATGCGGACCCCCGCGTCCCGGGCCGGCCGCAGCCCCACCCGGTGCCCGATGATCCGCGCGCCGGCGATCTCCGGCCGGACCCGGGCGCACCGCGCCACGATCTCCTCGGCCACGCGGGGATCGGGCACGGTGCTCCAGTCGTCCGTGCCGGCGGTGCCGCCGAGCACCAGCCGGCCCGGCTGCGGGAAGAAGTACGTCGTCGCGTCGGAGGCCGGGTCCGCCTCGGTGAACCACTCCTCGATCCCCGGGTTCTCCACCATGACCAGCTGACCTCGAACAGGCCGCATACCGGTGTCCGGGACCAGCTCACGGGCACCGAGCCCCGTGCAGTTGACCACCGTCGCCGCCTCGGCGGCTGCCTCGTCGAAGGAGCTGACCGTACGCCGCTCGACCGAGCCCCCGGTGGCCCTGACCTGTTCCTCCAGCCAGTCGAGGTGCACCGGCATGTCGATCAGCGGCAGCCGGCACCGCAGCCCCTCCGCGGTCTCCACCACGTCCTTCAGCTTCCCGGCCCACGCCCCGAGCGCCGCGAGCCGCTCGCCCCGGTGCAAGCCGCCGACCAGCCGTACCCCGGTCTCCGAGGGCCGGTCGGCCAGCTCCCCGTACCAGCTCAGCGAAGCCAGCGACCAGTCGCCGACCCGGTCCTGGGGCTCGATCCGGTACGGCCACCACAGAGCTCCCGCCACCGCGGACGTCGTGGCCGCGGAGGGCTGCCGGGACCAGACCCGCACCCGGTGGCCGCGTCCGGCCAGTACCACCGCTGTGGTGAGGCCGCTGACCCCACCGCCCACCACAATCACTTCCGACACTGCCGCACCGCCGCTCGTCTCTGCCCGGTCCACCCGATCCAGGGAAGGACCCTAGCGTCGCTCCGGGCGACCGGCGGCCCCGGGCGCCGATTAGGATCGACCTCCTGATGACTGCCACCCTCGTCGCCAAGGACCTCGCCGCCGGACACGGCGACCGCACTCTCTTCGCCGAACTCGACCTCGTGGTCGCTCCCGGTGATGTGATCGGTCTCGTCGGAGTCAACGGCGCCGGAAAATCGTCGCTCCTGCGGCTGCTCGCCGGGCTCGACCAACCGGAGGAGGGAGAGCTGCGGCTCTCCCCGCCCACCGCCACCGTCGGCCACCTGCCGCAGGAGCCGGAGCGGCGCCCCGACGAGACGGTGCGGGAGTTCCTGGCCCGCCGGACAGGCGTGGCCGAGGCCCAGGCGACGATGGACGCCGCCACCCAGGCCCTCGTCGACGGGGCGCCCGGCTCCGACGACGCGTACTCCGAGTCGCTGGAACGCTGGCTCGCCCTCGGCGGCGCCGATCTGGACGAACGGGCCGAGGAGGTCGCCGCGGACCTGGGCCTCACCGTCGGTCTCGACCTGCCGATGACCACCCTCTCCGGAGGCCAGGCGGCCCGCGTGGGCCTCGCCTCGCTGCTGCTCTCCCGCTACGACATCTTCCTGCTCGACGAACCCACCAACGACCTCGACCTCGACGGCCTGGAACGGCTTGAACGGTACGTCTCCGGGCTCCGCGCCGGCACGGTCGTCATCAGTCACGACCGCGAGTTCCTGATGCGCACCGTCACCAAGGTTCTCGAACTCGACCTCGCCCAGCAGCAGATCAACCTCTACGGCGGTGGTTACGCCGCCTACCTGGAGGAGCGCGAGCGGGCTCGCAGGCACGCCAGGGAGGAGTTCGAGGAGTTCGCGGACAAGCGCTCCGCGCTCGAAGGCCGCGCCCTCATGCAGCGCTCCTGGATGGACAAGGGCGTCAGGAACGCGCGCCGCAAGGCCGGCGACTCCGACAAGATGGCCCGCAAGTTCCGCAGCGAGTCGAGCGAGAAACAGGCCGCGAAGGCCCGCCAGACCCAGCGGATGATCGAGCGGCTCGATGCCGTGGAGGAGCCGCGCAAGGAGTGGGAGCTGCGGATGGAGATCGCCTCCGCCCCCCGCTCCGGCTCCGTCGTGGCGACCCTGCGCGAGGCGCGGGTCACGCTCGGGGACTTCGCGTTCGGCCCGGCCTCGCTCCAGGTCGACTGGGCGGACCGGATCGCCATCACCGGTGCCAACGGCGCCGGGAAGTCGACCCTGCTCGCCGCCCTGCTCGGCCGCCTCCCGCTGGACTCGGGGCACGCGAGCCTGGGTTCCGGCGTGGTCGTGGGGGAGGTGGACCAGGCGCGGAAGCTGTTCCACGGTACGGAATCCCTGCTGGAGGCGTTCTGCGCGGCCGTCCCGGACACGGAACCGGCCGAGGTCCGCACGCTCCTCGCCAAATTCGGCCTGCGCGCCGATCACGTGATGCGCCCCGCGACCACCCTCTCCCCGGGCGAGCGGACCCGCTCCGCACTCGCCCTGCTCCAGGGCAGGGGCGTCAACCTCCTCGTCCTGGACGAGCCCACGAACCACCTCGACCTGCCGGCGATCGAGCAGCTGGAGTCGGCGCTCGACTCGTACAAGGGGACGCTGCTGCTGGTCACGCACGACCGCCGGATGCTGGAGGCGGTCCGCACGACGCGTCGCGTCGAGGTGGCGGCGGGTCGGCTGACGGAGAGCTGAGAGCTGCGGCCCGGCCCGTCGGTATTGGTATGCCAGAAGAGAGTTACTCACCTCTCCCATGCACTGATTGAGGCTTGAATTCTGACTTATCTCCCATAACTCCCGAAGGTGAAGGCGCTTGGTATGCCAAGTGCTACTGTCGCCTTGTTCCGGCCGGGGAGCCGCCGTTCCCGTCGCCCGGCCGGAACGCGACCGGTATACCCGCACCCGCAGGAGGCCCCGTGCGAACCCGCTGGCGTGCCACCCACGTCCTCGCCCACCGCGACGGCGGCCACGCGCTCCTGAGGGACGGCGAGATCGTGTGGGAGGGCGACACGATCACCTACGTCGGACGCGGCTACGACGGTCCCGTCGACGCTGAACTGGACCTGGGCGAGGCCCTGGTAATGCCCGGACTCATCGACCTCGACGCGCTCACCGACATCGACCACCTCGTCCTGGACTCCTGGGCGCCGCCCGCCCGCGCCGCCGGACTCCTCTGGTCGCAGGAGTACTTCGACCACCGTCGGCGCGACGCCTTCACCCCCGCGGAACGGGCCACCGTCCGCGAGTACGCCCTGGTCCAGCTGGCCCTGCACGGCATCACCACGTACATGCCCATCGCCTCCGAGGTCCACAGCGCCTGGGCCGAGCCGTACGACGAACTCGTCACCATGGCCGAGACCTCCCGGCGCATCGGACTGCGCGGCTACCTGGGCCCCGCCTACCGCTCCGGCGTCAACGTGGCCCGCCCGGACGGCGGCCGCCACGTCGCCCTCGACGAGGAGCGGGGCCGTGCCGGACTGCGGGACGCCGAGCGCTTCCTCGACCACACCGCCCGACTGAGCGACCCGCTCGTCAACGGGGTGCTGCTGCCCTGCCGCATCGAGACGCTCACCGAGGACCTGCTGCGCGGGACCGCCGCGCTAGCGCGACGCCGTGACGTCCCCGTACGGCTGCACTGCCTCCAGGGCCTGCACGAACGCGACCTCGTACGGGAGACGCACCACGCCACCCCGCTGGAACTGCTCGCCCGCACCGGCCTCCTGGACACCCGGCTGCTCGTCCCGCACGGCGTCTTCACCGACCGCCATCCCTCGGTCCACGGCGAGGACCGGGGCGACCTGGCCACCCTCGCCGCGGCCGGCGTCTCCGTCATCCACTGCCCGCAGACCTCGCTGCGCTACGGCCAGGTGCTGCACTCCTTCGGCGCCTACCGGCGCGCGGGCATCAACCTCTGCCTGGGCACCGACTCCTTCCCGCCCGACCTGATCCGGGGCATGGACACGGGCGTCCACCTCGCGAAGACCGCCGACGGCCGCGCGGACGCCGCACCGGCCGAGTACTACGTCGAGGCGGCCACCCTCGGCGGCGCCCGCGCACTGGGCCGCGACGACCTCGGACGGCTGGAGCCGGGAGCCCGGGCGGACCTGGTCGCGTTCCGGCTCGACGACATCCGCGACGGCGTCCAGGACGACCCCGTCCGTACGTTCCTGCTCAACGGCACCGCCCGGCAGGCCACCCACTCCGTCGTGGCGGGACGCCCCGTCATGACCGACGGCCGGATCCCCGGCACCGACCTGACGAACCTGCGCCGCCGCGCACAGGAACTCTTCGAGAGGATGCGTGAGGGCTACGCCGAGCGCGACGTGCACCGCCGGGGTGCCGACGCGCTGTTCCCGCCGACCTTCCCGCCGTTCGAGGAGACCGCATCACGATGACGACGACCGAATCGCCCGACGCCAGCGAGTCCCACGCCGACCACGCCGAGCGCACGATCAGGGCCGGCATCCTCTCCGGCGCCTACCCGCCCGGGGCCCGGCTGCGGGAACGCGAGCTGTCGGAGGCCCTGGGCTTCTCCCGGATCCCCGTCCGCGAGGCACTCACCCGGCTGACCGGCGAAGGCCTCGTCGTGATCTCCCCGCGGCGCGGCGCCTCCGTACGCAACCTCTCGCTGCGCGATGTCGCGGAACTCTTCGATCTGCGCCTGAGCCTGGAGGTGTTCGCCGCCCGCAGGGCCGCGGAGGCCTGCGCGGCAGGACGCGGCGGCGACCGGCTGCGCGCCCTCATGGAGGAGGCCGAGGACGCCACCCGGCGCGGCGACGCCCACGAGATCCCCGCCGCCAACACCGCCCTGCACGCCGAGATCGTCGCGATGACGGGGAACCGGCTGCTCCAGGACGCGCTCCAGCCCTCGCTCGGCCTGGTGCAGTGGCTGTTCACCCTGACCGGCGGTCTCGACCCGAGCGTCCAGTGCGCCGAGCACCAGGACATCTGCGCCGCGATCTACGCGGGCAAGCCCGATCTGGCCGACGCCCTCGCCTACGCGCACATCGAGCGCGGCCGGGGCCCGTCCCTGGCGAAGCTGGCCGAGGTGCTGCCGGCCGAGTGACACGCCCGGCCCCGGCGCCGTCCGGTCCGGGCCCCGACCCACCCCGACCGCCGGCACCCGGCGGCCAACCGAGGAGATGCACCACATGCTGATCACAGACGTCCGTCCCTGGGGCGGCGAGCCCTGCGACATCGAGATCAAGGACGGCGTGATCGCGGCGATCACCCCGCACGACCCCGCCCGCACCGTCACGGGCGACACCGTGGCCGGCCGGGGACGGCTCGCGCTGCCCTCGTTCTCGGACGTCCACTGCCACCTCGACTCCACCCGCATCGGGCTGCCCTTCCGCCCCCACACGGGCAAGCCCGGCGTCTGGGGCATGACGATGAACGACCGCGCGCACTGGCGCGAGGACGAGTGGACCGTCGCCCAGCGGGCCACGTACACCCTGGGCCGCATGATCGAGCGCGGCACGACCCGGGTGCGCAGCTACGCGCAGATCGACGCGGACTGCGGTCTGGAGCGCTTCGAGGGCGTCCTCGCGGCCAAGGAGGCGCACGCCGGCCGGTGCGAGGTCGAGATCATGGCCTTCCCGCAGGCCGGCCTCTTCAAGGAGAAGGGTGTGCCGGAGCTGATGGACCAGGCGCTGGCCTCGGGTGCCGCCGTGGTCGGCGGCATCGACCCGTGCACCCTGGACCGCGACCCCGTCCGCCACCTCGACGTCGTCTTCGGTCTGGCCGAGCGCCACCGGGCGCCGATCGACATCCACCTCCACGAGCCCGGGGCGCTGGGCGTGTTCAGCGTCGATCTCATCCTGGAGCGGGTGCGCGCGCTCGGCATGGCCGGTCAGGTCACGCTCTCGCACGCGTACGAACTCGGCACCGTCGACGAGGCGACCACGCGGCGCCTCACCGAGGAGTTCGCGGAGCTGGACATCGCGATGGCGACCATCGCCCCGGCCCAGCAGCAGCACGCCCTTCCGCTGGCCGGGCTGACCGCCGCCGGGGTGCGGGTCGGTCTGGGCGAGGACGGCCAGCGCGACTTCTGGTCCCCGTACGGCAACGGCGACATGCTGGACCGCACCTGGCAGCTCGCCTTCACCAACCGCTACCGGGCCGACGAGCTGATCGAGCACTGCGTGGCCGTCGCCACCCGGGGCGGCCACTCGATCCTCCAGGGCGGCCCGGAGCGCCTGACGTCCGTCGCGGACCGGCCGGGCGTCTTTGTGGGTGACGCCGGCGACCTGCTGCTGGTCGAGGGTGAGACGGTCGCGTCCGCCGTGATGGACCGCAGCGACGACCGCACGGTCCTGCACGCGGGCCGCGTCGTCGCCGACGGCCTGGAGCTCGTCGGCTGACCCGCCCCGAACGAAGGAGCCCGTCCACCACGCGGTGGACGGGCTCCCTCGTTTCCTGCGGCGCTGTTACGTGACCGCCCGCGCGGCGTCCGGCACGGTGCCGTCGTCCGCCACCAGGTGGCACGCCACCTGCCGGGGGGCTGACGAGTCCGCCGCCACCGGCAGGGTCCGCAGCCCGGGTGGATCCGTCCGGCATCGCTCGGTGGCCAGCGGGCACCGCGTGTGGAAGTGACAGCCGGGCGGCGGGTCCAGCGGGCTGGGCAGATCGCCGCCGAGCACGATCCGGCCGCGGCCGCGCTGCTCGGCCGGGTCGGGCACCGGCGCCGCGGAGAGCAGCGCCTGCGTGTACGGGTGCTTCGGTGAGGCGAACAGCTGGGCGGCCGGGGCCTGTTCGACGATCCGGCCCAGGTACATCACCGCGATCCGGTCAGCCAGGTACTCCACGGCCGCGAGGTCGTGGGTGATGAACAGGCAGCCGAAGCCCCGGTCGCGCTGGAGATCCGCGAGCAGGTTGAGGACGGACGCCTGCACGGACACGTCGAGCGCGGAGGTCGGCTCGTCGGCCACCAGCAGATCGGGGGCGACCGAGAGCGCACGGGCGATCGACACCCGCTGGCGCTGACCACCGGACAGCTCATGGGGGTTGCGGTCCGCGATCTCGGGCCGCAGACCCACCTGCGCGAGGAGTTCGTCCACCCGGCGCGAGGCCCCGGCGCGATTCGCCAGGCCGTGCAGCCGCAGCGGCTCCGCGATGATCTGGCGGATCGTCATCCTGGGGTTGAGGGAGGAAGAAGGGTCCTGGAAGACCAGGTGGAAATCCTTGCGCAGTGGCCGCAGTTCACGCGCCGAGAGCGCGGTGATGTCCGTGCCGTTGATCTCCACGCTGCCACCGGTCGGCCGGTCGAGGCGCACCACGCACCGCCCCACCGTCGACTTGCCGCTGCCCGACTCCCCGACGAGGCCCACGACCTCGCCGGGCATGATCGTCAACGACACCCCGTCCACCGCCTTCACGGAGCCGCCGGATCCATCGAAGTGCCGCTTCAGGTCGTGCACGGCCAGCACCGGAGTGCCGGAGCCCGCGGTGCGGGCGGGTGGGACGAGGCTGGCGCTCATCGGTCGGTTCCCTTGCTCGCGGCGGGTCGGGACGGGGCGGACCCGGCCGCACCGGCCGGGTGGTGGCAGGCGATCAGATGGGTGCCGGCGGACCTGCTCAGCTGCGGGCGGTCCGTCAGGCAGCTCGTGTCCGCGGAGGCGCAGCGCGGGGCGAAACTGCACCCTGCGGGCTGCTCGCGCAGATCGGGCACCAGGCCGGGGATCTCGTTGAGCCGGTCCCGGCCGTTCGCGCCCCGGCTGCCGGGCCGCAGTACGGCCCCGAGCAGCCCCCGGGTGTAGGGGTGCTGCGGGGAGGCGAACAGCTCGTCCACCGAGGCCTGTTCGACCGGGCGGCCCGCGTACATCACCAGGACCCGGTCGGCGGTGTCCGCGACGACCCCGAGGTCGTGCGTGATCAGCACGATCGCGGTACCGAGCCGGTCCCTGAGCGAGCGGAGCACATCGAGGATGCCCGCCTGTACGGTCACGTCGAGGGCGGTCGTCGGCTCGTCGGCGATCAGGACCGCGGGGTCGCACGCGACGGCGATCGCGATCATCACGCGCTGCCGCATCCCGCCGGACAGCTGGTGCGGGTACTCGTCGACCCGCTTGCGCGGGGCGGGGATGCCGACGATGCCGAGCAGTTCGACGGCCCGCTCCCTGGCCGCGCTCCGGCCGATCCCCTGGTGGCGGCGGAGCACCTCGGTGATCTGCCGGCCGATGGTGAGCACCGGGTTGAGCGAGGTCATCGGCTCCTGGAAGATCATCGACAGCCGGCTGCCGCGCAGCGAGCGCAGCTTCTTCTCCGGCGCGCCGACCAGCTCCTGTCCGTCCAGGGTGATGGACCCGCCGATCCGGGCGGTCGGCGGTAGCAGTCCCATCACGGCCATGGAGGTGACGGACTTGCCGCAGCCGGACTCGCCGACCACGGCCAGCACCTCGCCGGGCGCCAGATCGTAGGAGACGCCGTCCACGGCGTGCACGGTGCGCTCGGCGCCATGGAAGGAGACCGTGAGATCGCGGACCCGCAAGACCGGCTCCGCGCTGCGCGCGGCGGCGGCCGCGGTGGACGTTTCGACTTCGGTCACCGGGAACCTCCGCGGGGGTCGAGGATGTCGCGCACGCCGTCACCGAGCAGGTTGAACGCCAGAGTGGCGAGCACGATGACGAGACCGGGGAAGACCGCCATCCAGGGCGCGTCCGCGATGAACGGCTGGGCGCTGGAGAGCATCACGCCCAGCGAGGGGGAGGGCGGCTGCACCCCGAGGCCGAGGAAGCTGAGCACCGCCTCGCCGATGATCGCGGACGGGATGCCCACGGTGGCCTGCACGATGAGGGTCGAGGTGGCGTTCGGCAGGATGTGGCGGAACAGGATCACGCCGTCGCCGCCGCCGTTGGCCACGGCGGCCCCGACGTAGTCCAGGTGCTTGAGCCGCAGGGTCTCCGCACGGGTGACGCGCACGATGCCCGGGATCTGGGAGATGCCGATCGCGATGGTCGCGTTCTCCAGGGACGGGCCCATCACCGCGGCGAGTCCCACGGCCAGGACCAGGAAGGGGAACGCCAGCATGGTGTCGGTCAGCCGGGAGACCACCGTGTCGGCGAACTTCCCGTAGTAGCCGGCCACCAGCCCGAGCGGGACGGCGACGACGAAGGCCAGCAGCACGGCCGCCACCCCGACCTGCATGGACGCGGTGACACCGACCAGGACCCGGGACAGCTGGTCGCGGCCCAGGTCGTCGGTGCCCAGCCAGTGCGACCAGCTGGGCTCCCGCAGCGCCGCGTCGAAGTCCGGCAGTGCCGGGTCGTACGGGGCGATGAGCGGTGCGACCAGGGCGACGAGGACGAACACGGCGGAGAGCACCGCGCCCACGAGCGCCAGCCGGTTGCGCCGCAGCCGGCGCAGCGAGGTGGTGAACCGTGCCGCACGGGTGGGCGGCCGGGACGCGGGAGGTGCCGTGGCGGCCGGCGCGGGCGCCGACGCCGTCGACGGGGAGAGGGTCATCGGGAACCTCCGAGCCGGATGCGCGGGTCGACGACCGAGTACAGGAAGTCGACCAGCAGATTGATCAGGATGTAGGCGGCCGAGGTGAACAGGACGACGCCCTGGACCATCGCGTAGTCACGGGTGAAGACCGCGTCGATGGTGAGCTTGCCGAAGCCGGGCAGCACGAAGACCTGCTCGGTGACGACGGCTCCGGAGATCAGGTGTCCGAGCTGCAGGCCCAGCACGGTGATGACGGTGACGAGCGAGTTGCGCAGCCCGTGCCGGCCGATCACCGCGGCCGGGGCCAGCCCCTTGGCGCGTGCGGTGCGCACGTAGTCCGAGGACATCGCGTCGATCATCGCGGCCCTGGTCTGGCGCATCACCACCGCGGCGAGACCTGAGCCGAGCACGATGGCGGGCAGCACCAGGCGCCGCAGGTTCTCCAGCGGATCGGTGCTGAACGGTACGAAGCCGGAGGCCGCGAACACCGGCATGGCGATGGCGAACACCAGCACCAGCACGATGCCCAGCCAGAAGGCGGGGATCGACATGCCGAGCAGGGCGATGCCGTTGGCCAGCCACTCCTCGGGCTTGCCGCGCCGCACGGCGGCCATGACCCCGGCCCCGATGCCGACGACCACGGCCATCAGCAGGGACAGTGCGGCCAGCTCCAGCGTGATGGGCAGGGCCTGGGTGATGGAGTCGAGCACCGGCAGCCCGGTACGGGCCGAGGTGCCGAAGTCGCCCGTGGCCGCGTTGCTGACGTAACGCCAGTACTGGACGGCGATGTTGTCGTCGAGCCCGTACTCGGAGCGGATCGCGGCCAGCACCTCGGGGGAGGTCTGTTCACCGGCGAGCGCCTGAGCGGTGTCGCCGGGCATCGCGCGGACCCCGAGGAACACGGTGATGCTGACGAGCACCATCGTCACCAGCGACATACCGATACGGCGGCTCACGTACGACGTGAGCAGTCTGCACAGGACGGTCACCGGCTCCCCTTCGTGTATCCGGCTTCCTTGACCCTGATCAGGCCGTCGCCGGAGAGCTTGATGCCGCTCACGTCCTGCGAGGCGGAGACGTAACTGATGTTGCGGTAGAGGTAGATGACCCCGTGCTGCTTGTTGATCGCGGCGGTGAGCTTCCGGTAGATCTCGCGGCGCTCGGCCACGTCCGAGGTGCTGCGCCCCTCCACGATCAGACGGTCGATCGTCGGGTCGGAGAGCTTGCCCTGGTTGTTGCTGCCCTTCGTGCCGACGAGGCTGTCGATGTTGCCCGCGGGGTCGGGCTGACCGCCCCAGCCGCCGGTCCTCGCCTGGAAGTCGCCCGCCAGGGTCCGGGTCAGCCCGGTCGCGAACTCGGTGGGGCGCAGTTTGACGTCGAAGCCCGCGTCGGCGGCCATGGCCTGCACGACCTGGCCCAGACGGCTGTCCTCCGGGGTGGTGTTGATCATCAGTTCCAGCGGCACCGGTGTCTTCACGCCGGCCGCCTTCAGCAGCCGCTCGGCCTTCGCCACGTCCCGTTCCGGGCAGGTGACCGGGGAGCTGAGGGGCGTCCCCGGCGGCACCGGGCCGCAGGCCGGTTCGTACATGCCCTGGAAGACCAGCTTGTTGATCAGCGCCCGGTCCAACGACAGGTCGAAGGCCTCCCGGACCCGCATATCGCGGCCGAAGGGGCTGTCGACGGGGCTGGGGTCCTTGTCGATGCCGTGCGCGTTGGCGACGTTCAGGGTCAGCGCCATGTAACCGAGCGACGGGGTGTTCAGGAGCTGGAGCCCCTTCTCGCCCATCGAGTTGCGGACCTCGACCGGGCCCATCTGGTCACCGATCTGGACGTCGCCGGAGCGGATGTTGGCCATCCGGATGCTGCCGTCGGTGATCGTCTTGTAGATGACGCCGTCGAGATGGACCTTGTCCGCGTCGTAGTACAGCGGATCCTTCTCCAGTTCGATCCGGTCCCCGACGACCCGCTTGACGTACTTGAACGGGCCGACGCAGGACGGATGGGTGGCGAAGTCGGCCCCGTACTTCTTGATCGCCTTCGGGGACATGATCAGCCCGGCGGTGTTGGCCAGCCGGCCCAGCAGCGGTACGTCGGGGTGGCTCAGGGAGAGCCGCACGGTGTACGGGCCGGTCGCGGTGACCTTCTCCACGGAGTCGATCTCGGAGGCGCGGCCGGAGCCCCGCAGATGCAGATGGCGGTCGAGCGAGGTCTTCACCGCGGCGGCGTCCAGCCGGGCACCGTCACTGAACCTGGCGCCCTCGCGGACGGTGAAGGTGAAGGTGCGGCCGCCGTCGGTGATCTTCGGCAGGGTGGCGGCAAGCTGCGGGACGAACTTGTTGTCCTGGTCCACGTCGTAGAGCTGTTCGCACATGGACGTGAACACGGTGCGGGCGACCAGCGTCGTGGTCAGGCTCGGGTCGAGCCTGTCGGGATCGGACTTCAGCCCGATCGTGACCGTGCCGCCGTCGCGGACGGGACGCATATCGGTCAGGCGCGGCTGGGCGGTGGTCTCCTTGCCGGGCGGCGAGAGCGAGCTGCATGCGGTGGTGATCGCCAGCAATGCGGCCACCGACAGGGCGGCCGGAATTCGACGCATGGGATCAAGCCTCCTTGGGGACGGCAGGGGGGCAGGACGGCGCAACGAGTACCGATGTGGGTGCACGGGGGCACTCGTTGCGCCGAACGGTATACCAGAGAACTCCCGGGCCATTGAAGTGTCCGCGGCCACGTTTGCCTGATTTTGCAGGGGAATTTGGCGTACGAATGGGACAAGTCGGCCGACGGAAATCTTCTATGGAATCGCTACTTGAGACCGACTTGGTATACCGACAGGGAGAGAGGTGTCGGAGTGTGAGGCGCCCGACAGGTTCGAGGGCGTGCGCCAATTCCGGCCGACGTGCGCGGATCGGTGGCTGAAAACTGCCCCTTGGTGCGCGAAAGGGGCGGGGTGGGGAGAAGGCCGCCTCCGGCAAACCTCTCCCCACCCCGC
>CBRG010000127.1 GCA_000470535.1 Streptomyces sp. AW19M42
CCGCCCCCCCCCCCGCCGGTCCAGTGTCCGGCCCGGCTCCGCCACGCAGTAGGCGCAGAGGGCCTGGCCCCCGGCCGCGTCGGGGCGGACGGCCACCACAGCGCGGGCGAGGCCCGGCCAGCCCGCCAGATGCGATTCGATCTCGGCGACCTCGATCCGGTGGCCGCGCAGCTTGACCTGGTGGTCGCTGCGTCCGAGCAGGTGCATCCGGCCGTGCGTGTCCCAGCGCCCTACGTCGCCCGTCCGGTACAGCCGTACCGGTGCGGCGCCCGGCTCACGGCTCAGGTGCCGCGTCACGAAGCGTTGCGCCGTCTGTTCCGGGTCGCCGGCGTATCCGATCGCGACGCCCTCGCCGCCGATCCACAGCTCGCCCGGTACGCCGGGCGGGACGGGTTCGCCGTGTTCGTCCAGGACATGGAGTGTGCTGTTGGCCAGCGGCCGGCCGATCGGCACCATGAGACCTGCCTCAAGGCCGTCCGCGGGCCCTTCGAAGAAGGCGCTGTCGATGGTGGCCTCGGTGACGCCGTAGGAGTTGATCACCCTGGTGCCGGGACCGCACAGACCGCGCAGCCGCTCGTACTCCGCCACCTTCCAGGCGTCGGAACCGACCACCAGCAGGCTCATGAAGTCGAGCCGTTCGCCCGCACGCTCGCAGTGGTCCATCAGGCCGCGTACGACGGCGGGGACGAACTCCGCGCTGTCGACCCGTTCCGTCCGCATCGTGCGGTACAGCCGGGTCGTGTCGAAGATCAGGTCCCGGTCGGCCAGCACCAGCCGGCCGCCCGAGCACAGGGCGCGGACCAGGTCGCCGGTGAAGACGTCGAACGAGGGCTCGGCCATCTGGAGGTGGACGCGTGCCGCGTCAGCCAGCCGGTACTCCCCGGACCATGCCGCGTACGCCGAGGCGAGGCTGCGATGGCTGACCCGCACGGCCTTGGGACGGCCGGTGGACCCCGAGGTGTTGATGACGTAGGCGGGCGAGTCGAGGTCGGTGATCTCCTGCGGTGCGGGTCCCTCGGTCTCCGTACGGCGCAGCTCCGCCGGGGTCAGCACGGTGACGGGCAGGCTCTCGGCCCACGCGGCACGCGTGTCGTCGACGACGATGAGGACGGCCTGCGCGATGCCCAGTACGTGGGCGACGCGCTCTGTGGGCTGGTCGGGGTGGACCGGCAGGTAGGCGCCGCCCGCCCTGAGCACCGCGAGGAGGGTGACGACCAGTTCCGGTGACTTGTCGAGGCACAGCCCCACCACGGAACCCCGCGTCACGCCCAGCTCGCGCAGCCGCCGGGCCCTGGCGTCGGCCCTGCGGTCGAGCTCTCCGTACGTGAGGTGTTCCGTGGGGCCCCCCAGGGCCGGCACAGAGACGGCGACGACCTCCGGGTGTGCGGTGGCGATGTCTCCGATCAGCTGGTGGACGGCCCGGTCGCGGCCGGGTTCCCGCCCGACGGCCGGCAGCCGGGAGGAGCCGCTCCACTCGGTGACCAGTTGCTCGCGCTCCCGGTCACCGAGCATCTCCAGCCTCGGCGTGGGCAGTTCGGCGGACGCCCGCGTCATGCTGTCGAGCAGCTGGACGTAGTGCGCGGCCATGCGGCGGACGGTCCGGGACAGGAAGAGGTCGGTGTTGTACTTGAGGACGCAGTGGAAGCGCCCCTCCGCCTCGTCCTCGTAGACCGACAGGGTGATGTCGAACTGTCCTTCCTCTTCGGGGAGTTCGATGTACTCCAGCCGGTAGCCGTACTGCTCGGTGGCCACCTTGTGGGTGAGCAGGATGAACATCGCCTGGAACACGGCCGAGCGGCTGGGGTCGTGCTGGAGACCCAGCTCCTCGACCAGCAGGACGAACGGGTACTCCTGGTTGTCCAGACCGTTGAGCACCGTCCTGCGGACCTGCTCCAGCAGCTCCGCGACCGTGGGGCCCGCGGACAGGTCCGCGTGCAGCGGCAGCGGGTTGACGAAGTAGCCGTAGACCGAGGAGAACTCCTGGTGGGTGCGACCGGTCACCGGGCTGCCGACGATGACGTGGTCCTGGCCCGAGTAGCGGTGCAGCAGGATGTAGTAGGCGCTGAGCAGCACCATGAACGGCGTCACGCCGTGCTCCTGTGCCAGCGCGTGGACCCGGGCGCTGAGCTCCGCGTCGAGCACGAAGAACTCCGAGGCGCCGTTGTGCGTCTGCACGGCGGGACGGGGCCGGTCCACCGGCAGGTCCAGGAGCGGGACCTCTGCGGGCAGGTGGGAGCGCCAGTACTCAAGCATTCCGCCGGCTTCGGGCCCTGCCAGGAACCGGTTCTGCTGGTTGAGGAAATCCAGGTACCGGGCGCCTACGGGCGGCAGGGAGGGTTCCCGGCCCTGCTTCAGCGCCTCGTACACGGCGAGCAGTTCCTCGATGAAGGTGAACGTCGAGATCGCGTCCGAGACGATGTGGTGGACGGCCTTCATGATGACCCAGCGGCTCGGCCCGCGTTTGAACAGCCGGAACCGCACCAGCGGGTCGCGTTCGAGGTCGTACGGCTTGCGGTACTCGCGGATGATCGTGCGCCGGATGTCCTCCCAGCCCTGGCCCTGGACGTCGAACAGGCCTAGATCGGGCTCCGTGCCGGAGGTCGTGCGCTGCACCGGCAGGCCGTCCTCCAGGTGGAAGTTGGCGCGCAACGCCGGGTGGCGGGCGACGAGCCTGCGCACCGCCTCGAACATCAGCTCGGGTTCGATGTCGGCGCGCACCTCCACGGCGCCACCGATGTTGTACGCGTAGCCGTCGGGGTTGAGCTGCTTGAGGAACCAGAGCGCCTTCTGGTTCTGGGTCAGGGGGTGGTTCAGCTCGTCGGTGAACACCTCGACGGCCGTCGCGTCGCCCTCCCCCGCACCGCCGGCCGCGACCCGTTCGGTCAGGCCGTCGTACAGCCGGCCGGCCAGTTCCTCCACGGAGGTACCGCTCAGCAGGGCGACCACCGGCAGGGCGATTCCGAGATCGGCCTGCGTCCTGGCGCGCAGCTCCATCGCGAGCAGCGAGTCGAGCCCCAGCCCGGTGAGCCCGGCCGCGGGGTCGATCTCGTGCGCCGCGGTTCGAAGGACGGTGGCGGTGATCGCCGTGAAACGGTCGATGACCAGACGGCGGCGGTCCGCCTCCCCCGCGTCGCGGAAGGCGTGGAGGAGTCCGCCGCCCTCCTCCACGGTGTGTTCCTGAGCGGCCGCGGCCAGTTCGGTGACCAGCGGCGGCGGGGAGTCGTACCAGGCCAGGAAGGTCTGCCAGTCGACGACCGTGGCGACGAGCAGTTGCGCCCGGTCCTGTCCGATGACGCGTTCCAGGACGCTCATCCCGGCTTCCGGGGACAGCGAGCTCATTCCCCGGCTGTGGAGGTAGTGGTCGACCAGACCCAGCTCCTCGATCATTCCCGTGGCCCAGGGGCCCCAGTCGAGGCTCAGCGCCGGCAGGCCCTGCGCACGCCGCCGATGTGCCAGCGCGTCCAGAAAGGCGTTGCCCGCGGCGTAGTTGGTCTGGCCCGCGGTCGTCAGCAGCGAGGCGATCGAGGCGAAGAGCACGAAGTGTTCGAGCGGTTCGTCGCGCAGGTGCTTGTCCAGCAGGTAAGCCCCCACGGCCTTGGGGTCGAGCACCGCGTCGAACGTGGCGCGGTCCATGTCGGCGACCAGCCTGTCCCGCACCTGGCCCGCGAGGTGGAACACGCCGCGTACGGGCGGTGCCCCGCCCCGCCGGTACGCGTCGAGCCAGCCGGTCAGCGCGTGTTCGTCGGTCACGTCGACCGGCGCCAGGACCGTCTGTGCGCCGGCGGCGTCCAGCTCCCTGAGGAGGGCTACGGCCCTGCCCTGCGCCGTTGCCGGGTCGGTTTCCTGCCATGTGTCGCGGCCGGGTACGGGCGTCCGGCTCATCAGGATGAGCCGACGGGCGCCGCGCTTCACCAATGTCCGGCACAGCAGCCGGCCCAGGGCCCCGAAGGCTCCGGTGACGAGATAGCTTCCGTCCGCCCGCAGGCGCAGCGGCAGTGGCCTGGTCAGTCCTTCGGCGGGCCGGATGCGGCTGGTCGCCCGGCGGTCGCCGCGCACCCCGATCTCTTCCTCATCGTCACTGAGGAACTCGCGCAGGAGTGCCTCGGCGTCCGCCCGGACGCCGGGTGCGCCGGGCTCCTGTGCGGGGTCGAGGTCGATCAGTTTGCCCCGGTGGCCGGCCAGCTCCTGGTGCCGGAGCACACGCGTGACGCCCCAGGCGGGCGCGCCGAGCGGTTCGGTCGTCTCCCCGGGTGACACGGGCTGGGCGCCTCGGGTGACCACGTGCAGCCGTCCGCCGGTCTGCCGGGCCAGCAGAATCCTGGCGAGCGCGACCAGGGAGTAGGCCCCGGTGTCCGCGGCCCGCACCAGATCCTGGCGCTCGGAGGCGTCGATGGCGGGCAGATCCAGGTTCCACAGATGCACGACCGTGCCTCGGAAGGCCGCACCGTCGCGGTCCAGTTCGGCGAAGAGCTGTTCCAGCCGGGCGGCGCAGTCCGGTGCGGCGGGCAGTTCCCCGGCCCGCTCCGGGCGGTCGCCCGCGTTGTCCAGTCGTACCGTGCGGCAGTGATCGCCGCGCGCGGTCACCAGCTCCGCGAAGGCGTCCCCCACTCCCCCGTTGTCCGCCAGGACCAGCCAGTCCTGCGGCTCTCCCGTGCGGGATGCCTCGGCCGCCGTTTCGGAGGCCGCCGCCCACGGGCGGTCGGTCCAGACGGGTTCCGCGAGCCAGGAGTCGACGGTGTTCCGGGAGACGGACCCCGAGGCCTTCTCCACGTCGGCCGCGCGGAATCCCCGCATGCTGCCCAGCGCCGTCCCGTCCTCTGCGTACAGCGCGAGATCACCCACCAGTGCGTCCCCGTCCTGGCGGCGCACCGTGCCGTGCACCCACAAGGCGCGGTCGCCCACGGGGGAAACGCTCATCTCGTCGAGCGACAGAGGTAACCGGATGCCGGTGGCCGGTGCCGATGTCTCCCCGGCCAGGAGCTGCGGCGTCAGCAGGGCCTGGAAGCAGGCGTCCAGCAGCACCGGGTGGATGTGGTGGTCCGCGGCCCCGCCCCCGATCGCCGCGGGCGGAGCGATCCGTGCCAGCACCTCATCGGCGCCGATCCAGACCTCTTCGATGGCCTGGAAGGCGGGACCGTACTGGTAACCGAGCGCGGCCAGCGCGGTGTAGCACTCCTGGTTGTCCAACCGGCGCGCGCACCGTTCCCTGACCGGGCCCGCGTGCAGCGGCGGTCCGGCCGAGCGGCGCTGCGCGGTACGGAGCACCCCGCTGGCGTGTACGACCCGCTCCGCCTCGGGCCCGGCCGCGGCGGAAGCGACGACGAAGCCGCCGTCCTCCAGCGACACGGAGAGGTGGACCGTGCGGACGTCTTCCTCGGTCAGGAAGAGCGCCCTGCGCAGATCGATGTCGGCCAGCACGACGTCCGTGCCCCCGGTCAGCTCCCGCACGGCCTGCGCGGCCATCTCCAGGTAGCCGGCCGCGGGGAAGACCACGGATCCCTGGATGCGGTGGTCGGCCAGGTACGGCAGCCTCTCGGTGTCGAGCCGGGCCTGCCAGGTCGGTTCGGTGTGATCCGTGCGGCGGCCCAGCAGGGGGTGGTCGAGCCGGCCGAGGCGGACCTGTGCGACGACTCCCGGCTCCGTCCAGTGGCGGTCACGGCGCCAGGGGTAGCGGGGCAGCGGGACCGTGCGCCCCACGGGCTGGAGTACGTCCCACGCGATCTCGAACCCGTGGTTGTGCAGGGTCGCCAGGGACACGGCGAAGCGCTCGGGTTCGTCCTCCGCGCGGCGCACCGACGGTACACAGACGCCCGTGCGGCCCTTGGCCTCCAGGCATTCGCGGATGGCGTGTCCGAGGACCGGGTGGGGGCCGATTTCGAGGAACAGCCGGTGGCCGTCGTCGGCCAGCCGGTCCACGGCCGCGTGGAAGCGCACCCGGTCCCGGACGTTCTTCCACCAGTAGCCGGCGTCCAGCTCGGCGCCCTGGGCGACGCCCTCCTGACCCGTCAGGTGAACCGGAACGGTCGCCGGGCGGGGCTCGATGCAGGCGAGCGCGGTGAGGAGTTCGTCCTTGATCCGGTCCATGGCCGCGCTGTGGTACGGGACCTCTACCGCAAGGAACTTGGTGAAGACCTGCTCGGTGCGCAGCTCGTCGGCCAGCGCGGCCAGCGCCGTCCCGTCCCCGGCCAGGGTGACCGAGGTGGGGCTGTTGACGGCGGCCACAGACATCAGGTCCCCGTAGGGGCGCACCCGGCGATCGGCCTCGGCCTCGGGCAGCCCGACGGCGAGCATGGTGCCCGTCCCGGAGAGGGTGTGCTGGAGCCGACTGCGGTGGACGGCGATCTTGACCGCGTCCTCCAGCGAGTAGACGCCCGCCTCGTAGAAGGCGGCGATCTCGCCGGTGCTGTGCCCCACCACGGCGTCCGGTCGGATGCCGTACGAACGCCACAGGGCCGCCAGACCGATCTGTACGGCGAAGTTGGCGGGCTGCGCGAGCCAGGTCTCCGCCATCCGTGACCGGCTCTCGTCGGCCGCCATCTCGTCCATCAGGGACCATCCGGCGATCTTCCGGATCTCCCGGTCACACGCGGTGACCGCGTTCCGGAACACCGGTTCGCCGGCCAGCAGGCCGCGCCCCATGGCCCACCACTGCGGGCCCATGCCGGTGAACACCCAGACCAGTCGGCGGTCCGGTGCGTCCAGTTGTCGCCCCTGCACCACCCGGGGATGCGGTTCGCCCCGCAGATGCGTGTCCAGCGCCTCGTCCAGGGATTCCCTGGAGGAGTAGACGACGGAGAGACGCGATTCGAGGTGCTGGCGCCGGTGGGCGAGTGTGTGGCCGAGGTCGTCGAGCGCGACGGCGGTGCCGTGCTCTGCGGCGAGCTCGTGGCTGATGCCCCGCGCCAACTGCGGGAGGGCCTCCGGGTGACGTGTGGTCAGGGGCAGAATGCTCCAGCCGCGCTCCTGCGGCCGCAGGACGGGCCGGGTAGCCGGGGAGGGACGGGGGTGCTCGGCGCGCGCCGGGTGCGCGGGCGCCTCCTCCAGGACCACGTGGGCGTTGGTCCCGCCGAAGCCGAAGGCGTTCACTCCTGCTCGCGCGGGTCCCTCGTGCTCGGGCCAGTCCGTCACCCGGGTGGGGATGTCGTACGGCGAAAAGCCGCGGTCGATGGCCGGGTTGATCCTTTCGAGGTTGATGTGGGGCGGGATCCGACGGTGCTTGAGCGCGAGGGCGGTCTTGATCAGCCCGGCGATGCCGGCAGCCGATTCCGTGTGCCCGATGTTGGCCTTCACCGAGCCGACGTAGCAGGCGGCGCCCGGGGCGCGCCCGATGGCGAGCGCCCGGGACAGTGCGTTGGCCTCGATCGGGTCGCCCACCGGCGTCGAGGTGCCGTGCGCCTCCATGTACTGCAGATCACCGGGGGTGATGCCCGCCTCGGCGCAGACCTGCCGCACGAGTGAGACCTGGGCCTCCCCGTTGGGAACGGTTATGCCGTTGGTCCGGCCGTCCTGGTTGACCCCGCTGCCGGCGATCACCGCGTGGATCGGGTCCCCGTCCCGCAGCGCGTCCTCCAGCCGCTTGAGCGCGACGAGGCCGACGCCCTCGGCACGTACGTAGCCGTCGGCCGAGGCGTCGAAGGTGCGCGAACGCCCCTCGGGCGACAGGAATCCGCCCTTCGTCTCGGCGATGGTGTACTGCGGTGCCATGTGCAGGAGCACCCCGCCCGCGAGCGCGAGACCGCTCTCTCTTCTGTTCAGGCTCTGGCACGCCAGGTGGACGGCGACCAGGGACGAGCTGCACGCGGTGTCGACCGAGAGGCTGGGACCGCGGAAGTCGAAGGAGTGCGAGATCCGGTTCGACACCATCGTCATCATCGTGCCGGTCGCGGTGTGAGCGGCGAGTGTCCCGAAGCTCAGATCGGCGAACTGCAGGATCTTGTAGTCCAGCGTGAACGCACCCACGAAGACGGCCGTATCGCTGCCTGCCAGTTCGGCGGGCCGTTGACCGCCGTCCTCCAGGGCCTCCCAGGCCACCTCCAGGAGCTTGCGCTGCTGGGGGTCCATGTGGTCGGCCTCGCGCGGGCTGATGCCGAAGAAGGCCGGTTCGAACTCGTCGAAGCCCTCGATGTATCCGCCCCTGCCGCCCACGAGGCGGCCGGGCTTGTCCCGGTGGCCGCTCCTGAGGGTGGTGATGTCGTAGCGGTCCGCGGGTGTCGGGATGACGCAGTCCTTGCCGTCCAGCAGGTTCTGCCAGAAGGCCCGGTGGTCCGATGCCTCGCCGGGAAAGCGGCAGCCGATACCGATGATCGCTACTTTGCCCGTAGAAGCGTCATTGATCGCGTCAGCCAAGTTCGCACACTCCTCATGAGGTGGTCACGCTGCCGGGAGGCAGCGCCGAAGTCTGTTGGTGCTGGGGTGGGCCCCGGGGTCGGACGGTCTCTCCTCAGGCCCCTTTCGCACGGCGCCACGGGTGGAGAAGGCTTCCGAGGATCTCGCCGGTTCCGGGGAAGGAGTCGGGATCGCGGAGACCGACCGCGGCCGGCTCGCGCCCCGGCCTCCAGGTGAAACTCCCGAAGAGGTGGTCCCAGCACGACAGGTCGGAGCCGTAGTGGCCTGCCTCGGACAGCTCCGCGCTGTGGTGCAGACGGTGCTGTTCGGGGCTGGCCAGGACGTGGTTGAGCCTGCCGATGCGCACGTCGATGTTGGCGTGCACGAAGTAGCCCTGCGCGGCCACGAACAAGCCTGCGGCGAGCACGGAGCGACTGGAGAATCCGGCCAGTGCCAGGGTGAGCTGGACGGCGCCCTGGGCGAGGACGATGTCCAGTACGTGGTTGACGCCGTTGTTTGCGACGTTGACCTTCTGCGGTACGTGGTGCACCCCGTGCAGCCGCCACAGCAGCGGATTGGTGTGCCCCAGTCGGTGTACCAGGTAGCTCGCCAGCGAACCGCTCAGCAGGGCGGCCGGGATCTCGGCCCACAGCGGGAGCGCCGGATCGGCCGGTGAAATCCTCCCGACCGCGGTCGTCACCCCGAGTTGTGCCAGCGCACTTCCGGCCATGGTGAGGAGGAAGTAGACGCCGTACCAGCGCCATTCCGCCTGGCTGGGATGCCAGTCGCGCCGGTGCGGGATGAGCCTTTCGAGGACGGCCAGGTAGATGAGAGTGCCCACCAGGAAGAGCGGGTTGACCCGGCCGGGATCCCAGTTCAGTATCAGCGATCCTGCGGCCGCACCGAGCGTGGCCGCAAAGAGCAGAGGATAAGCGAGGGAACGGAGAATTCTCTGGTGGTGAAGCCTCGTCGACAATCGCCGCGCAGGACGCATGAAGCCGTCGGCACGCCGTTCGTATTCGTACACCCGAAACACCTCCGTGGAAATGCTGACCGACCGCGCCACCTGCGCCGTCGCAAGGGGAACCAGGACCTTCGACTTCATTCGGAAGTTGAAAGCCCCAGGGGCGTACGGAAATTGAATAGCAAGCACCCACGCACCCTTGAGGGCGAATGTGGGTAGCCGAGAATTTGTCTGATTCGATGCGGTGGACTCACGTGAGGCTTTCCGCACGGACCCGACACATCCTTGTCCGCTTCCAGCGGCTTCAATCCTCGTCCGGTGACTTGATGAGATTCCCCCCGAGCGCCTCGACTGATCTTCAACTCATTGAACCGGACGTTCGGTCCGGAAGACATAGGGAGAGGCCCCGCTGTCGCCAATGTGGGTTACTTAGTATTCTTTTCATTTCATTCCCGCTCACCGGCGGACTCACGACGAACGGCCCCGGCGACAGGGAATCCCGGTTGCCACACCTAGGAGCCCTAGGCTATATCTAGACCCATTAGGCACTTGGGGAGGACGCATGGTGCGGGCCGGACTGACAGTCGAACGCGTGACGACCGCGGGTGCTGAACTGGCCGACGAGGTCGGTCTCGACCGGGTGACCATGTCTCAGGTGGCGCGGCGGCTCGGGGTGAAGGACGCGAGCCTCTACACACATGTCCGCGGCCTCGAGGATCTGCGCGGGCGGATCGCGCTGCTCGCGGCGGACGAGAAGACCATACGGATCGCGGAGGCGACCGCCGGGCGGGCGGGCAGGGACGCGCTGGTCGCGTTCGCGGACGCCTGGCGGGAGTACGCCCACGAGCATCCGGGCCGCTACACGGCGACACAGACCCCCATCGAGATCGATCCCGAACTGGCCGCGAAGGCGCCCGGACCACGGCGCGCGGTCGAGCTGACCTACGGAATGCTGCGCGGCTACGGACTCGCGGAGCCCGACCTGACCGACGCGGTCCGGTTGCTGCGCAGCACGTTCCACGGCTTCGTCGCCCTGGAGGCCGCGGGCGGCTTCGGGCACGTGCGTTCACCTCAACGCTCCTGGGTGCGGGCGCTTGATGCCCTGCACACCCTGCTGGAACACTGGCCCCCGTCCCGGGAAGGGGACTCCGCATGACCGAACCGGCCATGGGCAGCCTGCGCGTGGACGGCGCGACCCTGCACTACGAGGTACGCGGTCACGGACCGCTCCTGCTGCTGATTCCCGGCGGGACGGGCGGCGCGGCGTCCTTCGACCCGATCGCCGGCAAGCTGGCCACCGAATACACCGTCGTGACCTACGACCCGCGCGGCATGTCACGCAGCTCGCTCGACGACCGCGAGGCCGAGCAGAGCGTGGCCGAGCACGCCGACGACGCCTTCCGCCTGCTGCGGCTGCTCTCCCCCGGTGAGCCCGCCCGTGTCTTCGGCTGCAGTTCCGGCGCGATCGCCGCCGTGCATCTGCTCACCGCCCGTCCCGCAGCCGTCGAACGCGTCGTGGCGCACGAGCCACCGATGGTGGAGGTCCTGCCCGACGCCCCCGCGCATCGCGCACTCATCGCGCGCGTCACCGAGACGTTCCGCGCGGAGGGGCTCGGTCCGGCGATGGCGGCATTCGCGGCGGGGCTGAAGAAGGACGGTGACACCACCGAGCCGGTCGCCGCGGTCGAGCTGCCACCGCAAGCGGCGGCGCGGGCCGAGCGGACGACGGCGGACCTCCCGTACTTCGTCGGACGCATCATGCCCGCGTTCATGCCCTACACCCCGGACCTCCACCGGCTCGAAGCGCTGTCGGACCGGCTCGTGCTGGCGTGCGGCCAGGACTCACACGGTGAGCTGCCCTACCGCCCGGCCGCCTTGCTGGCCGAGCGCCTCGGCACGGAACTCCGGCACTTCCCCGGCGGACACACCGGGCTGAGCACGCATCCCGCCGAGTTCGGCGAACACCTCCGCAAGGCCCTCCGCGCCTGAGGCGGTGGCAAGGCGTGCTGGCGACGGGCAGCGGCGGCCGGACGCGCC
>CBRG010000128.1 GCA_000470535.1 Streptomyces sp. AW19M42
TGTACTCACCCACAGAACATTTTCTGGGGCTTTCCTCCGGGCGCTTCCCTTCGGTCTTGCGTTTCCGACTCTATCAGACTCTTTCGTGTCCGATTCCCGGTCGAAGCGGGATTGCTTTCGAGGAATTCGCTTTCGCGCTTTCCCTTTCGGCGTGTTCACCACTTTAGCCGATTTCCCCGGTGACTCATAATCGAGTCAATGGCCCGGATTTCGGCATGCCGAAATCCGCACCCGCTGGGGTGAGTCGTAGGTAGTGGTTGGCCGCTTCGAGTTGCCCGGCATCAGGTCCGAAGGACCAAACCGTTCGCTGTACCCGTGTCAAGCGGCTCGGACTACGTTAGGCGCCCCGCATGGACGAGTCAAGTTGACCTGCGGCGTGGTGCGTGCGCCCGGTACGGGCTCACGGTGGGATCGCCGTCGATCCAGAAACGCCACGGGTGGGTGGCTCCATCACCGCCCACTCCGGTGCGCGGACCGTTGCGTACCTGGTCGCGGGATGGCGGGGTGCCGTGTAGTACGGCGAGGACAGCGCCCGGGTGGGCGATGGCGTCGGTGCCGTCCAGCGCGCGGTCGATGTCCAGAGCTGTCGCGAGTCGGGCCGGCCCTTTGGCCAGTTCCCGATCATTGCGGGCCGAAAGTCGACGTTTACGGGTGAGGTCGGCGCCCGTAAGGATGTCGCCGGCCCTCAGCAGCACACCGCTCGCCATGCCCTCCGGGCCGCACACCAGGTTGAGGCAGTGCCACATGCCGTAGGTGAAGTAGACGTACGCATGGCCGGGCGGCCCGAACATCACGCTGTTGCGCGCGGTCCGGCCTCGGAAGGCGTGCGAACCGGGGTCGATCTCCCCCGCGTAGGCCTCCACCTCGGTGAGACGCAGCTCGATCGGACCCTCCGGGGTACTGCGGACCAGCGTGCGGCCCAGTAGATCCTGCGCCACGTCCAGTACGGGGCGGTCGAAGAAGTCCCGCGTGAGCGGCTTACGGTCCTGGCCCTCGATCATGAAGTCCGAGGCTACCGGGAACCGGCTACGGTCATGGCGCGTATGTAGGGGTCAGGACCTAGGAGGAGAAAACATGGGCTTCAAGCGGCTGCTCGCGAGCATGGGTGCCGGTGGCGCCTCGGTGGAGACGGAGCTGACCGAGCTCAACGTCGTACCGGGTGGAGTCGTCCAGGGTGAGGTGCGGATCCAGGGCGGCTCTGTGGACCAGCAGATCGAGGGGCTCTCCGTCGGGCTGCAGGCCCGGGTCGAGGTCGAGGGCCAGGAGCAGGAGACCAAGCAGGACATCGAGTTCACCACATTGCGCCTCGGCGGCGCGTTCGAGGTCAGGGCGGGTGCGGTGCACGTCGTGCCGTTCGGGCTCGAAATCCCGTGGGAGACGCCGATCACGATGTTCGCGGGCCAGCAACTGCACGGGATGAACATCGGGGTGACCACGGAGCTGGAGATCGCGCGGGCGCTGGACTCCGGGGACCTGGACCCCGTCAACGTGCACCCGCTGCCGGCGCAGCAGGCCATCCTGGACGCCTTCGGGCAGCTGGGCTTCGGCTTCCGCAGCGCCGACATGGAGCGCGGTCACATTCGCGGTACGCGTCAGCGGCTGCCCTTCTACCAGGAGATCGAGTTCTTCCCGCCGTCGCAGTACCGGGGGCTGAACCAGGTCGAGCTGACGTTCGTCGCGGATGACCGTGAGATGGACGTCGTACTGGAGATGGACAAGAAGCCGGGTCTCTTCAGTGAGGGCAGCGACTCCTACCGCGCCTTCAAGGTGGGTCTGAACGACTACCACGGGACCGACTGGGCGGCTTACCTGAACCAGTGGCTCGCCCAGGTCGGCGGTCAGCGCAACTGGCTCTAGGGTCGGTTGGGAGACCTGCCGATACCGGAACCGCTACAGGAGAGGTGCTGACGTGACCGAGCCGAAGAGGGCGCCGCTGCCGCACGACTTCCATCCCGAGGTCCCCTCGTTCACTGTGGTGAGCGAGGACCTCGCGCCGGGGGCCGTGCTTGCGGACGCACAGGTGCAAGCGGCGGGGAACACCTCGCCGCAGCTGCGGTGGGAGGGGTTCCCGGCGGGGACGAAGAGTTTCGCCGTCACGTGCTTCGACCCGGACGCTCCCACCGGCAGCGGGTTCTGGCACTGGGTGCTCTTCGACATCCCCGCGTCCTTCACGGAACTGCCGGCCGGTGCGGGCGGCGGGAAGTTCGACGGGCTGCCCGCGGGCGCAGTGCACGTCCGCAACGACTACGGGTCGAAGGACTTCGGCGGCGCGGCGCCGCCGCCCGGCGAGAACCACCGGTACGTGTTCACCGTGTACGCGGTGGACAGCGAGAAGCTCGGACCGGACAGCGACGCGTCGCCCGCGGTGGTCGGTTTCAATCTGCGCTTCCACACGCTGGGCCGCGCCCAGCTGATCGGCGAGTACGCCGAGCCTGCCTGAGCCCGCAAAGTCGATAGATCCCCCCTGTTTGCCCTGCCCTGGTCCTGGAGAGATCAGGGCAGGGCACTTTTTATTGCGTTGTCCATGGCGGCCTGCCCGGCCAGAGTTGATCCGGGCCTGCCAGGCGGTGGGCGGCACACGGGAGGTGGGCGGGATGCGGGACACGCTGGTGCTGAATGCGAGCTTCGAGCCGCTGTCGACGGTGACGCTGAATCGTGCGGTGGTGCTGATTCTGCAGGACAAGGCCGTCGTCGAGCAGTCCCATCCCGGCCTCCGCATGCGCGGTGCCGCCGTGGATATCCCGGTGCCCCGGGTGATCAGGCTCTGCCGGTACGTGAGGGTGCCGTTCCGAAGACACGCCCCGTGGTCCAGAAGGGGTGTGCTCATCCGGGACCAGCACCGGTGCGCGTACTGCGGGCGGCGGGCGAGCACCGTCGACCACGTGGTGCCGCGTGCCCAGGGGGGTCAGGACACGTGGCTGAACACGGTGGCCTCCTGCGCCGAGGACAACCACCGCAAGGCGGCCCGTACACCGGAGCAGGCGGGTATGCCGCTGTTGCGGCAGCCGTTCGTGCCGTCCCCTGCGGATGCGATGCTGCTGGCGCTGGGGGCCGGTGACCGGTCGGCGCTGCCGGAGTGGCTGGCGCAGTCCGCGGCGTAGTGGGTCTACGCCGGGTGCGGTAGCCGGAGCCCCTCTCCGTGCGGAGTCGGGCTGCAGCGTGTCAGCGGAGCAGCAGCTGGACGATGGCGACCGTTCCGACCGTGACGATGAGGGCGCGCAGGATGGCGGGGCTCAGTCGGCGACCGACCTTGGCGCCGATCTGGCCGCCGAGCGCGGAGCCGACCGCGATCAGCACGACGGCGGTCCAGTCGAAGTCCGCGACGAAGAGGAAGAACAGCGCGGCGATGCTGTTGACGACGGCGGCCAGGACGTTCTTCACGGCGTTGAGGCGCTGCATGGTGTCGTCGAGCAGCATGCCCATCAGGGAGAGGTAGATGATCCCCTGGGCGGCGGTGAAGTAGCCGCCGTAGACGCTGGCGAACATCAGGCCGGTGAAGAGCAGCGGGCCGCCGTCGGGGCGGGCCGGGACTCCGGTGTGTTCGCGGCGGCGCTGGACGGCTTTGCTGATGCGTGGTTGCAGGATGACCAGGACGAGGGCCATGGCCACCAGGATCGGGACGATGGTCTCGAAGGCCGTGGACGGCAGCGCCAGCAGCAGGGTGGCGCCGGTCAGGCCGCCGATGAGCGCGCCCACGGCGAGCTTCAGAACGCGTGGGCGCTGGCCTTCGAGCTCCTTGCGGTAGCCGATGGCGCCGCTGATGGAGCCGGGGATCAGGCCGAGTGCGTTGGAGACCGTGGCGGTGACCGGGGGCAGACCGGTGGCGAGGAGCACCGGAAAGGTGATCAGCGTTCCCGAACCGACGATCGTGTTGATCGTGCCCGCGCTGATGCCCGCGGCGAAGACCGCGAGCATCTCCCAGATGGTCATCCCGAATCCCCCGTGGCTGATCGGTGCTTGGGGCACCGATCATGCCCGAGGGGCGTACACGTCAGTCGACGGGGGGGTTCTCCCGGCGCTCCTTGCCGGAGTCGCCGGTGTTGAAGCCGGGCATGCCGGTACCGAGGTTGCCGAAGGCGCCGCTGAGGCCCTTGAGGGCGTCGCCGATCTCGCTGGGCACGATCCAGAGCTTGTTGGCGTCGCCCTCGGCGATCTTCGGCAGCATCTGGAGGTACTGGTACGAGAGGAGCTTCTGGTCCGGGTCACCGGCGTGGATGGACTCGAAGACCGTGCGGATCGCCTGGGCCTCGCCCTCCGCGCGCAAGGCGGCGGCCTTGGACTCACCTTCGGCGCGCAGGATCGCGGACTGCTTCTCGCCCTCGGCGGTGAGGATCGCGGACTGCCGCGTTCCCTCGGCCTGGAGGATCGCGGCGCGCTTGTCACGGTCGGCGCGCATCTGCTTCTCCATCGAATCCTGGATGGAGGTGGGCGGCTCGATCGCCTTCAGCTCGACGCGGTTGACGCGGATGCCCCACTTGCCGGTGGCCTCGTCGAGGACTCCGCGCAGGGCGGCGTTGATCTCCTCGCGGGAGGTGAGCGTCCGCTCCAGGTCCATGCCTCCGATGATGTTGCGGAGTGTGGTGACCGTGAGCTGCTCGATGGCCTGGATGTAGCTGGCCACTTCGTACGTCGCGGCCCTGGCGTCGGTCACCTGGTAGTAGATGACGGTGTCGATGTTGACGACCAGGTTGTCCTGGGTGATCACCGGCTGCGGCGGGAAGGGCACGACCTGTTCTCGGAGGTCGATCCTGTTCCGGATCGAGTCGATGAACGGCACGACGATGTTCAGGCCGGCGTTGAGGGTGCGGGTGTACCGGCCGAAGCGCTCCACGATGGCGGCGCTGGCCTGTGGGATGACCTGGATCGTCTTGATCAGAGCGATGAAGACGAGCACCACCAGAATGATCAGGACGATGATGATCGGTTGCATCGTTTCCTCGTGCCCTTCGGTTGCCGACGGATCGCGGTGATCGAGGTCGAGATCGTGTGAGGGGCCGTGGGTCAGGTCGGTTGTCCTGCCGGTCCGGTTCTCATGATGATCGACATCGAGTCTGACAGAACGGGCTCTGCCGTGTGGGCTGTTCGGTCACATGACGACGGCTGTGGCCCCGTCGATGTCGACGACATCGACCTGTTGGCCTGGTTCGTAGCTCAGTTCCGCGTCCAGGGCGCGCGCCGACCAGATCTCCCCGGCCAGCTTGATCCGCCCGTCCTCGCCGGTGACCCGTTCCAGCACGACGGCCTGACGGCCCTTCAACGCGTCGATGCCGGTAGCCAGATGGGGCCGGTCGGAGCGGTGCCGGTTGGCGATCGGCCGGACCACAGCGATCAACGCGACCGAGACCAGGACGAAGACCAGTACCTGGGCCACGACTCCGCCGCCGAGAGCCGCGACCACCGCCGCGGCGACCGCTCCGACGGCGAACATGCCGAACTCGGGCATCGCGGTCAGGACGAGCGGGATGCCCAGTCCCACCGCGCCGATCAGCCACCACACCCATGCGTCGATGATGTCCACCCGGCCATGGTAGGACCGAGAGCACCTCCGCCGACAGGGCGCAAGCGGGCGGGTACGCGCCCGGAGGGCCCGTCAGGCGCCGGGCGGGGCCCGGATCTCAGCCGAGCGGCAGGCCGCGGGCGGTGTAGCGGTCGCCCTGGTGCTCGACGATGAGCGGCAGGCCGAAGCAGAGGGAGAGGTTGCGGGAGCTGAGCTCGGTCTCCATCGGGCCGGCGGCGAGCACCCTGCCCTGGCGGATCATCAGGACGTGGGTGAAGCCGGGGGCGATCTCCTCGACATGGTGGGTGACCATGATCATGGAGGGGGCGTACGGGTCGCGGGCCAGCCGCCCGAGCCGGCGGACCAGGTCCTCGCGTCCGCCGAGGTCGAGACCGGCGGCGGGCTCGTCGAGGAGCAGCAGTTCGGGGTCGGTCATCATGGCGCGGGCGATCAGGGTGCGCTTGCGCTCGCCCTCGGAGAGGGTGCCGAACTTCCGGTCCAGGTAGTCGGTCATGCCGAGCCGGTCGAGGAAGGCGCGGGCGCGGTCCTCGTCGACCTTGTCGTAGTTCTCGTTCCAGGTGGCCGTCATGCCGTAGGCGGCGGTGAGCACCGTCTGCAGGACCGTCTGGCGCTTGGGCAGCTTCTCCGCCATGGCGACGCCCGCGATACCGATGCGGGGGCGCAGGTCGAAGACGTCGGTTCCGACGCCGCCGAGCCGCTCGCCGAGGACCGTGGCGCTGCCCTTGCTCGGGAAGAGGTAGCTGGACGCGACGTTGAGGAGGGTGGTCTTGCCAGCGCCGTTGGGGCCGAGGATGACCCAGCGCTCCCCCTCCTTGACCGACCAGGAGACGTCTTCCACCAGAGCGCGTCCGTCGCGGACCACGGATACGTCCACCAGCTCCAGTACATCGCTCATGAGCGCGTTGTCTCCCCATGCAGTTTCGTGATCGTCGCGTGCCTGTGGGCACAGCTCCCAGGGAAAACCTACGCCACCGCGGGAGAGCTTCGGGCGCTGGGCCCGTCGTCGCGCGGTCCCTGGACCGGGCCCGGCCGTGATCCGCCGGACAGACCCTAGGCTGTCGGCATGCTTTCGGAACCACGCTCAGGGCTGCTGGCCGCTTGGGGCAACGCGCTGCTGGCCGGACTCGTCTCGCCGGACGACGCGGCCCTCGCCATCGTCGGGGAGGACGCGGTCCACCGCGTCGAGGGGCTGCCGGGTGAGGCGGGGCCGGTCGGTCTCACGCTCGCTCTGGGGCGGCTGCGGGGGCTCGGGGTGACCGGTTTCCGGGTCGCTCTGCCGGTCCCCGGGCATCCGCTGGGGCTCAGCGGTCCCCCGGATTTCAACGCGAGGGCGCTGGAGGCCGAGGAGGCGGTGGTGACCTACGGCGCGCCGTACGGCCTGGTGCCCGAGGTGCGCGAGTCGGGGCCGCACGGGGATCTCCACGTCGCCGTGGCGTGGCAGTGCCTGGCCGTGCGGGAGGCGCCGCCGGCCGATGTGCCGTCACTGGGCGAGGCGGAGCGGGAGCTCGCGGAGGCGTTGCGGGACGCGACGGCGGCGCTGTCGCGGCTGGACGTGGCGGGCTCCGGGCCGGTGGCCGAGGCGGCGCTGGACGCGTACCGGGCGCGGGCGGAACGGGGGCGCGAGGTGCTTGCCCCGGGGTATCCGCCACGGGCGGTGCGGGTGCTGGAGCTGGCGCAGCGGGTGGGGCTGCTGGTCGCGCTGGCGTACGAGAACGGACCCGGCGGGGCGGTGAGCGCCTCGGAGATGGCGGCGCGTGGAGAGGCGCTGCGGCCGGTGGAGCGGGTGGCCCGGCGGGCGCAGGTGGCCGCGTACAACGCGTATGTGGAGGAGCGGGCCCGGTGAATGGGGGACGGGCCCTTGTGAAGGCCCGCCCGGTGGTGACGCGGGTGTGCGTGGCTCAGCCGTTCAGGCCGAAGTCGCCGAAGGCCGGGTTGAGCAGGCCGATCACGTTGACCGTGTTGCCGACCACGTTCACCGGCACGTGGACCGGGACCTGCGCGAGGTTGCCGCTGGCCACGCCCGGGGAGTGGGCCGCGACACCGTGGGCGCCCGCACCGCTGTGACCGGTGGCGGAGGCCGCCCCGGCACCGGCGGCGATGATGCCACCGGCGATCATGTGACGGCAGCGGCCTTCTTCAGGTTCCTCACTTCAGGACCCTCCTGGCTTGGCTGCGGCCGGCCGCCGCAGCACGCCTTGGGGAACGCCCCGGCGCCGGGGCGGATGCGCCGTTCGAGTGACATACACCCGACAGTATGAATCCCGGTCCGGTCGCAGAAGGCCCGGTCAGCCCGCCGCCCCGTGCCGCACCGCCCAGAGCGCGGCCTGGGTGCGGTCCGACAGGTCCAGCTTCATCAGAATGTTCGAGACGTGCGTCTTGACTGTCTTCTCCGAGAGGACCAGCGCCCGCGCGATCTCCCGGTTGGAGCGGCCGTCCGCGATGAGGCCCAGTACTTCCCGCTCCCGTTCCGTGAGGGTGCTCCCCCGGCCCGTACCGCTGCCCGGGTCGTCCTGGGCGAGCAGTGCTCCCGCCACTTCCGGCTGGAGCAGGACGTGGCCCGCGTACACCGAGCGGATGGCGCCCGCCAGCGCGTCCGGGTCGACGTCCTTGTAGACGTACCCCGAGGCTCCGGCGCGCAGGGCGGGGACGACGGTGCGCTGTTCGGTGAAGCTGGTGACGATCAGCACCTTGGCCGGGTTCTCCAGCTCCCGGAGCATGCGCAGCGCCTCTATGCCGTCGGTGCCCGGCATCTTGATGTCCATCAGCACCACATCGGGGCGCAGCTCCTCGATCCTGGCCACCCCCTCGGCTCCGTCGGAGGCCTCTCCGACGACCTCTATGTCGTCCTGGATCTCCAGGAACGTACGCAGCCCGCGGCGGACCACCTGGTGGTCGTCGACCAGCAGCACCCTGATGATCCGGTCAGCCACCGGGTACCTCCATCTCGATCGTGGTGCCCTTGCCGGGCGCCGATTCAACGGTGAGTCTTCCGCCGACGCCGCTCGCGCGGTCCCGCATCGAGACCAGGCCCAGATGCCGCCCCGCCCGACGGGTGGCCGCCGGCTCGAAGCCCCCGCCGTCGTCGGTGATCCGGAGCACCGTGCCGCCGTCGCCGCCGCGTACGAGCGTGACGCCGACGTGACCGGCCCCCGAGTGGCGCAGGGCGTTGTGCAGGGCCTCCTGGGAGACCCGGAGCAGCGCCTCCTCCTGTGCGGCGGGCAGCGCCCGTACGCCCAGGCTCTCGAAGGTGACCCGGGCCGTGTGGGCGCGGTCCAGGACCTGGATCTGGGTGCGGAGGGTGGCGATCAGGCCGTCCTCGTCGAGTGCGGCGGGGCGCAGTTCGACGACGGCTGCCCGCAGCTCGTCCACCGCCTCCGCCGCGAGGGCGGCGACCTGCTGGAGTTCCCCCTTGGCGCGGGCCGGATCGCGGTCTACCAGGGTGGCGGCGGCCTGGGCGGTGAGCCGCAGGGAGAACAGTTTCTGGCTGACCGCGTCGTGCAGCTCGTGGGCGAGGCGGGAGCGCTCCTCCGCGATGGTGAGCTCACGGCTGCGCTCGTAGAGCCGGGCGTTGGTGAGCGCGATCGCCGCGTGCTGGGCGAGGATTCCCAGCAGTTCCTCGTCATCGGCGGTGAATCCGCAGCTGCCCTCGGGCTTCGGACAGCGCTTGTTGGCGAGGAAGAGGGCGCCGATGGTCTCGTCGCCGTCCCGGATGGGCAGGCCCAGGAAGTCGGACATGTCGGGGTGGGCGGACGGCCAGCCCCCGAAGCGGGGGTCCTTGCGGACGTCGGCGAGCCGCTCGGGCTTCGCCTCGTGCAGCATCGCGGCGAGGATGCCGTGCTGCCTGGGAAGCGGGCCGATGGCCTTCCACTGCTCGTCGCTGACGCCGTCGACGACGAACTGGGCGAAGCCGCCGTGGTCGTCGGGGACCCCGAGCGCCGCGTACTCGGCTTCGAGCAGCTCGCGGGCCGAGGCGACGATCGTCTTCAGGACGTCCCGCATTTCCAGGTGCCGGCTCATGGCGAGCAGTGCGGCGCTCACTGCCGCAAGGCCGCCCGCCGGTGGGCGATGGGTCATGGCCTCACCGTACCGGCGGGTCACAGGCCCTGTATCGGCCTGTGGACGGCCATCGATCAGGGCGCGGGGACTAGGTCGAAGTGCCGTACCTGGCGTACGGACAAAGAAACGGAAGCTCACACTCCGAATTGCTTCAGCAACGGTTGGTGAGATTGATACACGGCCGATGTGAGGCCGCACATAGGACCTGGGTCACTTACGAAGCCACCTAGTGGACAAATAAGGGCGATAGGGGCGAGAACGCGCACGGGCCGCCCCGTTCGGACCCGGGCCAGGCCCACTACCCGGCTTCGTACGTCACACCTTTGCCACACCATTTTGCGGTCGCTAAGAATTGCAATCGTCCCCGACGGAGATGCGATGCCGCTTCCCGTCTTCGTCCTCCGTGAGGACTTCAGCGAGTCGAAGAGGTACCTGCATGTCCGCGTCCAGCATTCCCGGCCGTCTCCGTCGCATGAACAAGACCCAGAAGCTCTCCGTCGCCGGTGTATCCGCCGTCGCCGCCGCTGCGATCTCGTTGTCGCTGGTGCCCGGTAACGCCGACGCCGAGACCGAGCCGCAGGCCATCTCCGGCGCCCCCGTCGTCTTCGCGTCCGCCGCCGGCGCCTCGCAGGCCAAGACAATCCAGGCCAGCGTCATCGACCAGCACTCCACCGCCGAGCAGCTGATCAAGGCGTCCGACGCCGCGAAGGCGAAGAAGGCCGCAGCCGTCTCGAAGGCGAAGGCCAAGAAGGCCAAGGCGAAGGCCCACGCCAAGGCGAAGAAGGCCGCGTCCAAGCGCGGTAAGCAGGCGGCCAGCCGTTCCGAGTACCGTTCCCCGGTCTTCTCGAACAACCTGGACGGCTGGATCAAGGAATCCCTGTCCATCATGAAGGCCAAGGGCATCCCGGGCACCTACGACGGTCTGCACCGCAACATCATCCGCGAGTCCAGCGGCAACCCGAAGGCCATCAACGACTGGGATGTCAACGCGGTCAACGGCGTCCCGTCGAAGGGGCTGCTCCAGATCATCAAGCCGACCTTCGACGCCTACCACGTCGGCGGTACGCCCCACGACCAGTACGACCCGGTCGCCAACATCACCGCGTCGGCCAACTACGCCGCCGACAAGTACGGCTCGATCGACAACGTCGACAGCGCGTACTGAGTCCGCTCCGGTACGCCGTGACACATGCCGAAGGGCGGCACCCCGTGCGGGGTGCCGCCCTTCGGCGTCGTACCGTGCGCGGCCGCGAGGCGGCTACTTGCGCATCACCTCGGGCTCGTGCCGGCGCAGCAGCCGCGCGACCGCGAACCCGCAGATCACACCGAGGAAGACCAGCACCCCGATGTTGATCCCCCACTGGCTCGCCGTGTGCTCCCACAGCGGGTCCAAATCGGTGGGGTTCTTCTGGTCCCACGGCGGCATGAGGTGGGCGAGGTCGAGTGTCGAGCCCGCGGCCGCGATGGCCCAGCGGGACGGCATCAGCCAGGCGAACTGCTCCAGGCCCAGCGATCCGTAGACCTGGAAGAGGATGCCGGTGAAGACCACCTGGACGATCGCGAACATGACCAGCAGCGGCATGGTCTTCTCCGAGGTCTTCACCAGCGAGGAGATCACCAGGCCGAACATCATCGAGGTGAAGCCGAGCGCGATGATCGTCACGCAGAGCTCGACGGCCGGCGGCATGATCAGGCCCTCCGCCGGCAGATCACGGGTGGCGAAGCCGATGCCGCAGATGATGACGCCCTGGACGGCCGTGATCAGGCCGAGAACGATCACCTTGGACATCAGGTAGGCGGAGCGGGAGAGGCCGGTGGCCCGTTCCCGTTCGTAGATCACCCGTTCCTTGATCAGCTCTCGTACGGAGTTGGCCGCACCGGAGAAGGTCATGCCGATCACCAGGATCAGCATGATCGTTCCGGCGTCGCCGTTGAACCGGGACGGCGCCTTGGGCGGCCCCAGGCCGAAGTCCGACGGAATGACCACGCTGACCACGCCCAGCACCGCGGGCAGGATCACCATCAGGCCCATGAAGCCCTTGTCGGACGCGATCACCGACAGATAGCGGCGCATCAGCGTCCACAGCTGCGTCCCCCAGCCCTGCGGCTTCGGCGGGCGCATCTGCTGCGGCGACGGCATGTGTACGGACTGCGCGGCGACGGAGTCGATGTCCGCGGCGTACATCTGGTAGTGCTGCGAACCGCGCCAGCGGCCCGCCCAGTCGTAGTCGCGGTAGTTCTCGAACGCGGAGAAGACATCGGCCCAGGAGCTGTAGCCGAAGAAGTTGAGCGCTTCCTCCGGCGGACCGAAGTAGGCCACGGCACCACCGGGCGCCATCACCAGGAGCTTGTCGCAGATGGCCAGCTCGGCAACCGAGTGCGTGACGACGAGGACGGTACGGCCGTCGTCGGCCAGACCGCGCAGCAGCTGCATGACATCGCGGTCCATGCCCGGGTCGAGGCCGGAGGTCGGCTCGTCCAGGAATATCAGCGAGGGCTTGGTGAGCAGCTCCAGGGCCACCGAGACGCGCTTGCGCTGGCCGCCGGAGAGCGAGGTGACCTTCTTGTCCTTGTGGATGTCGAGCTTGAGCTCGGCGAGGACTTCCAGGATCCGGGACTGGCGCTCGGCCTCTGTGGTGTCGGCGGGGAAGCGGAGCTTGGCCGCGTACTTGAGGGCCTTGGTGACCGTGAGTTCCTTGTGCAGGATGTCGTCCTGCGGAACCAGGCCGATGCGCTGGCGCAGTTCGGCGAACTGCTTGTAGAGGTTCCGGTTGTCGTAGAGGACTTCGCCCTGGTTGGCGGGCCGGTAGCCGGTGAGCGCCTTGAGCAGGGTGGACTTTCCGGAGCCGGACGGGCCGATGACACCGATCAGGGACTTCTCCGGGACGCCGAACGAGACGTCCTTGAGGATCTGCTTGCCGCCGTCGACCGTCACGGTGAGGTGGCGGGCGGCGAAGGAGACCTCGCCCGTGTCGACGAATTCCTCAAGCCGGTCACCGACCAGCCGGAACGTCGAGTGACCGACACCGACGATGTCGTTCGCGCCGATGAGCGCGGAGCCGGACTTGGAGAGCGGCTGGCCGTTGACGTACGTGCCGTTGTGGGAGCCGAGGTCACGGATCTCGAAGCGGCCGTCGGGCGCCGCGTGGAACTCGGCGTGGTTGCGCGAGACCTGGAGGTCGGAGACGACCAGCTCGTTCTCCAGCGCACGACCGATGCGCATCACCCGGCCGAGAGCCACCTGATGGAAGGTGGTCGGGCTGCGGTCGCCGTAGACCGGTGGCGCCCCCGCCGCGCCGCCGGCCCCGCCACTTCCGGGGTTGTTCGCCATGCCCTGCTGCGGGACGTGGGGCTGCTGCGGCGCCTGGGGCGCCTGCTGCCAGGCCTGCGGCTGCTGGCCCTGGCCCGGAATCTGCTGCTGTTCCGGATGCTGCTGCTGTCCCGGCCAGCCGGGTCCGCCCTGCTGCGGCCGCTGCTGCGGCGGGGTCTGCTGCGGCTGCTGGGCCGGGGCCTGGGCCCCGGCTGCGGCCTGCCCGCTGTACACACCGGCGCCGGTGAAGCTCAGCCGGGGCCCGTCGGTGGCATTGCCCAGGTTCACCGTGGAGCCGGGGCCGATCTCCATCTGGTGGATTCGCTGGCCCTGGACATAGGTGCCGTTGGTGCTGCCGTGGTCCTCGATGGACCAGCCCCGGCCGTTCCAGCTGATCGTGGCGTGCCGCCACGACACCCTGGCGTCGTCGATCGTCATGTCGCCCTGCGGATCACGTCCGAGGGTGTACGGCCTGGACGGATCGAGCGTCCAGGTCCTGCCATTCAATTCCAGTACGAGTTCCGGCACTCCGCGCCCCACTAGTTGTCCCCCGATTACCCCCGTTGCAGGGAGTCTAGGGATGCTGAACATCGTGGGGAACTATTCCAGGAGCAGTCCCCGATACGAAAGCCGGGCGGGGGTTTGACCCTGCCGAGACCTGCACTGTTATGGCTTTGACGCCAACAAAACGGTCATCTACCGACACAACTGGCCATGAACACTTGCGGATCGTGCTGAATTATTTGGTTGGGGGTACCGAGGCGGACTGTCCGGCACTCGGGACGGACCGCCGGGGGCGCGTCGTGGACCGATACGGTGGGGACACCATGAGCGCATCTCAGCCACCTCAGTCCTCGCCGTCTCCTGAGTCCCCTGAGTCACGTCAGGGCATCGACGCACCGACCCTTCTCGTGAAGATCTTCGGGAAGGACCGTCCCGGTCTCACCGCCGGGCTGTTCGACACCCTCGCCGCCTACTCGGTCGACGTCGTCGACATCGAGCAGGTCGTCACCCGTGGCCGTATCGTCCTGTGCGTGCTGGTCACCTCCCCGGTCGCGGGCGGCACCACGGAGGGTGACCTGCGGGCCACCGTGCACAGCTGGGCCGAGTCGCTGAATATGCAGGCCGAGATCATCTCCGGCACGGGCGACAACCGCCCCCGTGGCGACGGCCGCTCCCATGTGACGGTGCTCGGTAACCCGCTGACCGCGGAGTCCACCGCCGCCATAGCGGCCAGCATCACCTCGACCGGCGGGAACATCGACCGGATCTTCCGGCTGGCGAAATACCCGGTCACAGCCGTCGAGTTCGCGGTGTCCGGCACCGGGACGGAGGAGCTGCGGACCGCGCTGGCCACCGAGGCCGCCGAGATCGGCGTCGACGTGGCCGTGGTCTCGGCCGGACTGAGCCGCCGTGCGCAGCGGCTCGTCGTGATGGACGTCGACTCGACCCTCATCCAGGACGAGGTCATCGAGCTGTTCGCGGCCCACGCCGGCTGCGAGGCGGAGGTCGCCGCGGTCACCGAGCAGGCGATGCGCGGCGAACTCGACTTCGAGCAGTCGCTGCACGCACGGGTGGCACTGCTGGCGGGCCTCGACGTGTCGGTGGTGGAGAAGGTACGCGCCGAGGTACGGCTGACGCCGGGCGCCCGCACCCTGATCCGTACGCTGAAGCGGCTCGGCTACCAAGTAGGCGTCGTATCCGGCGGGTTCACACAGGTGACGGACGATCTCAAGGAGCGCCTCGGGCTCGACTTCGCCTCCGCCAACACCCTGGAGGTCGTCGACGGCAAGCTCACCGGCCGGGTGACCGGGCCCATCGTCGACCGGGCCGGCAAGGCCCGGCTGCTGCGCAGCTTCGCCGCGGAGGCCGGGGTGCCGCTGGCGCAGACCGTGGCGATCGGTGACGGGGCAAACGACCTGGACATGCTGAACACCGCGGGGCTCGGCGTCGCGTTCAACGCGAAGCCGGTGGTCCGCAGGGCCGCGCACACGGCGGTGAACGTGCCGTTCCTGGACACAGTGCTCTATCTGCTCGGCATCACCCGCGAGGAGGTCGAGGCCGCCGACGGTCTCGTCGAATAGGGAGCCGGCACCGGGGGCGGTGTGCCCCGGACAGCACGGATGGCCCCGGTGCGCAAGCGGAAGCTCGTGCGCCGGGGCCCTCTTCACGAGCCGGTGAGACGGACCGTCGACGGCGGTCGTCAGGGGTCAGCCGTGAGTCGTCAGCTGTCAGTCGTTCGGGGTCCAGTACTCGGTGAGCTTGCCGATGCCGTGCTCCACGCCCTTCCAGGTACCGGAGAACTCGACCACGGCGAACGCCGCGGTCGGGAAGCCGCCGCGGGTCATCCGGGCCGGGGAGTCGCCCTCCGAAGCGCCCGAGAGGGCGTCGGCGAGCGCGTGCATACCCGGGTTGTGCCCGATCACCAACAGGTTGCGTACCTCGTCGGGCGTCTCGTTGACCAGGGCGATCAGCTCGCCGAGCGAGGCCTCGTACAGCCGCTCCTCGTACACGGTCCTGGGCCGCTCGGGCATCTCGTGCACGGCCAGCTTCCATGTCTCGCGCGTCCTGGCCGCGGTGGAACAGAGAGCCAGATCGAAGGCGATCCCGGAATCGGCGAGTTTGCGGCCTGCCACGGGTGCGTCCTTGCGGCCGCGTTCCGCGAGCGGGCGCTCATGGTCGGAGTCCTGTGACCATTCCGCCTTCGCGTGCCTGAGAAGGACGATCCTGCGAGGTGTATCGACGCTCATACACCTCAGCTTCGCACGAAATGTGCCAGCTGGCGCAGGGTGTTGGAGGCGCGGAACGAGCCGGGCCCGTGGCATCAGCGGGTGAGCAGGTCCACGATGCGCTCAAGCAACTGGCCCACCGCCGGATCGTCCGTCGCCGCGTGCGCCTCCCCCGGTCCGACGATCAGCAGCAGCAGCGCGCCGAACGCGACAGCGGGCAGCGCGACGGCCCACCAGGGCAGCCGGATCTCGACACCGCCCGCATCCGGGCGGGTGGACCGGGTGTGTGTACGGGCCGACATGTCCGCCTCCGGGGGTCATCGGGTCTGATATCTGAGAACCTACGGATCCGGCAGCGTCCGGCCCATCCGGTGACCCACCCACTTCACCCTGACCCTGACCCCCTAGGGGATGGTGGGGCTAGCCCCACCATCGTCCCGCCGGAGCCGGGCGGGCGCGAACCGTCAGGGGGAGGCGAGGGTGGCGATGACGGCGATGACGATCGAGATCAGCACCATCGCCCCGAAGACGAGCAGGAGCTTCTTCTGACCGTTCTGGGGGTTCGGGTCGAGCACAGGAGACATGGGCCCAGTCTCGCATCTCAGCATTCGTCCTCGATCGTCCGGTCCCGGCCGGCCAGCGTGCCGACCACCATCTGCGGCACCATCAGGGCCGCCATCAGGCCGATCGGCAGCCCCCAGCCGCCGCTGTGCTGGTAGAGCACGCCGACGAGGAGCGGGCCGGGGATCGAGATCAGGTAGCCGCAGGACTGGGCGAACGCGGACAGCCGCACCACTCCGGCGCCGCTGCGCGAACGCATGCTGATCATCGTGAGGGCGAGCGGGAAGGCGCAGTTCGCGATGCCCAGGAGCACCGCCCAAGCCCAGGCCCCGCCGGACGGGGCGAGGAAGAGGCCCGCGTAGCCGATGAGGCCGCACGAGCCGAGGAAGACGACGATCGGGCCCTGGTTTCGCATCCGGGCCGCGACCCGGGGGATGACGAAGGCGAGCGGGACGCCCATCGCCATGGTGACGGCGAGCAGGATGCCCGCGGTACCGGCCGAGACCCCGGCGTCGCGGAAGATCTGTGGCATCCAGCCCATGGTGATGTACGCGGCGGTGGCCTGGAGGCCGAAGAAGCAGGCGAGGGCCCAGGCGGTGCGGCTGCGGGTGATCCTGAGCTCCGGTGCCTGCGCCTGCTGGGCGGAGGGCTGTCCGGAGGCGGCGCGCCGGTCCCGTACCAGCGGGATCCAGGGCAGGATCGCGACGGCGGCGAGCACGGCCCAGATGCCGAGCCCGGCCTTCCAACTGCCGCCCATCGCCTCGGTCATCGGGACGGTCACGGCGGCGGCCAGCGCGGTGCCCAGGGCCAGCGCCATGGAGTAGAGGCCGGTCATGGAGCCGACCCGGTCCGGGAACCAGCGCTTGACGATCACCGGCATCAGGACGTTGCTCACGGCGATGCCCATCAGGGCGAGCGCGCTCGCGGCGAGGAAGCCGGCCGTGCCGCCGATGAGGGGCCGGATCACCAGCCCCGCGGTGATGGCGACCATGCCCGCGCAGACGACCGCGCCGGGGCCGAAGCGGCGGGCCAGCCGCGGCGCCATGACGCCGAAGATCGCGAAGCAGAGGGGTGGCACGGAGGTGAGGACCCCCGCGACGCTCCCGCTCATGTGCAGCCCGTCGCGCACCTCTTCGAGGAGGGCGCCGAGGCTGGTGATGGCGGGGCGGAGGTTGAGCGCGGTGAGGACGAGTCCGACGGTGACCAGACGGAGCAGCCACGCCGCGGGACCGGCCGGGGCGGCGGGGGCGTCGGTTCCGGAGGCCGTCGGAGTGGCGGAGCTCAGCGTCCCGGTCGGGGTCTGGGGAAGGGTTTCGTCGTCACGCATGGGGCCATCATAGAATCATGGGATGATTGATTGTCCAATCCTCGTCAATCCTCTGAGACCATGCGGACACCCCGGGAGCGGCGCGACCGCCGAGAACACAGTCCCGGCCCCGGACACCCGAGCAAGGAGCACCATGTCGCTGACGTCCCCGCGGCGTTCGGCACTCGCCGACCAGGTGATTGCCCAGCTGAGGAACCAGATCACCTCGGGCGAGTGGCCCGTGGGCTCGCGCATCCCCACCGAACCCGAGCTGGTCGAGCAGCTGGGGGTGGCCCGTAACACCGTGCGCGAGGCGGTGCGCGCGCTCGCGCACAACGGCCTGCTCGACATCCGGCAGGGCTCGGGCACCTATGTGGCCGCCACCAGCGAGCTGGCCGGGGTGATGCACCGCCGGTTCGCGTCCGCCGATCCGCGCCATGTCGCCGAGCTGCGCTCGACGCTGGAGTCGTCGGCCGCGCGGCTGGCCGCCGCCCGGCGCACCGACCGGGACCTGAAGCAGCTGGACGCGCTCATGCGGCGCCGGGAGGAGACCTGGGCCGCTGGGGATGCCGAGGCCTTCGTGGCGGCGGACGCGACCCTGCATCTGGCCGTCGTGGCCGCCTCCCACAATGACGTACTGACCGGGCTCTACGCCGACCTGGGTGACCTCCTGCGGGAACACGTCCGGGACGACGTCGGTCATGAGCTGCGGCCGGAGAACCACATGGACCACGGGCGGCTGGTCGAGGCGATCCGCGCCGGTGACGCGGAGACGGCGGCGGCGGAGGCCGCGAGCCACGCGCTCAACTGCCTGGCGGACCGGGTCTGAGACATGAGGCCGGCTCCGCACCGGGTCAGGTCGCCGGGCGGGTCTCGTTCGAGTGGGTGACCCAGGCGGAGCCGACCTCCTTCCAGCAGCGGTCGTCCAGCCGCACCGTCCGCCCCGGTCCGACGGCGACCGGCCTGGAGTCCGCGTCGACGTCCCACCAGCGGGCGCAGTCGGTGTGCAGTTGCACCCGATCGCTGGACGGGTACGGGTTGTGGCAGTAGGCGATGACCCGGGAGCCGTGGACCGCCGTACGGCATTCGGCGCCGGAGGGTCCGGGCTCGGGCGGTGCGGCCACTCCGGCGGCTCCGACGTGCCCGGCCGCGTACAGGGCGCCCGGGACGAGCAGTCCGGCGACGACCGTGGAGGCCGCCAGCACGGACCGGGTTCGGTGACGTGGGCCGCGCACAGCGATCTCCTCCCCTGGGGCCACCTTCTCCGGTTCGGGCCGGGCGCACGGGCCCGGCCCGAACCGGAGAGAAGGCACTCGGTCTGACCTGAAGTCCGGTTCCTCCACATTCTGCGGTGGATCGACCAGGTTTTCGACCTGAGCGCCGAGAGGCCCGGCGGAACACGGGGAACGGCCGCGCAACACCTCCAGGGAGGTGCTGCGCGGCCGTTCCGGGAACGCTGCCGTACGAGGGTCAGGCGCCGATCATGTGCACGCCACTGTCGACGTGGACGATCTCGCCCGTGGTCCTCGGGAAGAAGTCCGAGAGCAGCGCGACGATGCCGCGGCCGGCCGGCTCCGGGTCCTTCATGTCCCACGCCAGCGGCGCACGGGTGTCCCACACCGCGGCGAGCTCGCCGAAGCCCGGGATGGACTTGGCCGCCATGGAACCGATCGGTCCCGCCGAGATCAGGTTGCAGCGGATACCGTCCTTGCCCAGGTCACGGGCGAGGTAGCGGGAGGTGGCCTCCAGCGCGGCCTTGGCCGGGCCCATCCAGTCGTACTGCGGCCAGGCGAACTGTGCGTCGAAGGTGAGTCCGACGATCGAACCGCCCTCGCTCATCAGCGGCTTGCACGCCATGGCGAGCGACTTCAGCGAGAACGCCGAGACGTGCATCGCCGTGGAGACCGACTCGAACGGGGTGTTGAGGAAGTTGCCGCCGAGCGCGTCCTGCGGCGCGAAGCCGATGGAGTGGACGACGCCGTCGAGCGAACCGAGCTCCTCCTGCACCAGACCGGCCAGCCGGTCCAGGTGCTCGGCGTTGGTCACGTCCAGCTCGATGACCTTGGCCGGCTTGGGCAGCTTCTTGGCGATGCGCTCGGTCAGCGTGGGCCGCGGGAAGGCGGTCAGGATGACCTCCGCGCCCTGCTCCTGGGCCACCTTCGCGGCGTGGAACGCGATGGACGACTCCATCAGCACCCCGGTGATGAGGATGCGCTTGCCGTCGAGAATTCCGCTCATGGTGATCAGTGACCCATGCCCAATCCGCCGTCAACAGGGATGACGGCTCCAGTGATGTACGACGCGTCGTCGGAGGCGAGAAAGCGCACCGCGGCGGCGATCTCCGCGGGCTGCGCGTACCGCGCGAGCGGCACCTGGGCGACGATGCCCTTGCGCTGCTCCTCGGTGAGCGCCTGCGTCATGTCCGTATCGACGAAGCCGGGTGCGACGACGTTGAAGGTGATGTTCCGCGAGCCCAGCTCACGGGCGAGGGACCGGGCGAAGCCGACCAGGCCGGCCTTGGACGCGGCGTAGTTCGCCTGCCCCGCCGAGCCGAGGAGGCCGACGACGGAGGAGATGAGGACGACCCTGCCCTTCTTGGCGCGCAGCATGCCGCGGTTGGCGCGCTTGACGACCCGGAAGGTACCGGTGAGGTTGGTGTCGAGTACGGACGTGAAGTCCTCCTCGGTCATCCGCATCAGCAACTGGTCCTTGGTGATACCGGCGTTGGCCACCAGCACCTCCACATTGCCGTGCTTCTCCTCGATCGCCTTGTAGGCCTGCTCCACCTGCTCGGCGTCGGTGATGTCGCAGCGGACCGCGAGAACACCGGCCTCGGTGAGGGCCTGGGGCGGCTCGCCGGAGCGGAAGGTGATCGCGACCTTGTCGCCGTTGTCGACGAAAGCGCGGGCGATGGCGAGGCCGATGCCCCGGTTTCCTCCGGTGACGAGAACCGAGCGGCTCAACGGATCACCCTTTCCATAGCTGTCGGATACCTCGAAAAACCTATCGGTACCACCCGCTTCCCGAGCAATCGGCCTCTGACAGCGCCTTCCCCCGGGCGCTGTCGGGTTCCTACAGTGCAGTTCCGGCCCCGGCCCGGCCGCAATTCGGCTGTGCCGCCCCTCCGGCCGTGCTTCACTGCCCGTAAAAGAACCGAGGGTATGTGACGCAGAGGAGAGGCCGCTCGTGCCCCATGAGGTAGATCAGTCGTTCCTGGCCCTTCCGCTGAGGCCGCTGGCCGACGCGGCGCTCGCCCGCGCGCGGGCGCTCGGGGCCGTGCACGCGGACTTCCGCTTCGAGCGGGTGCGCAGCGCCACCTGGCGGCTGCGGGACGCCCGCCCGGCCGGGGCGTCGGACAGCACGGACCTCGGGTACGCGGTGCGGGTGGTGCACGGCGGGGCGTGGGGTTTCGCCTCCGGGGTGGACCTGACGATGGACGCGGCGGCGAGGGTGGCCTCGCAGGCCGTCGCGATGGCGAAGCTGTCGGCGAAGGTGATCGCGGCGGCGGGCTCCGACGAGCGCGTCGAGCTGGCGGACGAGCCGGTGTACGGGGAGCGGAGCTGGGTCTCGGCGTACGAGATCGACCCGTTCGACGTGCCGGCCGAGGAGAAGGCGGGGCTGCTCGCCGAGTGGAGCGGCCGGCTTCTGGGGGCGGCGGGCGTCGCGCATGTGGACGCCTCACTGATGACCGTCCACGAGAACAAGTTCTACGCGGACACGGCGGGCACGGTCACCACGCAGCAGCGGGTCCGGCTGCATCCGCAGTTCACCGCGGTGGCGGTGGACGCGACGAGCGGTGAGTTCGACTCGATGCGCACGATCGCGCCGCCGGTGGGGCGCGGCTGGGAGTACCTGACCGGGACCGGCTGGGACTGGAACGCGGAGCTGGAGCGGATTCCGGGGCTGCTGGCCGAGAAGATGCGGGCGCCGGGCGTCGAGGCGGGGACGTACGACCTGGTCGTCGACCCGTCGAACCTGTGGCTGACCATCCACGAGTCGATCGGGCACGCCACGGAGCTGGACCGGGCGCTGGGGTACGAGGCGGCGTACGCCGGGACCTCGTTCGCCACCTTCGACAAGCTGGGGAAGCTGGCGTACGGCTCCCCCGTGATGAACGTGACGGGCGACCGCACGGCCGAGCACGGGCTCGCGACGATCGGTTACGACGACGAGGGCGTCGAGGCCCAGTCGTGGGACCTGGTGAAGGACGGCACGCTGGTCGGTTACCAGCTGGACCGCCGGATCGCGAAGCTGACGGATCTGGGCCGGTCCAACGGGTGCGCCTACGCGGACTCACCCGGCCATGTCCCCGTGCAGCGGATGGCGAACGTGTCGCTGGCGCCGGATCCCGGCGGACTGTCCACCGACGATCTGATCGGCGGGGTGGAGCGCGGGATCTACGTGGTCGGTGACCGGTCGTGGTCCATCGACATGCAGCGGTACAACTTCCAGTTCACCGGGCAGCGGTTCTTCCGGATCGAGAACGGCAGGCTGGCCGGGCAGCTGCGCGACGTCGCCTACCAGGCGACGACGACGGACTTCTGGGGCTCGATGGAGAAGGTCGGCGGTCCGCAGACCTACGTCCTGGGCGGCGCCTTCAACTGCGGCAAGGCCCAGCCGGGCCAGGTCGCGGCCGTCTCGCACGGCTGCCCCTCTGCCCTCTTCCGAGGCGTGAACATCCTCAATACGACGCAGGAGGCCGGACGATGAACGGCGCGCACGCAACCGGCTGGGGGTCCGGGGGTCGCCCCCCGGGGCAGCACAGTCTCACTACGACGCAGGAGGCCGGACGATGAGCCGCGTCAGCAAGCCGTACGAGATCGTCGAGCGCGCTCTCGAACTGTCCACCGCCGACGGCTGTGTGGTCATCGCCGACGAGGGGTCGTCGGCCAACCTGCGCTGGGCGGGCAACGCGCTCACCACGAACGGGGTGACCCGGGGCCGGACCCTGACCGTCATCGCCACGGTCGACGGGGCAGAGGGCACCGCATCCGGCGTGGTGTCCCGGTCCGCCGTCACCACCGACGACCTTGAGCCGCTGGTGCGGGCCGCCGAGGCCGCCGCGCGCGGGGCCGGGCCGGCCGAGGACGCGCAGCCGCTCGTCACCGGGGTGCCGTCCTCCCCCGACTTCACCGACGCGCCGGCGGAGACGGACTCCGACGTGTTCGCGGCGTTCGCTCCCGCCCTCGGGGACGCCTTCGCGCGGGCCAGGGCCGGTGGCCGGGAGCTGTACGGCTTCGCGAACCACGAGGTGACCTCGACCTACCTGGGTACGTCGACCGGGCTGCGGCTGCGCCACGACCAGCCGAACGGCACCCTGGAGCTGAACGCCAAGTCGCCCGACCGCTCGCGCTCGGCCTGGGCGGGGCGTGCGACCCGCGACTTCAAGGACGTCGACCCTGGGGAGCTGGACGCCGAGCTGGCCCGGCGGCTGGGCTGGGCGGAGCGCCGTGTCGAGCTGCCGGCCGGACGGTACGAGACGCTGCTGCCGCCGACCTCCGTAGCCGATCTGCTGATCTACCAGCTGTGGTCCTCGACCGCCCGGGACGCCGCCGAGGGCCGGACGGTGTTCTCCAAGCCGGGCGGCGGCACCCGGCTCGGGGACACGCTGTCCCCGCTGCCGCTGTCGCTGCGCAGCGACCCGCATGCTCCGGGGATCGAGTCCGCGCCGTTCGTCATCGCGCACTCCTCCGGTGACGGCGCCTCGGTCTTCGACAACGGGCTGCCGCTGACCCGTACCGACTGGATCAGGGACGGGCGGCTGGAGCAGCTGACGACGACCCGGCACACGGCGGGCCTGACGGGGCTGCCGCTCGCCCCGGCGATCGACAACCTGGTCCTGGAGGGCGGCGGCGAGCGGTCGCTGGAGGAGATGGTGGCCGCGACGAGCGGCCGCGCACTGCTGCTGACCTGTATGTGGTACATCCGCGAGGTCGACCCGGCGACGTTGCTGCTGACCGGGCTGACCCGGGACGGGGTGTATCTCGTGGAGGGCGGCGAGGTGGTCGGTGAGGTGAACAACTTCCGCTTCAACGAGTCCCCGGTGGACCTGCTGTCGCGGGCCACGGAGGCGGGGCGCACCGAGAAGACACTGCCGCGCGAGTGGGGCGACTGGTTCACCCGGGCCGCGATGCCCGCGCTGCGCATCCCGGACTTCAACATGAGCTCGGTGAGCCGGGGCGTGTGACCCGGCGAAGGGCTGTCCCACGCTCCCTGCGTGGATCAGCGCGCGGCGTCAGACGTGGTGCGTCGCAAGGCGGAGGGCCGTCCGCACACCGGACGCATTCGGGCGTTCCGGCAACGCGGCGAGGTGCCGTAGCCGGCTTCGCGCGCCCGCCAGGGGCTGACGGGACAGCCCTTAGACTGGCCGATGCCTTTCGATCCACGTATCGATACACGTAGCTGAGGAGACACGGAACCGTGACGGACATCGTCGACGAGCTGAAGTGGCGCGGGCTGTTCGCCCAGTCCACTGACGAGGACGCACTGCGCAAGGCTCTCGCGGACGGTCCCGTCACGTTCTATTGCGGCTACGACCCCACCGCGGCGAGTCTGCACGTCGGCCATCTCGTGCAGGTGCTCACCATGCGCCGGCTCCAGCAGGCCGGGCTGCGGCCGCTCGCCCTGGTGGGCGGGGCCACCGGTCAGATCGGCGACCCACGGCCGACCGCGGAGCGCACGCTGAACGACCCGGAGACCATCGCCGCCTGGGTGTCGCGGCTGCGGTCCCAGATCGAGCCGTTCCTGTCCTTCGAGGGCGACAACGCCGCGGTCATGGTGAACAACCTGGACTGGACCGCGGGCATGTCCGCGATCGAGTTCCTGCGGGACATCGGCAAGCACTTCCGGGTCAACAAGATGCTCACCAAGGAGTCCATCGCCCGCCGCCTGGAGTCCGACGAGGGCATCAGTTACACCGAGTTCAGCTACCAGCTGCTCCAGAGCATGGACTTCCTGGAGCTGTACCGGCGGCACGGCTGCACCCTCCAGCAGGGCGGCAGCGACCAGTGGGGCAACCTCACCGCGGGTCTGGACCTGATCCACCGCCTGGAGCCGGGCGCCGAGGTGCACGCGCTGGCGACGCCGTTGATGACGAAGGCGGACGGGACCAAGTTCGGCAAGTCCGAGAGCGGTGCCGTCTGGCTCGATCCGGAGATGACGACGCCGTACGCGTTCTACCAGTTCTGGCTGAACGTGGACGACCGGGACATCTCGCGCTACATGCGCATCCTCAGCTTCCTGAGCCCCGCCGAGCTGGAGGAGCTGGAGAAGGTCACGGAGGAGCGGCCGCAGGCCCGCTCCGCGCAGCGCGCGCTGGCCGAGGAGCTGACGACGCTGGTGCACGGCGCGGACCAGTGCGCCGCGGTCATCGCCGCGTCGAAGGCCCTGTTCGGCCAGGGTGAGCTGGGTGAGCTGGACGAGGCGACGCTGGGCGCGGCGCTCTCCGAGGTGCCGCACGCCCGGGTCACCGAGCTGGGTCCGCTGGTGGACCTGCTGGTGGAGGTCGGACTGGCGCCGAGCAAGTCGGGCGCGCGTCGCACGGTCAAGGAGGGTGGCGCGTACGTGAACAACGTCAAGGTCACCGACGGCGAGGCGGCACCGGCGCGCGAGGAACTGCTGCACGGGCGCTGGCTGGTGCTGCGCAGGGGCAAGAAGAACCTCGCGGCCATCGAGGTCACGGCGGGCTGAGCCGGGTCGGGGAGCACTGCGGCCGGTCACGCATCACGCGTGACCGGCCGCAGCCGTTCGATGCTCAGGCGCTGAGGCGCTGAGGCTCAGTCGCTCAGGTTTTCTGTCGCCTACTGCCTCGGATCGATGCCCACAGCATGTCCCCGACCCCGACCACCACCACGGCGCCGATCAGCTGGAGCACATGGCGCGTCCAGTCGATGCCCTTGGTGTCGTTGACACCGATCCAGGTGGCGACAGCATTGCCGAGGATGCTGCCGATCATGCCGAAAATGACCGTCAGCCAGAGTGGGATCTCCTGCTTCCCCGGCAGGATCGCCTTCGCGATCAGGCCGAGAACCAGGCCCACGATGATTGCCCACAACCAGCTCATACCGCCTCCTCGTGCGACGCGGTGTCGCGATGTCCGATCAGTCTCCGGCCTGGATGCGCTCACCGCATGCCGGAGGGGTCCGTACGTGCGGCGAGCGGGATCGTGGCGCGCCCCGGTCTCGAACGTGCTGGATGCCGGGCGTACCGTGGGAGCGGTCCGGATCCGGGGAGCGTCCGACGTGGGAACGGGGTCTCCCCCGGCTTCGTGCGCGAGCTCAGGGAAGACGCGAGCGCGGGGAAGATGGGTGGAGGCGGGATGGGCAAGCAGAGCGGTTCCGAGGTCTTCCGGATCACGGGGGCCAGGCAGGGGCTCGCGGAGGATGTGCGCGGCAGGCAGCGCCGTTACGTGATCTCGATGTCCGTGCGCACGGTCTCGGTGGTCGCCGCGGCGGCCCTGTGGAACGTGGAGCGCTATGTGGCGATCGTGGGGCTGGCGCTGGGCGTTCTGCTCCCGTACATCGCCGTCGTCATCGCCAACGCGGGCCGGGAGAACTCCCCCTCGCTGCCCTCCACCTTCGTCCCGGCCCCGACGCGGCTCGCGCTCGGCGCCGCGCCGGTGGCAGGTCATGCCGAACCGGGCCCGGAGGCGGAGCAGGCCTTCCGTTCCTCTGATCCGCAGGGTCACAGCTGACCCGGTTCACCCGGATACGGACCGGTTTTCCGGTGGGTCCAAGCTCAAGAAAAGCTCAGATCAATCATGAAGTTCCAGTGCCCCGCACCCCTGTCTGCGTGACATACTTCAAAAGCGCTCCGCATCCCCCGTCGGAGCGACGGACCGACGCCGGGCAGCTCCCCCCGTGGCTGCTCGGCGTCGCCATTTCTCCGGCAGGGGATGCGTTCGGGTCGGCCGCCTCCGCGGTCGGCCCAGTGCCTCTCGGGATGCCCGGGAGGATCCAGTGCCGCGTCAGCCACGGTTCGCCCCGTCGCGACGCCCGGCACGCACTCTCGCTCCCGCACCTGCCGCCGCGCGGCCGCCCTCCGGGCGACGACGGCAGTTTGACGACAGGCCCTAGGGTTGAGTCCGTGAACTCCCCTGAATCCGCGGCCGAGAGCGCTGCCGAAGCCCCCGTCTGTTCCGCCAAGGGCTGTCGTGCCGACGCCGTGTGGGTGCTCGCGTGGAACAACCCGAAGCTGCACACCCCGGACCGCCGCAAGACCTGGCTGGCCTGTGACGAGCACCGGGAGCACCTGTCCTCGTTCCTGGGTGTGCGGGGCTTCCTCAAGGACGTGGTGACGCTGAAGGAGTGGGAGTCGCCCACCTGACGGCCCCGCCCCCGGCGCGCTACCCGCCGATCGCCGACATCGGGCGGTCGGGCTGGAGGAAGGAGGGGTCGTCCAGGCCGGAGCCGGCCTTCTTGCCCCACATCGCGAGCCGCCAGATCCGGGCGATCTCGCTGTCCGGCGCGTCCGACCGCAGCGCGCCGCGCAGGTCGGTCTCCTCACGGGCGAACAGACAGGTGCGCACCTGTCCGTCGGCGGTGAGCCGGGTACGGTCGCAGGCCCGGCAGAACGGCCGGGTGACGGAGGCGATGACGCCGACCCGGTGCGGTCCGCCGTCGACCAGCCAACGCTCCGCGGGGGCGGAGCCGCGCTCGTCCCCGCCCTCGGGGGTGAGCTCGAAGCGGGTGCGCAGGGACTGGAGGATGTCACCCGCTGTGATCATTCCGTCGCGCTTCCAGCCGTGCTGTGCGTCGAGCGGCATCTGCTCGATGAAGCGGAGCTCGTAGGCGTTGTCCACGGCCCAGGCGAGCAGGTCGGGTGCCTCGTCGTCGTTGAGCCCCGGCATCAGGACGGTGTTGACCTTGACCGGGGTGAGCCCGGCGTCCCGGGCGGCTTCGAGGCCGGCCAGGACGTCGTGGTGGCGGTCACGGCGGGTGAGGGTCTTGAACACGTCGGGGCGCAGGGTGTCCAGCGATACGTTGACCCGGTCCAGCCCTGCGGCCTTGAGCGCCGCGGCCGTCCGCTTCAGCCCGATCCCGTTGGTGGTGATCGACATCTTCGGGCGGGGCTCCAGGGCCGCGCACTGTTCGACGACGGAGACGAGTCCGGGGCGCAGCAGCGGTTCCCCGCCGGTGAAGCGGACTTCGGTGATGCCGAGCTGCGTGACGGCGATGCGGACGAGCCGGACGATCTCGTCGTCACTCAGCAGGTCCGGCTTGGCCAGCCACTGCAGGCCTTCCTCCGGCATGCAGTACGTACAGCGCAGATTGCACCGGTCGGTGAGTGACACGCGCAGGTCGGTGGCGACCCGGTCGAAGGTGTCGATGAGCATGGTGGGCCCCCTCCTCCGGCTGAATTCCCGGTTGCGGTTACTTACTCTTTCGAGACTACGCGAGGCGGGTGACATCACAGGGGCCCGTTTGACACGAGGTACGCCGCGGCCGCGTCGTAGGACTCTACGACGCGGCCGCGGCAGAGGATCGGTGCGAGAGGCGAACTCCTGGGTGGACTCCTGCTCTCAGTGGGCTCCGATGCCGGTGAGGGACTTGACCTCCAGCTCGGCGTACTTGCCCTTGTCCGGCTCCTCCTTCGACAGGAGGGACCCGATCCAGCCGAGCAGGAAGCCCAGCGGGATCGAGATCAGGCCGGGGTCCTCCAGCGGGAACCAGGCGAAGTCGACGCCCTTGAACATCGAGGTCTTCTCGTTGCCGGAGACGACCGGCGAGAACAGCACCAGGATCACCGAGCTGGCCAGACCGCCGTAGATCGACCACAGCGCGCCCTGGGTGGTGAAGCGCTTCCAGAAGAGGCTGTACAGGAGCGTGGGCAGGTTGGCCGATGCGGCGACGGCGAAGGCGAGCGCCACCAGACCGGCGACGTTCATGTCGCGGGCGAAGGCGCCCAGCAGGATCGCGGCCGCGCCGATGAAGACGGTGGCCCAGCGGGCGGCCCGCATCTCCTCCTTCTCGCTGGCCTTCCCCTTGCGGATGACGTTGGCGTAGATGTCGTGGGCGAAGGAGGACGAGGAGGCGAGGGTGAGGCCCGCGACGACGGCGAGGATGGTGGCGAAGGCGACGGCGGAGATGACGGCGAGCATGACGGCTCCGCCGGTGGAGCCGACCCCGCCGAGGTACTCGGCGAGCTGCGGGGCCGCCGCGTTGCCCGCCGGGTTCTTCGCGATGATCTCCTTCGGTCCGATGAGGGCCGCGGCGCCGAATCCGAGCGCGATCGTCATCAGGTAGAAGGCGCCGATGATGCCGATGGCCCAGTTGACCGACTTACGGGCGGCCTTGGCGGTCGGCACCGTGTAGAAGCGGATCAGGATGTGCGGCAGGCCGGCGGTGCCCAGCACCAGGGCGAGGCCGAGGGAGAGGAAGTCCAGCTTCGAGGTGCTGGTGGCGCCGTACTTGAGTCCGGGCTCCAGGAACGACGCGCCGTGGCCGCTCTTCTCCGCGGCGGTGCCCAGCAGGTCCGAGACGTTGAAGTCGAACTTCCACAGCACCATGAAGGTCATCAGGATGGCACCCGCGATGAGCAGCACGGCCTTGACCATCTGCACCCAGGTGGTGCCCTTCATGCCGCCGATGGTGACGTAGACGATCATCAGTACGCCGACCAGCGCAACGACGAGGATCTTTCCGGCGTCGCTGGTGATGCCGAGGAGCAGGGAGACCAGCACACCCGCGCCGGCCATCTGCGCCAGCAGGTAGAAGATCGAGACGATGATGGTGGAGATGCCCGCCGCGGTGCGCACGGGGCGCTGCCGCATCCGGTAGGCGAGCACATCACCCATGGTGTAGCGGCCCGAGTTGCGCAGCGGTTCCGCCACCAGCAGCAGGGCGACCAGCCAGGCGACGAGGAAGCCGATCGAGTAGAGGAAGCCGTCGTAGCCGAAGAGGGCGATGGCCCCGGCGATGCCGAGGAACGAGGCGGCGGACATGTAGTCGCCGGAGACCGCGAGTCCGTTCTGGAAGGCGGTGAACTGCCGTCCGCCGGCGTAGAAGTCGGAGGCGCTCTTGGTCTGCCGGCCGGCCCAGACGGTGATGCCGAGCGTCGCCGCGACGAAGACCGCGAAGAGCGTGATGATCAGCGGCCGGTGCTCGGTGGTGGAGGAGGCGGCGAGTACGGCGGTGTGGGAGTGGTACGCGGCGCTCATACGTCGGCCTCCATACGGGACTTGATGGCCTCGGCCTTCGGGTCCAGCTTCGCGTTGGCATGCCGCGAGTAGAACCAGGCGATGAGGAAGGTGGTGAGGAACTGGGCGAGGCCGAAGACGAAGGCAACGTTGAAGTTGCTGTACACCTTGGTGCCCATGAAGCCGCCGGCGTAGTTGGACAGCAGTACGTACAGCAGGTACCAGAGGATGAAAGCGATGGTCAGTGGGAAGGCGAACGAGCGGTACGAGCGGCGCAGTTCGCCGAATTCCGCGCTCTCCTGCTCCGCGACGAAGGCCTCGGTCGTGGGCTGGGCCGGCCCTGTCTCCGTACTGCCCTCGGGCGGCGGTCCATCGGTAGCCACGGAATCTCCTCGCGACGCGGGTGCGGTGGTAGTGGGGACGGTGGATGTCACTGGGGACTTCGGTATCGGGGGTGATGGTGCACCTCCCCCCGACAACGGCACGCGGCCCGCGGCGAAGCGGTTCAACGCATGTGCGCACTCTTCCGCCGGCCCCGGGTCACCCCTTCGGGCGCCCCGGTGGGGACGGGTTCTCCTGAACTCGTTGATGAGCCGGGATGATCAGCGATAGCTTCACTGGTCATGTACGCGACTGGACACGCCCGTGTCCGGTCGACTGGCACGGATGAAGTGGAGACCCCATGGCTCATCTGAGATCCGGACGGACACGCGCGCTGGCGCTGCCCGTCGGATTGGCCCTCACCGTCTCGCTCGGCTTTCTGCCGACGGGTTCCGCGTCCGCCTCCGCGGTGGACGGCCGGACCGCGGCGGCGGTGCCGGCGGACGGACCGAAACTGTCGTACGTGGTGAACACGCGGGGCGGTCCCGGCACCGTCAAGCAGGTGCGCAAGGCCGTGGAGCGGGCAGGCGGCACGGTGGTGATCGCCTACGACCGGATCGGTGTCCTCGTCGTCCACTCGCAGAACCCGGAATTCGCGCAGTCCGTCCGCAGGGTCAGGGGCGTGGATTCGGCGGGCGCCACCCGCACCAACCCGATCGTCCCGCAGGCCACCAAGGACATCGGGGTCGAGCAGCCGCTCACCGCCCAGCAGGAGCGGACCGCCGCGGCGCGGGCGACGGCGGACCAGGACCCGATGGAGCCGCTGCAGTGGGACCTGCCGGCCATCAAGGCGGACAAGGCGCACCAGAAGTCACTGGGCAGCCGGAAGGTCACGGTCGCGGTCATCGACACGGGTGTCGACGACACGCATCCGGACCTCGCGCCCAACTTCGACCCGGCCGCCTCGGCGAACTGTGTGACCGGCGCTCCGGACACCACGCCCGGCTCCTGGCGGCCGAACGCCGGTGAGAGCCCGCACGGCACCCATGTCGCGGGCACCATAGCCGCGGCGAAGAACGGCATCGGGGTGACGGGCGTCGCTCCGGGGGTGAAGGTCGCCGGTATCAAGGTGGCGAACCCGGACGGGTACTTCTACACCGAGTCCGTCGTCTGCGGCTTCATGTGGGCGGCAGACCACGGTGTCGACGTCACCAACAACAGCTATTACACAGACCCGTGGATGTACAACTGCAAGGACGACCCGGACCAGGGCGCACTGGTCGAGGCGGTCGCCCGTGCCACCCGGTACGCGGAGCGCAGGGGCACGGTCAACGTCGCCGCGTCGGGCAACTCGGCCGAGGACCTGGCGGCCGACACGATCGAGGACTCGGGCAGCCCGAACGACGGCGACACCACCACCCGGACGATCGACCCGAAGAAGTGCTTCGACATCCCGACGATGCTGCCGGGTGTCGTGACGGTCTCGGCGACGGGTGCGAAGGGCCTGAAGGCCTCGTACTCGAACTACGGGAACGGCGTCATCGACGTGGCCGCCCCGGGCGGTGACTCGACGGCCTACCAGCCCCCCGAGCTCCCCGCGACGAACGGTCTGATCCTGTCCACGCTGCCGGGCGGCGAGTACGGCTACATGGCGGGTACGTCGATGGCCTCCCCGCACGTGGCGGGCGTGGTGGCGCTGATCAAGTCGAGGCATCCGTACGCCTCCGCGTTCGCGGTGAAGGCGCTGCTGACGGCGGAGGCGGACGCCACGGCGTGCGGCGACCCGTACGACATCGACGGTGACGGCACCGTCGACGCGGTCTGCGAGGGCGGCAAGAACCGCAACGGCTTCTACGGGGCCGGTGTGGTGGACGCCCTGGACGCGGTCCGCTGGTAGCGGGTCCGGTGCGGGAGCCGGCGATCGCACCGGCCCCCGCACCGGCCTCACCGGCTCACGGCTTGATGAGGACCTTCAGCGCCGTGCGCTCGTCCATCGCCTAGTAGCCGGCCGGTACGTCGTCGAGGCCGATGGCGAGGTCGAAGACGGGCGACGGGTCGATGACGCCGGACAGCTGCACCCCGGCGCCGACCACCGCGTGGTGGCCGGTGCCTGGGACGTCGGAGAGGGCCGGCAGCGCGGTGAGCGGGCGGTCGTCGGAGGCCGGCAGCTTGACCAGGAGGCCGTCAGGCCCCGTCGGACCGGACGAAGGGGGCGACGGCCAGGTCGCCGACGGCGAAGCCTTTGACGCCGGAGCCGGCCTCCTCGACGATCCCGAGGAACGCGTGGCCGATGCCCCACCAGAGCCTGAACGGCCTGGGGAGAACCCCTCGCCGGGCTTGCGGGCGCACTCACCTCGGTGGGCCCACAAATCGCTGCCGCGGATACAGGCCCGCAGGACCCACAGCGCCACATCGGTGGGCTGCTGGATCGCCGGGTCCGGGACCTCCCGCACGCGGATGCCGTGGGGGGGGTGTGGATGACGGTGGCACGCACGCCTGGGAGTCCTCGCTGATCTCAGATGCCGCTACGCCGTCCACGGTACGCACCGGGGCCGGCGCCCAGCCGTCGAGCACCCGGGGCCAGCGCTCCCAGGGTCAGCAGGAGCTGGGCCGCCACATAGGTGAGCATGACCCAGAAGTCGGGGGCGGGCAGCTGCGGCCGGTCCGCGATGCCGGTGGCGATCAGGGCGTCGGAGAGCAGGAAGAGCGCGCCGCCGGCCGCCGCGCACCGGCCGAGCACGCGGGACCGGTAGGCCATGGCCGTGAGCAGCAGGCTGTAGCCGGACAGCGGCAACCGCAGACCGGCCGGCAGCCCCTGCCAGATCAGGGCGAGGAAGGCGCCCAGGACGACCGCGTAGAGGACTGCGGGCAGCAGCGGGCCACGGGCCCGTCCGAAGAGCCTGAGGTAGCAGAGGTGTCCGGCCGCGAAGCCGCCCATCCCGATGAGGAAGGCGGCATCGGCGTCGGCCAGCAGGAACGTGTCACCCACCCAGCCGCAGAGCAGTGCGGCGATCAGCGGCCGGGGCCCGCGCCGGGCGGCGGCGTACCCGGCCAGCAGCGGCATCAGCAGCGGCTTGGCGACGAGGTGCGCGAGGCCGCTGTCGGTGAGGACCGCGACGAGGTCGGCGGCGCAGACGGCGAAAAAGGCGAGGAGCAGGGGGCGTACGAGACGCTCCCGCCGGTCCGGGAACGGTCCGGCGTTCGTCAGCGGCCCGGCGGCGCTCATCCGGTGCGCTCGCGCGCGGGAGCGGCGGCCGGGGTGGCAGTGGCAGGCGTGACGGGGGCGGCCGTCCGGGTGGCGGGCTGCCAGCCGGGCCCGCGGAAGACCCGTCCGGCGCGCTCGCCCCAACTGCCCGCGGCGCGCACGTCGCGGGCGATGGCGGCGTACTCGTGGGTGGCGACCCGCAGCGGGTTGAAGGTGTCGATGTTCTTGGTGAGCCCGAACACGGGCCGTTCCGTCTCCGCCGTGAAGGAGCCGAACCAGCGGTCCCACACGATCAGGATGCCGCCGAAGTTCCGGTCGAGGTAGCCGCCCTGGGAGGCGTGGTGTACCCGGTGGTGGGAGGGCGTGTTCAGTACGTACTCGAAGGGCCTGGGCAGCTTGTCGACGCGTTCGGTGTGCACCCAGAACTGGTAGACGAGGTTGACCGAGGAGCAGAAGGCGAGCGCCGCCGGATGGACGCCGCAGGCGATGAGCGGGAGGTAGAAGGGCCAGACGGTCAGCGAGGTCCAGGGCTGGCGCAGCGCGGTGGAGAGGTTGAACTTCCGGCTGGAGTGGTGGACCACGTGGCAGGCCCAGAGGATCCGGATGACGTGGTGGCCCCGGTGCGACCAGTAGTAGAAAAAGTCCTGCCCGAGCAGCATCAGCGGGACGGTCCACCACAGGACGGGCACGCGCAGCGGCGTCAGCTCGTACACCGCCGTGTAGACGGCGACGATGGGCACCTTCCACAGCAGGTCGAAGACCAGGCTGCCCAGCCCCATGGTGATGCTGGTGGCGGCGTCCTTGCCCTCGTACCCGGCGGCCTCCTCGTCGGGGTGGAAGTGGTGGAGCGCCATTTCCAGGACGGTGAGCAGGACGAAGGCCGGTATGGACCAGAGCACTACATCGGGCAGGTTCGTCGGCATATCAGCACCGTAGAGCCGCAGGTCGGCCCGCGAACAGACGTTGTTACCAACAAGTATGCGAGACATGGCGTCAGCAATCTTTGGTGACTTCTGACAGCACGGCCGTCGTACGATCCCTCCACCAGGGTCCGACAGGGGGAGGAACTGCGGTGGCGGGTATGGAAGTTGCGCTGGTCAGGCTGGCGACGACGGTGCTCGGCACGGTGGCCAAGTCACTGCTCGCGCCGAAGCCCGGCGCGGGACTGGTCCCGGACCCGGTGCGCCCGCTCCCCCGCCCGGCGAAGCCGGACCGGCTGGCGAAGGTGCTCGGCGGCCGGCTGGAGGCCTCGTACGCCGGCCTCCCGGAGCACGAGCGGCTGGCGGCCGTCGAAGCGGTCAAGGACACCCTCGCGGCGGCGGGCGCGCTGACGGCGGACCGGCTGTTCGCCGTGAACCTCGACCCCGAGCGGCTGGGGGCCGGGTTCCCGGCGCCCCCGGCGGGGCTTTCCGAGCACGCGGCCGGGCTGTACCGGGAGCTGCTTGAGCGGTGCTGCGCGCACGTCGTGGAGCAGCTGACCGCAGAGCCGTCGTTCATGGCGCGGGCGGCGGTGGAGCAGGTGCGCGAGGCCGGACGGACCCGGGCGCTGGTGGAGGACGTACGGGACCGGCTCGGCCCGCGCGCGGACGCGGGCGCACTGGACTTCGAGCGGCGGTACACGGAGTTCGTGGCCGCGACGCACAGCCGGATGGGGCTGTTCGGGCTGACGCTGGGGCGCTCTGCGGGTGAGTGGCCGCTGGAGACGGCCTACATCAGTCTGACGGTGAGCAGCGAGGCCGTCCGGCAGGACGGGGTGGAGCACCCGGCCGTGGTGACGGTCTCCGTCGAGCAGGCGCTGTCCGGGACGAGACGACTGCTGCTGCGCGGTCCGGCCGGCTCCGGCAAGAGCACCCTGGTGCAGTGGCTCGCGGTGAACACCGCCCGGCGGACGTTCCGCGGTGAGCTGGCGGACTGGAACCGCTGCGTGCCGTTCGTCCTGCGGCTGCGCGCGTTCACCTCGGACGAGCGGCTGCCGGGCCCGGAGGACTTCCTGCGCGCGGCGGGCGTTCCGTTGCACGGCGCGGCGCCCTCGGGCTGGGCGGACCGGCTGCTGTCGGAGGGGCGCGGCCTGGTGCTGGTGGACGGGGTCGACGAGGTCCCGATGCGGCTGCGCCGGCGTACCGAGAAGTGGCTGAAGGACCTGATCGCGGCGTACCCGGAATCCCGGTACGTGGTGACGACCCGGCCGTCCGCCGTTCCGGAGAGCTGGCTGTCCGGGTCCGGATTCGAGGCGCACTCCCTGATGGCGATGGGGAAGAAGGACATCCGCGCCTTCATCGAGCACTGGCACACGGCCGCGCACTCCGAGTGCGTCTCCGACGAGGAGCGCGAGCAGCTCGACGGGTACGAGGCCTCCCTGTGGCGCGCCGTGGGGACGCGGCGCGACCTGGGCCGGCTCGCGACGAACCCGCTCATGTGCGCACTGCTGTGCGCGCTGAACCGGGACCGGCGCACGCAACTTCCACGCGCCCGGAAGGAGTTGTACGACGCCGCGCTGGACATGCTGCTCGTGCGGCGCGACACGGAACGCGACATCGTCGGGGTCGAGGGCGTCGACCTGACCCGGGACGAGCAGACGGCGCTGCTCCAACGGCTGGCGTACTGGCTGATCCGCAACGGGCAGGCGGAGGCCGACCACGAAGAGGCCCTGGCGATGGTGACCGAGTGGCTGACGGCGATGTCCCAGGTCCGGGGCAGCCCGGAGGACGTGTTCGCGCACCTCCTGATCAGGAGCGGGCTGCTGAGGGAACCCGCGCCGGGGGCGGTCGGGTTCGTGCACCGGACGTTCCAGGACTACCTGGGGGCCAAGGCGGCGGTGGAGGCCCGGGACTTCGGGGTGCTCGTCAAGCACGCCCACGACGACCAGTGGCACGACGTGGTGCAGATGGCGGTGGGCCACGCCCGCGCCGAGGAACGGGCGCGGCTGCTGCGGCAGTTGCTGAGACGGGCGACCCAGACCCGCAAGCACCACAACCGGCTGGTGCTGCTGGCGGCGGCGAGCCTGGAGCACGCCCCGGAGCTGGATCCCGCCGTGCGGGCCGAGGTCCAGCGGCAGACGGCGGAGCTGCTGCCGCCGCGCAGCCGCGAGGAGGCGGAGGGGCTGGCCGCCCTCGGGGAAGTTGTCCTTGAGCTGCTGCCGGGGCCTGAGGAGGTGTCGCATGAGTGGGCTGTGGGCTATGTGGTACTGGCGGCGGCCCTGGTGGGCGGCGATGCGGCGTACGAGGTGGTGAAGGGGTACCGGGACGACGAGCGGATCTCGGTGGCCTCGCACCTGTGCGAGGCCTGGAGTTGTTTCGACACCGACACCTTCGCCCGGGAAGTACTCGCGGCGAGGGCCTGGGACACCGTTCACGTGTCGGTAGCGACTGCCGAGCAGCTGGCGGCACTGCGATACGTGCCCGAGGCCCGCGCGATCCGCTTGCTCGGCGCCCACGCGGACCTCTCCCCGCTGACCCTCCGCCGTGGGATGGAGAAGCTCTTCGTCTTCAACAACAAGGACCTGACCGACATCACCCCGATGGCCTCGATGCGCTCACTCACCGAGGTGGGACTCAGCCTGTGCCCGCAGGTCCGTGATCTGAGCCCGCTGGCGGACCTGCCGCTGATCTGGCTCACTCTGAACCGGCTGCATCCCGACGTGGCGGCGGAACAACTGGAGCCGTTCACAGACGTACGCACGCTGACCCTGGGCAACCACCTCCGGGCGCGCAGCATCGGTGAACTGCCGCTGGGCCGACACCTCAAGTCGCTGACCCTTCTCTGGGAGGCCAAAGCCTTGAGCCTGGAGGGAATCGAACAGTGGACCGAGCTGGACCAGCTCGGCCTGCGCAGCCTGGCGCAGCTTCAACAACTGTGCAGGACACGGGCCTTCGGCCGCCTGCATCGCCTCAGCCTGGAGTCGATGGAGGGTCTGGACCTGGCCGTACTGACCGGCCCGGCCTCCCTCCGCACGCTCACCCTCAGCCGCTGTCACCTCCAGCGCGGACTCGAACCGCTACGGGAGCTGTCCGCACTGACGCAGCTCAGCCTGTTCGCCCCGCCCGGGGAGAGCCCGTACGACCTGACCCCCCTGGCAGGTCTCGACGCCCTTACGATCACCCTCGGCAGCGACACACCGACGATCGGGAACGACCTCTTCCCGCCCGAACGCATCGTGCGCCCGAGCTGAGGAACACGCCCTACGCCCCCGCCGCCCCCAGCAACTCCCCCGCCGCATAAGTCACCGCCATCGCCACCGCTCCACCGCCCATGTTCCGCAGCACCGCCGGGCTCACCGCCGCGTTCCCCAGCCGGGCGCTCCACCAGCCCGTCAGGGCGAGGGCGGCGAGCACCGAGAGCACGGTGACCAGCAGTCGCAGCGAGGTCGGGGGCAGCACGATGGCCAGGAGCGGCAGCAGCGCGCCCACCGTGAAGGCCAGGAAGCTGGCGCCCGCCGCGTGCCAGGGGTTGGTCAGGTCGTCCGGGTCGATGCCCAGCTCCACCTCTGCGTGGGCGCGCAGCGCGTCGCGTTCGGTGAGCTGGACAGCTGCCTCGCGGGCGACCTCGCGGCTCAGGCCCTTGTCCTCCAGCAGTCCGGTGAGCTCGGCGAGTTCTGCCTCCGGCGTCTCCTGGAGCTCGCGCTCCTCCGTGGCGAGTGCGGCCTTCTCCGAGTCGCGCTGGGTGGAGACCGACACGTACTCGCCCGCGGCCATCGACATGGACCCGGCCAGCAGTCCGGCCAGGCCCGCGGTCAGCAGGGTGCTGCGGTCATCGGTGGCCCCGGCGACGCCGACGACGAGACCGGCGGTGGAGACCACACCGTCATTGGCGCCGAGCACGGCGGCGCGCAGCCAGTTCAGCCGTGCGCCCATACCCGTGCTGTGCGGTTCGTGGTGCGCTTGGGGATCGCTCATCCGGGGATGGTCTCACCTCGCGGCGTCACCAGACCCGTACCGATCCACCGGCGTGAACGCGGGGCTGGTCGCGCCTGCTGGAACCTCCTTCAGGGGTTGGATCAGGTGCCACAGAGCCCGGTGCGAGAACCAGGCGGTCTCCACCATGAAGACGGCGCGGGCCGCGGGTTCGTCGCCCAGCGGCGGCGAGGCTGAGCCGCCGTGGTGGTTGACCGGTACGTCCAGCTCCGCGCAGACCGCCCAGAGCGGGTCGTAGGCCGGGGAGTGCAGCTCCGGGACGCCGGAGCCGGGCGGGGCGCCGGGCAGCAGGATGCCGCCGGTGAGCACGGCGTTGTTGGTGCGGCGGACCTCACGGGCCGCCTCCTGCGGGTCGTTGAGGAGGATCTGGGCGACGCCCGTGCGCCGGCCGGGCGCGGCCGCGCAGAAGTCGGTGGGCCAGCCGTTGTGGGCGCGCAGCCCGGCCCAGCGCTGTTCGTACTCCGCCCGGGAGGGTGCGGGTGCCATCAGGGAGGCGGAGGGGAAGAAGGGCGGGATGGTGTTGGGGAAGACGACCTCGGCGACGATGCCGTCCGCCTCCAGGTCCGCGAGGCGGCGCTCCGAGTTCCAGTTGCGGTCGGCGGTGTCGGCCACCAGGTCCTCGTACGGGTTGACGTAGATGGGCACCCTGCGCCCCGCCGGCTGGGCCCCGGCCGCCCGGATCCTCTCTGTGGCCCGTGGGCTGCGCCGCGAACTGCGCGCCCGGCCGCATCTGATCGCGATGGTCCACGAACGGGGCCTGACGGAACGGATGTTCCTGCCGGCGCAGCGGGCGCTCGTCCATGAGGTGTACGCCGCGGGGCTGCGCGGCGCTCGGGCGGCGGACGCGGTCCGGGCGGTGCAGTTCCACACCGTCGGCTTCCTGCTGGTGGAGCGGAACCGGGAGCGGTCCCCCGTCCAGTCACCCGGCGAGGGCGATCTGTGGGGCGAGTCGACGGCCGGCGGCGATCCGGCACTGGCCCGCGCGCCGGCCCGCCCGGCCGACCCCGGCCGACTGTTCGCCACCTCGCTCCGGGCGCCGGTGGACGGGCTGCTGGCGGGCTCCGGGCCGTCGGAGGGGGACCGGGGGTGACGGCCGAATAGGGGACTGTCGGTCGCGGCCCGTATTCTCTGTGACCATGCTCGACGACCGCCAGACCGCAGCACCGTGGCCGACCGCCTACCCGCAGGGGTACGCGGTCGTCGACGTGGAGACCACCGGCCTCGCACGGGACGACCGGATAATCTCCGCCGCCGTCTACCGCCTGGACGCGCAGGGCAACGTCGAGGACCACTGGTACACCCTGGTCAACCCGGAGCGGGATCCCGGCCCCGTGTGGATCCACGGGTTGACCAGTGACGTGCTCGAAGGCGCCCCGCTCTTCCCGGAGATCGCCACCCAGCTCTCCGAACGGCTCACCGGCCGGGTCCTGGTCGCGCACAACGCCGCCTTCGACTGGTCGATGCTCGCCCGGGAGTACGCGCGCGCCTCGGTGATCGCCCCGGTCCAGCAGCGGTTGTGCACCATCGCGCTCTCGAAGGAGCTGCGGCTGCCGCTGCCCAACCACAAGCTGGAGTCGCTGGCCGCGCACTTCGGGGTCGTGCAGCAGCGCGCGCACCACGCGCTGGACGACGCCCGGGTGCTGGCCGAGGCGTTCCGCCCGAGTCTGCACGCGGCGGCGGGCGGCGGGCTCAGGCTGCCGCTGCTGGAGTGCCGGGCGCTGACCGAGTGGTCGGACTCCCCCGTCACCCCCCGGATCGGCCACCAGGCCCCGTACGGCGGCGGCCAGGCCAGCTGGCGCCCCGCGCGTAAGCGTCCGGCCTGCCCGTATCCCAACCCGGGACGGTACGAGAAGGACAAACCCCTCATGCAGGGCATGCGGGTGGCGTTCTCCGGGGACACCTCGATCGACCGCGAGCTGCTGGAGGACCGGGCGGTGGAGGCCGGCCTGCACGTGGCGACCAGCGTCTCCCGGCTGACCAGTCTGCTCGTCACCAACGATCCGGACGCGGCGACGTCGAAGACGGTGAAGGCCAAGTCGTTCGGCACCCCGATCCTGGAGGAGAGCGCGTTCACCCATCTCCTGCGGGACGTGGCCGAGGCGCGGAAGGGCTCGTCGGCCGCGCCGTCATCGGAGTGAACCGGGAGCGACTCGCCCGCCCGCCGCTCGCCCGCCGGCGCCCTCGCGTCCCACCCTGTGGCGCATGGCACGTTGCGAGGTATGCGGAAACGACTACGGGATGTCCTTCGAGGTGCACGCGCAGGGCGCGATTCATGTCTTCGACTGCTTCTCCTGCGCCATTCACCGGATGGCGCCGATCTGTGAGCACTGCCGGGTCCAGGTCATCGGGCAGGGCGTGGAGGTCGACGGGCACTGGTTCTGCGGCGGCCACTGCGCCCGTGCGGAAGGGAAGGTGGGCATCATCGACAAAGTCTGAGCACCGGGCACGGCCCCTTCCCCACCCCCTGCGCGATGCACCCCATGACGCGGTTGTACCGTCATGGGGTGTACCGCTTCCTGTTGACCCGGCAGTGGCTGATCCTCGCCCTCCTCGCCCTCGTCATGATCCCCACGATGATCGAGCTGGGCTTCTGGCAGCTGCACCGGCATGAGCACAAGGTCGCGCAGAACACCCTGATCTCGCACAACCTCAAGGCGAAACCGGTTCCGGTCGCCGCACTCACCTCGCCCGGCCACGTGGTTCCGCGCTCCGACTACTGGCGTGCGGTGAAGGCCACCGGGACGTACGACGAGAAGCACGAGGTCGTGGTGCGGCGCAGGACGTCCACCGACGGCAGCATCGGCTTCCACGTGCTCGTCCCGTTCGCCCTCAAGGGCGGCGGCACGGTCATGATCAACCGGGGCTGGATCGCCACCGCCGACGACCAGCGCGCCTTCCCCGACGTACCGGCCGCGCCGAAGGGCGAGGTGACGGTCACCGGCCGGCTCAAGGCCGACGAGACGACGGGCAGCAGCGGCATCAAGGACCTCTCGGACCTGCCGGACCGCCAGGTGATGCTGATCAACAGCGCCCAGCAGGCCAAGCTGCTCTCCCGGCCGGTGCTCGGCGGCTACCTGGAACAGACGGGGCCGGTGCCGTCCGGCGGCAAACCGGAACTGATCGAGGCCCCCGACGACAGCTCCATCGGCCCGCACATGGCGTACGCCGTGCAGTGGTGGCTGTTCGCCGCCGGGGTGCCGGTCGGCTACGTGGTGCTGGCCCGCCGGGAGAAGCGCGACCTGGTGGCGGCCGCGGCCGAGGCCGCCGAGGCGCAGGACTCCGCGGCGGAGCCCGGGAAGCCCGAGCCCGCGAAGGCCTGACGGCGTGTCGGGCCCGCGCCCGGCCGTACGGCGCCGTCGCCCGGCGGGGTGACTCCCGCCTCACGTCGGACAGCGGCTGCTTAGCCGGAGCCATGTTCGGGAACACGCCAGAACGTGACACCACTCATCGAGGACTACGCCCTCATCGGCGATCTCCAGACAGCTGCCCTGGTCGGAAAGAACGGTTCTGTCGACTGGCTCTGCCTGCCCCGCTTCGACTCGGGCGCCTGCTTCGCCGCCCTGCTCGGTGACGAGGACAACGGCCACTGGCGCATCGCACCGCAGGGCGCGGACACCTGTACCCGACGCGCCTACGCCGGTGAATCCCTCGTCCTGGAGACCTTCTGGGAGACCCGCACCGGCACGGTCAAGGTCATCGACTTCATGCCGCAGCGCGACCAGGAACCCGACGTGATGCGGATCATCGAGGGGATCAGCGGCACCGTCGACATGGCCTCCGTGCTCCGGCTGCGCTTCGACTTCGGCTCCGTCGTGCCCTGGGTGCGCCGCTCGCAGGGCCACCGGGTGGCGGTCGCGGGGCCGGACTCCGCCTGGCTGCGCAGCGAGCCGCCGGTCAAGACCTGGGGCCAGCAGTTCTCCACCTGCTCCTCGTTCAGCGTCTCCGCCGGGGAACAGGTGGCCTTCGTCCTGACCTGGCACCCCTCGCACTCGCCCCGGCCCGATCTGGTCGACCCGTTCGAGGCGCTGGAGAACACCCTCACCGACTGGGCCGCGTGGTCCGCGCGCTGCAAGTACCAGGGGCCCTACCGGGAAGCGGTGATCCGCTCCCTGATCACCCTGAAGGCGCTCACCTTCGGCCCGACCGGCGGCATCGTGGCGGCCCCCACCACCTCGCTGCCCGAGGAGATCGGCGGCGTACGGAACTGGGACTACCGCTTCTGCTGGCTGCGGGACTCCACACTCACCCTCGGCGCCCTGATCTCGGCCGGCTATCTGGAGGAGGCCGGCGCCTGGCGGGACTGGCTGCTGCGCGCCGTCGCCGGGGACCCGGCCGATCTGCAGATCATGTACGGACTCGCGGGCGAGCGCAGACTGCCCGAATCGGAACTGTCGTGGCTGCGCGGTTACGAGAACTCCGCCCCGGTCCGGATCGGCAACGCCGCGGTCCGACAGCGTCAGCTCGATGTGTACGGGGAGGTCATCGACTCGCTCCGGCTGGCCCGCGACGCGGGTCTGGGCGACAAACCGCATGCCTGGAACCTCCAGCTCAGCCTGCTCGGTTTCCTGGAGTCGACCTGGCGCGAGCCGGACGAGGGCCTGTGGGAGATCCGCGGCCAGCGCCGCCACTTCGTGCACTCCAAGGTGATGGCCTGGGTGGCGGCCGACCGGGCCGTGCGCAGCCTGGAGGAGGACCCGTCGCTGACCGGCGACGCCGACCGCTGGCGGGCGATGCGGGACGCCGTGCACCGGGAGGTCTGCGAGAAGGGGTACGACCCGGTGCGCAACACCTTCACCCAGTCGTACGGATCACAAGACCTGGACGCCGCGACCCTGCTGATCGCCAGGACCGGCTTCCTGCCGCCCGACGACCCGCGCCTCATCGGGACGGTGGACGCGGTCCGCGCCGAACTCGGCTGTGACGGGCTGGTGCGCCGCTACAGCACCGACGGCCCCTCGATCGACGGCCTGCCGGGCGGCGAGGGCGCCTTCCTGGCCTGCTCGTTCTGGCTGGCGGACGCGCTGCGGATGACGGGGCGCACCGAGGAGGCCACCGAGCTGTTCGAGCGGCTGCTGGCCCTCCGTAACGACGTGGGGCTGCTGGCCGAGGAGTACGACACCGCCGGGCAGCGTCAGCTGGGCAACTTCCCGCAGGCCTTCAGCCACGTCGGGCTGGTCGGTACGGCGGTGGCACTGGCCGAGGCGCGGGCCCCCGGGGACACCGCACCGGGCGAGGCGGCAGGATAGAGCCATGGATCTTGGACTGAAGGACCGTGTGTACATCGTCACCGGGGCGACCCGGGGACTGGGGAACGCCACGGCGCAGGCGCTGGTGGACGACGGCGCGAAGGTGATCATCACCGGCCGGGACGAGAAGAGCGTCCGGGCCGCCGCCGACGAGCTGGGATCGGACGCCGTCGGGCTCGCCGCCGACAACGCCGACCCGTCCGTGGCGCAGCGACTGGTGGACGCCGCGCTGGAGGGGTTCGGTCGGCTCGACGGCATCCTCATCAGCGTCGGCGGGCCGGCGCCCGGTTCCGCCGCGGACAACACCGACGAGCAGTGGCAGTCGGCCTTCGAATCGGTCTTCCTGGGCGCGGTGCGCCTCGCCCGGGTGGCCGCCGCGGCGCTCGGCGACGGAGGGGCCATCGGCTTCGTGCTCTCCGGCTCCGTCCACGAGCCGATCACCGGCCTGACCATCTCCAACGGTCTGCGCCCCGGCCTGGCCGGGTTCGCCAAGTCACTGGCCAACGAGCTGGGCCCGCGCGGCATCCGGGTGGTGGGCGTGCTGCCGGCCCGGATCGACACGGACCGGGTACGTGAACTGGACGCGCTCTCGGGCGACGCGGAGGCCTCGCGCACGGCCAACGAGGCGCTCATCCCGCTGCGCCGCTACGGCACCCCGCAGGAGTTCGGCCGGACGGCGGCCTTCCTGCTCTCGCCCGCCGCCTCGTATCTGACCGGCATCATGGTCCCGGTCGACGGCGGCTCCCGGCACGGCTTCTGACCCGTCCGGCCGGACGGCCGGTACGGACACGGTGGCCGGTACGGGGCACGGCGGGCGGAACGGACACGGCGGGCGGGCCGGATGATGACTTCTCCGGCCCGCCCGTCGTGTCCCGTACGGCCCGTCAGCTCACCCGCTCCGCGCGGTGCTTGACCGCCTTGAGCCGTACCTCGGCGGGCAGCCGGTCGAGCCCCGCGGAATCCCTGGCATGGGCCAGCGCCTCGTCGGTCAGCCGGCCCAGCGCTTCGTCCGGCGCCGCGTGCGGCTCCATCAGCAGCCGCATCCTGGCCCGCGGTGTACTGCGCTTCCCGGTCAGTACGGTCTGGGCGCGGGCCACCCCGTCCAGGGCGCCCGCCTCCGCGGCGAGCACACCTTCCAGGGCCCGGCCGCGCAGCAGGGCGCCCTCGCCGTCGCCGCTGTCCACCAGCACTTCGGAGAGCCGGGCCCGGCGCAGCTGGGCCAGCAGCCACCACAGGGCTAGCACCACGAGGACCGCGAGGACCGCGATCACCGTCGGCCACCACCAGCCCTCCGAGCGCCAGCGGGTGCGGTCGGCCTCGCTGAGCAGCACGTCGTTCTTCCCTGACCACGGCCACCAGGACGGGACGGAGAGCCCGGTGGCGGCGGCCAGCACTCCGCCGCCGACGCAGACGAGCACCAGCCCGGCAAGGCCCAGCAGTACCCGGTTGACGGTCCTGAGCACGCCGCTCACCCCTTCTTCGCCGGACGACGGACATGGACGGACAGACCGGGCGGCCTGGACAGGCCGAGTTCCGCGATGCCCGTGGAGAGCGCGGCGTCCAGGTCGGCCCGTACGTCGTCGAGTTCACGGAAGTGCGAGACGGCCCGCACCCCCACCTTGCGCCGGCGCATCCGGACCCGGACCGACTGCACGCCGGACACCTCGACGGCCCGGTCGCGCAGGACCATCGCGGCCGCGGACCGGTCGAGCGCCGCCCGGACGTCCGGGCGGTCCCTGCGCATCGGCAGCAGATCGCGGAGTCCGGGCGTGAGCGCGAGGAGGATCAGCCACAGGCCGATCGCCGCCGCGACCGCCGCACCGGTCAGCACCCAGACATCGTTCAAGGGCCGCCGCGCCAGCTCGTCGGCCAGCGTGCGGCGCCACTGCATCGCCGGGTGGTCGGCCCGGACCGCCGCCACGTCGTACAGCAGGAGTCCGGCGCCGCCCAGGACCACCAGCGCGAGGATGCCGGCCGGCACCCGGCGGGCGGACCAGAAGCGGCCACCGCCGCCCTCGCCCCGGTCCTTGGCGGGCGCCGGCTCGTAGGACGCGCCCGAGGCGGACTGGTCCAGTTCGAGCACGTCCCCGTGCTCCACCGGCTGGACCGTGGGCAGACGCTGCGTGCTGTGTTCCGGGTTCTGGGGCTCGGTCATCGGATCCTCCCCCGCGCCGCGAGGCTCGCTCCTGAGGGGTGCAGGCGTTCGACCTGTACGGCCACTTCGGGCACCTCCATCCCCGCCAACGCCTTTACCCGCATCGCGACCCGCTGACGCACCGCGCCGCACTGGCGGCCGATGTCGCTGGGATATCCGAGCTCAAGACTCACCCGTACCCGGGCCGTGTCACGGTGCACCGTGACCGTGGCGCGCGGCGACGCGCCTTCCTCGGCCGGCTCGTCTACGGCCTCCTTCGCCGCCTGCGCGGCGATCTTCGCGACCACCCGGTCGGCGATCCGGGTCTCCCCCCGCTCTGCGGCGGCGACCCGGCCGCCCTCCCCCGACACGGCCGTCACCGCCGTCGGTCGCCGCGATCGCGACTCCGGAAGAAGTCGCCGGGCTCCAGATCACCGTCAACGAAGCGGCCGGCGACGAAGCCGACCGCCCCCAACGCGGCCACCAGCAGGAAGGCCCCGAACCCGCCGAAATATCCGGCGAATCCGAGCGCCATGCCCGCCACCATGCCGACCACAGCCATGCTCATCGTGCTCTCCTCAACTACCTCGGACCGGAGGACTACTGGAGACGTGGCTCGGGCTGATCGTCGTCGTCCTCCTCGTCGGGCAGCTTCACATCGCTCACCGCGATGTTGACCTCCACGACTTCGAGACCCGTCATGCGCTCGACGGCCGCGACAACGTTCTCCCGTACGTCACGGGCGACATCCGCGATCGACACGCCGTAGTCGACGACGATCTCCAGATCGAGGGCGGTCTGCGACTCGCCGACCTCCGCCTTCACGCCCCGGGTGACGGACTTGCCGCCGCCGGGCACCCGGTCGCGCACCGCGCCGAAGGTGCGGGACAGGCCGCTGCCCATCGCGTGCACGCCTTCCACATCGCGTGCCGCCATTCCGGCGATCTTCTCGACCACCCCGTCCGCGATCGTCGTTCGACCGCGGGTGCCGGGGTCTCCCCCGCCACGCTTGGTCAGTGACGAGCTCGCGTCCGTGTCGGGGTTCTCTGGCCGGTTCCGCTGTGGGGTCTCGGTCATCGCCGTTCTTCCCTTCGGGGCAGGAATGGACTTCATTGCCCACATTAAGTGCGCTTGCCCCGTCTCGCGCCGTGGATGCGGCAGGCTGGGGGAATGATGACGGCTGACAGCCCGAACAGGGCCGACGGATGGACAGCTGCGGTACGCCAACGACTCGACCTGGGCAGGTTGCTCCCTCTGGGCGGTCCGGCGGACGGGGCCTGGATCTCGGAACGGGCCGCGGTCGCGGTGCTCCGCCGGGCGGTACGCGGCCGTGGACCGGGGCCGGTGCTCGGTGAGCTGAGGATCGCGGTGGCCGATCCGGGCACGGCACCCGACGCACGGGTGCCGTCTCCCCCGAGTGCGCTGCCGCCGGGCCCACTGCGGATCGAGGCGACCATGGCGGCGACGGCCGAGCAGCCGTTGCCGGCCGCCGCGGCGGCGCTGCGCTCCGCGCTGCTGGCGGCGGCCTCGCTCCGGCTCGGCCTGGTGGTCTGCGAGGTGGATCTCCAGGTGACGGAGCTGCTGGACACCGAGCCGGAGCGGGCGGAGCCGGAGCCGGACGGGGTGCGCGCGGCGAAACCCGAGGGCACGGCGGGCCGGGCGGCCGCGGGGGTGGAGGGGGTCTCGACTCTGACCCGGGTGCTGGGCCCGGCGGTGCACACGGGCGCGGACCACGTACGGGTCGAGCTGGCCACGGACGACGGCCACCGCGCGCTCGACGTGGCGCGCGCGGTGCGGGCGGCGGTGACGGAAGCGGTGGACGGGCATCCGCCGGTCGCGGTGCTGGTCACGGCGGTGACGGGGGCCCCGGCCGAACCGGACACGCCGGAGGCCTGAGCCGGGCACGCCAGGGGCCGGGGGGCCGCGCACCGAAAGGCCGGAGGCGGGTACCCCCGGCCGGGTGACGGGTCAGTCGGACGCGCCCGCCAGGTCGCGCAGCCGACGGCCCTGCGCGGCCCGTTCAGCGGTGCGCTGCTCCTCGTACGTACGCGAGAGGGCGCCGCTCAGCAGGGCCTTGGTCTCGACGAGGGCGTCGCGCGGGGCGGCCAGCAGTGCGCCGGCCAGGTCGCGGGCGGTTCCTTCGAGCTCCTCGGCGGGCACCACGAGGTTGGCGAGTCCGGTGCGCTCGGCCTCCGCGGCGTGCACGAAGCGGCCGGTGGCGCAGATTTCGAGCGCGCGTGCATACCCCACCAGGTGCACCAGGGGGTGCGTGCCGGTGAGGTCGGGCACCAGACCGAGGCTGGTCTCGCGCATGGCGAACTGCACGTCCTCGGCGACGATCCGCAGATCGCAGGCGAGGGCGAGCTGGAAGCCCGCACCGATGGCGTGCCCCTGGACGGCCGCGATCGACACGAGGTCGTTGCGGCGCCACCAGGTGAACGCGTCCTGGTATTCGGCGATGACCGCGTCGAGCTCGGCCTCCGGGCCACGCCCCATGTCGAGGAAGGACGGCTCGCCGTCGAAACCCTCGGGGGTGAACGCCTGGCGGTCGAGTCCGGCGGAGAAGGACACACCTTCGCCGCGCAGCACGACGACCCGCACACTGCCGGGCAGGGCCCGTCCGGCCTCTGTCAACGCCCGCCACAGAGCGGGGGACTGAGCGTTGCGCTTGGCCGGATTGGTGAGGGTCACCGTGGCAACCGCGTCGTCGACGGTGAGTCGTACGCCGTCCTTGTCGAGCACAGTGTCGAGCGAGGTCATGAAGCGCCTCCGGATCGGGTGCAGTCAGTGCAGTCAGCACAGAGCTAAGTGACTGAACAGTAACCACCCGGTCGATCATACGATCGACCGGGTGGCTACCACCGAACCGGTGGGCCACGGAGCGGATCAGACGATCCGCCCCCGTCCGGCGACGACTGTCAGGCCGCCGCTGCCTTCTTGCCTCGTGTCGCGCCGCCGCGTCCTCGCAGCGTCACTCCGGACTCACTGAGCATCCGGTGGACGAACCCGTAGGAGCGGCCGGTTTCCTCGGCCAGCGCCCGGATGCTCGCACCGGAGTCGTACTTCTTCTTCAGGTCTGCCGCGAGCTTGTCGCGCGCGGCGCCGGTTACCCGGCTGCCCTTCTTCAGAGTCTCGGCCACCCGTGCCTCCTCGTGGGAAGTGCGCTCTGGACTCTCATGATCACCCCTCGGGGGCTTCCTGGCCACCCATTCGGCAAGGTCCGTGCAACCGGATCATGCCCCGGGAGTGCGCCGGACCGATCGGAATCCCGCATTCCGCCGTCCCGTGGCAGGCCCTCGGGGAGCGCTACGGGAAAAACGTCCAGGTCAGGGCCGCGCGGATTTTGCGCCCGGAAATGGGTGCGCCCGGCAGGTATCTGCCGGGCGCCGCGCCGAGGTACGAGACGTACTCACGCAGATGATGGATCACGCGTAGGCCGAATGATCCAGTAGGAGTGGATCAATGGGCGGCCGCGCCGGCTCAGGCCAGCGAGACCAGGTCCCGGTAGTCCGCACCCCACAGGTCCTCGACCCCGTCGGGCAGCAGGATGATGCGCTCGGGCTGGAGCGCCTCGACCGCGCCCTCGTCGTGCGTGACGAGGACGACCGCGCCCTTGTACGTGCGCAGCGCGCCGAGGATCTCCTCGCGGCTGGCCGGGTCGAGGTTGTTGGTGGGCTCGTCGAGCAGGAGCACGTTGGCGGAGGAGACCACCAGCGTCGCCAGGGCGAGCCGGGTCTTCTCGCCGCCGGAGAGCACACCGGCGGGCTTGTCGACGTCGTCCCCGGAGAAGAGGAACGAGCCGAGCGTCTTGCGGACCGCGACGAGGTCGAGGTCGGGCGCGGCGGAGCGCATGTTCTCCAGGACGGTGCGGTCCGGGTCGAGGGTCTCGTGCTCCTGGGCGTAGTAGCCGAGCTTGAGTCCGTGGCCCTCGATGATCTCGCCGGTGTCGGGCTTCTCCGCGCCGCCGAGGAGGCGCAGCAGCGTGGTCTTGCCCGCGCCGTTGAGACCGAGGATGACGACCCGGGAGCCCTTGTCGATGGCGAGGCCGACGTCGGTGAAGATCTCCAGCGACCCGTAGGACTTGGAGAGGCCCTCCGCCATCAGCGGGGTCTTGCCGCACGGGGAGGGGTCGGGGAAGCGCAGCTTGGCGACCTTGTCGGAGACCCGCACGGCCTCCAGGCCGGAGAGCAGCCGGTCGGCGCGCTTGGCCATGTTCTGGGCGGCCACGGTCTTGGTGGCCTTGGCGCGCATCTTGTCGGCCTGGGCGTTGAGGGTGGCGGCCTTCTTCTCGGCGTTCTGCCGCTCGCGCTTGCGGCGCTTCTCGTCGGCCTCGCGCTGCTGCTGGTAGAGCTTCCAGCCCATGTTGTAGACGTCGATCTGCGAGCGGTTGGCGTCGAGGTAGAAGACCTTGTTGACGACGGTCTGGACCAGCTCCTCATCGTGGGAGATCACGACGAAGCCGCCTCGGTAGCTCCTGAGGTAGTCGCGCAGCCAGACGATGGAGTCGGCGTCGAGGTGGTTGGTGGGCTCGTCGAGGAGCAGGGTGTCGGCGTCCGAGAAGAGGATCCTGGCCAGCTCGACACGGCGGCGCTGACCGCCGGAGAGCGTGTGGAGCGGCTGGGCGAGCACCCGGTCGGGCAGGCTGAGGGCCGCGGCGATGGTGGCGGCCTCGGCCTCTGCGGCGTATCCGCCCTTGGTGAGGAACTCCGTCTCCAGGCGCTCGTACTTCTTCATCGCCTTCTCGCGGGTGGCGCCCTTGCCGTTCGCCATCCGCTCCTCGTTCTCGCGCATCCTGCGGAGGGTCTCGTCGAGGCCGCGGGCGGAGAGGACGCGGTCGCGGGCGAGCACGTCGAGGTCGCCGGTGCGCGGATCCTGCGGGAGGTAGCCGACCTCGCCGGAGCGGATGATGGTGCCGGCGGCGGGGGTTCCCTCGCCCGCGAGGCACTTGGTGAGGGTCGTCTTGCCCGCTCCGTTGCGGCCGACGAGGCCGATGCGGTCGCCCTTGGCGATGCGGAAGGAGGCGGATTCGATAAGCATGCGGGCGCCGGCGCGCAGCTCGATGCCGGAAGCGGTGATCACGGGAAAAACTCCAGGGCGGAATGGACGGCGGAGGAACGGCTAGCTATTCACGACTCGAACGCCGCTACTCACGCATACGCACAAGGAGAGTTGCCATGAGGACCAGTCTACTGGCGGTGTCCAATCGCTTTTCCGCCTGCTCTTGCTCCCCGCCGTCCGGCCCCACCTCAGCGGCGATAAGGGGCATCACAGTGTGAACTAGCTGATACTCGGCGCAGGGCGGTGCGCGGAGCAGAGGGTGGTGCCATGCAGTTCGACGACGACGCCGATCTGGACACGTCCGAGGTCCGGGATGTGCGCGGCAGCCGCGTCCCGGGCGGCAGGGCCACCGTGGGCGGCGGCATCGCGGCGGTCATCGCGCTGATCCTGGGACTGCTCTTCGGCGTCGGCCCCGACGAGCTCGGCCTCTCCGCCGGCGACTCGGGCACCACCGCGACCGCGTCGTCGGCAGCCCAGGTCGAGCAGACCTGCCGGACCGGCCGGGACGCCGACACCAAGGATGACTGCCGGGCGGTCGCGGTGGTCAACAGCGTCCAGGACTACTGGGAACAGGAGTTTGCCCGGCGCGGAGCGAGGTACGGGAACGCCCGCACGGTCCTGTTCACCGACCGGGTCGGCACGGCCTGCGGCTCCGCGACCTCGGCCGTGGGGCCGTTCTACTGCCCCGGGGACCGGCAGGTCTATCTGGACCTGGGGTTCTTCGACGAGCTGCGGACCACGTTCGGGGCGAGCGGCGGGCCGTTCGCCCAGGCCTACGTCGTGGCGCACGAGTACGGGCACCACGTGCAGAACCAGCTGGGGACGCTGGGCCGGACGCAGGACGGGCGGACCGGCGAGAACAGCAACGCGGTGAAGGTGGAACTCCAGGCGGACTGTTACGCCGGGGTCTGGGCGCACCACGCGACGACGACGCCCGATGAGGCGACGGGCCGGCCGCTGATCACCGAGCTCAACGGGGCGGACATCCGGGACGGACTCGACGCGGCCGCGGCGGTCGGGGACGACCGGATCCAGGAGAGGTTCCAGGGCCGGGTCACCCCGGAGTCCTGGACGCACGGCTCGGCGGCCCAGCGGCAGCAGTGGTTCACCACGGGGTTTCGCGGCGGTGACCCGGCCGGCTGCGACACCCTCCGCTGACCTGCGGGAACCGCTTCCGTGCCGGCGTCCGGGAGGGCGTTGTCAGTGCCCGGTGGGAGACTGAGACGCAGATCACATACGAGTCAGGCGCGAGGTTCTGGCGATGCGAGAAGGGGTGAGCGCGATGGCGGGCTCAACGGCAGGTGTGCCGTCGGTCTTCCCGACGATTCTCTACGACGACGCGAAGGCCGCGATCAGGCTGCTGACGGAGGCCCTCGGCTTCACCGCGGAAGCGGTGTACGAGGGTGAGAACGGCACCGTGATGCACGCCGAGCTGTCCTGCGGGAACGGCAGGGTGATGCTGGGCTCCAAGGGCCGCGAGGGGATCTTCGCGAAGGCGATGCGGGGATCGGGTCCGGCCGGGGTCTACGTGGTGGTCGACGACACCGATGCGCACCATGCGCGGGCGGTGGAGCACGGGGTGGAGATCCTGATGCCGCCCACCGATCAGGACTACGGCTCGCGGGACTACATGGCGCGGGACGCGGAGGGCAATGTGTGGAGCTTCGGGACGTACTCCCCTGGGGCGGCGGGCTGACGACGTCCCCGGGACCGGCGGGCCGACGGCGGTCCGGTCGGCTGAGGTCTCCCCCGGACCGGCCGGACCGGCTGCTCAGGCTCCGCCGGTGTGCACCTGGAACGCCGCCTTGCGGACCGCTTTGGCGAGTGCGGGGTCGGGGTGCGCGGCGGCCAGCGCCACCAGGACCTGGACGGTGCGCGGATGGCCCACCGCCCTCACCTCGTCGAGGAGGGCGGGGACGCTGCCCTGCACCGCCGAGTCGAGGTGGCGGACCAGCAGTGCGGTCTCCCCGTGGTCGGCCACGGCCGCCGCGGTGTCGACCCAGAGCCAGGTGGCCTCCTCCCGGCTGAGGGCCTCCTGGGCGTCCTCGGGGTCGGCGCCGTCGTCCTCCGCGAGCCAGAGCAGCGCGTAGGGGCGCAGCGACGGGTCGGTCACGACGGAGCGCACCTCGGGCTCGGCGGGTGCGCCGACCACCCGGAGCGCCTCGAAGGCGAGCCCGCGCAGCAGCGCGTCCTCGCCCCTGGCCACCCCGAGCAGTTCGGCGACGGCGCTGCCGACGGGGCGGGCGGCCAGCCAGGCGCGGTACTCGGCACGGGCCGGTCCGGGGGTGAGCCGGGCGCAGCCGAGCAGCATGTCGGCGGCGGACTGCTCGATGTTGCCGGCCGGGCTCTGGGCGGCGACGCAGATCTGCTCCAGCTTGACCCAGACCGCCCAGTTGCCGAGCGGGGTGAGGGTGGCGTGCCCGGCGCCGAGGGTGAGCGCACCGACGGCGGCGAGCCCCTCCAGGGCCCAGTCCAGCAGGAGGGCTACCAGCTCCTCGGGGTGGGCGGTGGGGGCCGCCTCTGCGGGGACGGGCAGCGGCTGCGGCCCGTACGGCACCTCGCAGCGCTCCTCGTGGAGCTCAGCGACGCGCTGGCCCAGCAGGTCGAGCAGGGCGGGCACGGTGACCGGGCCCGCCGAGAGCTGGAGGAGGGAGAGCACCTGGGGCACGGCCTCGACGGCCTCCGCGACGGCGGTGGACTCGATGTCCTGCGGCGCGGGGTGGACGAGCGACCAGGCGTCGAAGAGCGCCACCCAGCCGCGGAGCACGGCGGAGTCGTCGCGGTCCCAGGCGCGCAGCCGCCAGCCGGGCCGTGCGGTGTCACCGTGCAGTTCGACGAGCCCGGCCAGCCGGGCCCGGTCCCAGCCGGAACGCACCTGGCCCGGGGACAGGTCGAGCTCTGAGGAAGCCCGTTCCAGTGCCGTGGGGGCCAGCGGCGGGGTGCCTGGGCGGGAGCCGCCGGCGGCCCAGCGGGCGATCCGCACGGCGTCGGCGAGAGCGGTCCTGGCCTGGCGGGCCAGTTCCGCCCGGGGCGGGGTGCCCTCGGGCGGGCGTGGCGCCGGCCTGGTGCGCCGGGTGATCACGGCCTTGTGAGCGGTGGCGAGGGGTCGCGGGCGGACAAGTCGCAGCCTGGAGTCGCGCGGGGTACGGGACGTCACGGGGAGCAGTCTTGCCTCTGACAGCCCGAAAGCCCAAACGGAACCCGGATCGCCGGTGTTCCGGGGCGTCGGACGGTCCGGGACCAACCGGAAGAAGCGGCGCATCAGCTCACATCAGGGGCGTGAGAAAGCGTCGCAGCGTCTCCTCGTAGTACTCCGGGTCGGCATTCCACATCGCCGCATGCGGAGCCCGCGCCACGGGGTGCAGGGCGACCAGGTCGGGGCGGTGGGCGGCGAGCCGGCGGGAGGGCTGCCAGGGCGCCAGGGTGTCGTCGGGCCCGTGGAAGACCAGGGTGGGGACGTTCAGGGTCCGGGGCAGCGAGGTGTCCAGGAGCCGGGCGCCGCGCAGTCCGGTCTGTCCCTGGGCGGCCCGCACCGCGAGGGGCAGCAGGGCGCAGGGCACCCCGCGGGCGGCGGCCAGGGCGCGCAGGGTGGTGGCCCAGTCCATCACCGGGGAGTCGAGGACGAGGCCGCAGATCCGGTCCCGGAGCGCGGAGTTGGCGGCCGCGTGGAGCGCCATGGAGGCACCGGTCGACCAGCCGTGCAGCACGACCTTCTCCGCGCCGTAGCGCACCGCGAAGCGGATGGCCGCGTCCAGGTCGCGCCATTCGGACTCCCCGAGGTGGCTGAGGCCGTCCGGGGAGCGCGGTGCTCCGGCGTCGCCGCGGTAGGCGATGTCGAGCACCGGCAGCTGCTGCCCGTTCAGGAAGCCGAGCAGGTTCAGGGGGTGTTCCCTGGTGGTGCCGATGCCGTGCGCGGTGATGACCCAGGTGTCCCGGGGGCCGGGCACGAACCAGGCGGGCAGGGTGCCGAGCTCGCCGGTGATCTCGACCTCGCGGTGTTCGAGGCCGAGGGCCGTGGTCGGGTCACCGCTGTGCAGTTCGGGCGTGAACCGGACCTTGGCCCCGGGGCGCAGGGTGCCTCGGCTGACGCGCTCCAGCCGGCGTACGACGGTGTCGGCGGCCTGGTGGGCCTGGTCGATCACCGGGCCGACGACGGCGTGGACGTCGTCGCCGACCAGCCCGTAGGTGCCGGGCCGCAGCGCGGCGAAGGAACGGGTCAGGGTGACCTGCCCCGCCGCCGTCGCGTGCACGGTGACTCTGCGGTCGGCGGGGAACGGACGTCCGGACGGCGCCTTGAGGGCGACGTCGCTCGCGTACCGGCCGGCCGCGACCGCTGCCGCACCGGCGCCGAGGATGGAGGTGACGACTGCTGCCGTCGCTGTTGCCGGGCGCACGGCTTCAGTCTCATGGGTGCTCGCGCACTCGGCCAGTGGGCGGGGGCCGTCCGGTGGCGGCCGCCCGCGCCTGCGGCCCCTCAGCCCGGCTGCCCGTACCCCTTCAGCGCCTCCCCGACGTCGCTCAGCTGGTCCGGGGTGAGCAGGGCCGGGGAGCGGCCGGGGACGGCGCTCGCGGCGAGCCAGAGGCGGCACAGCCATTCGAGCTGGGCGGTGCGGTCGTACGCCTCGTCGAGGGTGGCTCCGTAGGTGACGGTTCCGTGGTTGCCGAGCAGGCAGCCGGTGCGGCCCCGCAGGGCGGTCAGCATGTTCGCGGCCAGCTCGTCGGTGCCGTACCGGGCGTAGGCGGCGACCCGGACGGGACCGCCCAGCAGCGCGGCCGCGTAGTGGATCGGCGGGACCTCGGCGACGAGCGTGGAGACGGCCGTGGCGTGCACCGCGTGGGTGTGCACGACGGCGGCGGCCGCCGTGTTCCGGTAGACCGCGAGATGGAGCGGAAGCTCGCTGGTCGGGGCCAGCTCACCGAGGATCCGGTTGCCCTCCAGATCGACGCCGACCAGGTCCTCGGGGCGGAGCCGGTCGTACGGCACACCGCTCGGGGTCACCAGGACGGTGCCGCCCACCCGTGCCGAGACGTTGCCCGAGGTGCCGACGACCAGGCCGGCGGCCGCCGTCCTGCGGGCGGTGGCGACGACCGCGTCCCAGGCCCGTTCGATCTCCCCGGCGTGTTCGACCGAATCCTGCCGCTGATCGCTCATACGAAGATCCTTTCCACTGATGAGCGGTCCATGATTCCCCCTCACCCTGGAGACCGGCCGGACCCGGATACGGCACTGGATCCCGGGCCCACACCGCCCCGCACCCGCCCCGCCCTGTCGGACCACGGCCAAACGGGGCGAGGCCGCTCCGGTTGGGGTCACCACAACGCCCTGTTCAGTTCATCTTCCGTTCACTCAGGTTGCCTACGGTCCACGTGCCACTGACGTCGAACGATTGCCTGGGTAAATGGAACACATCACGCTGCTGCTCGCGATTGTGATCGTGACAGCTCTAGTGTTCGATTTCACGAACGGTTTCCACGACACCGCCAACGCGATGGCGACCACCATCTCGACCGGCGCACTCAAACCCAAGACAGCGGTGGCGATGTCCGCCGTTCTCAACCTCGTCGGCGCGTTCCTGTCGGTAGAGGTCGCCAAGACGATCTCCGGCGGGATCATCAATGAGAACGGCCTCAGAACCGAGGTCATCTTCGCGGCGCTCGTCGGCGCCATCCTGTGGAATCTGCTGACCTGGCTGGTCGGGCTGCCGTCCAGCTCCTCGCACGCCCTCTTCGGCGGTCTGATCGGCGCCGCGGTGATGTCCGCCGGCTGGTCGTCCGTAGACGGCGGCACCGTCGTCACCAAGGTGCTGCTCCCCGCGGTCGCCGCTCCGATCGTCGCCGGTTTGGCCGCGCTGCTGGCCACCAAGCTGACGTACCGGATCGGTGGGAAGGTCCAGGGCGGTGCGCAGGAGAAGGCGACCGCCAAGGGCTACCGCGCCGGACAGATCGCCTCCGCCGGGCTGGTCTCCCTCGCCCACGGCACCAACGACGCACAGAAGACCATGGGCATCATCACCCTGGCCCTGGTCACCGGCGGAGTCCTCTCCCCCGGTTCCAACCCGCCGGTCTGGGTCATCGTCAGCGCCGGAATGGCCATCGCGCTCGGCACCTACCTGGGCGGCTGGCGCATCATCCGCACCATGGGCAGCGGCCTCACCGAACTCAAGCCGCCGCAGGGCTTCGCCGCGCAGACCAGTGCGGCCACGGTCATCCTGGCCTCCTCGCACCTCGGCTTCTCCCTCTCCACCACCCAGTCCTGCTCCGGCGCCGTGATGGGCGCCGGCCTCGGCCGCCGGGGCGGTGTGGTCCGCTGGTCCACCGCCACCCGGATGTTCGTCGCCTGGGGCCTGACGCTGCCGGCCGCCGGTCTGGTCGGTGCGGGGGCGGAGTTCCTCACCACGCAGGGCACCTGGGGAGTCGCGCTCGTCGCCGTACTGCTGGTCGCGGGCTCCGGAGCGATCTGGGTCCTGTCGCGCCGCAAGCCCGTGGGCCAGGGCGACGTCGGCCCCGGTGGCCAGGACGGCACTCCGGTCACCCCGGCCGCCGAACCCGCGGGCGTCGTCACCACCGCCATCGCGGCCGTCAGCCCGCCGCCCACCGCGGCCGCCCTGGCCCACGACCTCACCGCCACCATCCCGGCCCCGGCCGTAGCCGACCCGGCACGACCTGCCACGGTGTAAGGAAGATCCTCCATGAACATCGACTGGGCAGCCCTCGGCACCGTCTTCGGCGTCTCTCTCGTCGCCACCGTCGCCCTGGTGGGCCTCTTCACGCTGGGCATCGCCGGCCTCTCCAGGCAGCCGGAACCGGCCGAGCGGAGCGGTCAGGCCGGCGGGTCCCTGATGCTCGCCCGCGCGGGCGCGTACGTCTGCTTCGGACTGTGCGCGGCGGCGGTGGCCTACGGGATCTACCTGATCGTCGCCTGAACCACGGCCCCTGATCCATCCGCCGCATCGGGCCGGCCGCACCTCGGGTGCGGCCGGCCCGATGTGCGTCTCAGCACACTGCACCGTCGCAGGTCAACGGTAGGTTGACTGGCGTTCGCGGAGCGTGGTGGACTGCCGGAGCCATTACGGCGACAGCAGAGGAAGCCGGTGCGAACCGGCGCGGTCCCGCCACTGTCACCGGGGAGCAGTCCCCCACCACCGGAAGTCACGGTCCACGCCGAGTGGGCTGGAAGACCGGGGGAACTGCGGATCCGGGAGCCAGGAGACTCTCGTCGCCGGTCACGTCGAACCAGGGCGCGGACCCTGAGTGAGGACATATCGCCATGCCCGGCCGCCGTGCGCCCGTCTCCGTGTCTCCCCTCCGACCAGCACCAGCTGCCCGTACCAGGGTCTTTCGTTTGGATCAGGCCGGATCAGGGAGCGGGGTCCGGTGCGTGCAGCTGCAAGGCGGAGGACCGAGGCAACGCGGAGCGTCGGTGATCGACGACAACGCCGCAGGTGCGCGTGCCAGACCCCGCGAGCCCGGCATGATCCAAACGAGAGGCCCCGAGGTCCTTCGAGGCGCGACGGCCGGCTGAACCGTGCGTGCCGATCGCATCTTCGCGTACGGCGCCACGGCCGGTCTGATCGGCGATCTGCTGCTCGGTGATCCCCGCAGGGGACATCCGGTCGCCGCCTTCGGGCGCGCCGCGGCAGGCGTCGAACGCCGTCTGTGGCGCGACCACCGCGGGTGGGGCGCCCTGCACACCCTGATCTGCGCCGGAGGCGCCGCCGGTGG
>CBRG010000129.1 GCA_000470535.1 Streptomyces sp. AW19M42
CCGCCCGCCGCCAGCCCGGCCAGCAGATCCGCCGCCTCCGAGCGGCCCCCGGCCCGCACGTAGCCGCGTACGGCCATCGGGGCGCGGCCCACGCACAGGGTGTACGCGGTGTCGGCGAGGGACGGGGCGTCCGGGGCCCGCAGCGCCGCGGCCAGCCGGCCGGCCATGGCGTCGAGATCCTCCCGGGTGCGGGCGGACAGCAACAGCACCTCCGGGCCGTCCGGCGCCTCGGCGTCACTGCCCGGGGGAGCCTGCTCCAGCACCACATGCACGTTCGTGCCGCCGATGCCGACCGAGCTGACCCCGGCCCGCCGGGGGCCGGAGCCGGGCTCCGGCCAGGAGGCCGCTCGCTCGATCAGGTGAAACGGCGAGTCCTCGAAGCCCAGTTCGGGGTGCGGGCGGCCGGCGTCGGCGTTCGGCACCAGCGTGGCGTGCTCCAGCATCAGCACCGACTTGATCAGCGCGGCCACGCCCGCCGCCGCGTCCAGGTGACCGATGTTCGACTTCACCGAGCCGATCCCGATCCGCCCGGTGCCGAGCGCCCCCTTGAACGCGGCGCTCGCCGCCGCCGCCTCGATGCGGTCACCGAGCGCGGTGGCCGTACCGTGCGCCTCCAGGTACTGGGCGTCCGCCGGGTCGAGACCGGCCGTCGCCCACGCCTCCACGATCGCGGCGGTCTGCTGATCGACGCCGGGCGCGGTGAACCCGACCTTGGTGGCACCGTCATTGGTGACGGCACTGCCCCGGATGACCGCCCTGACCGGGTCGCCGTCCGCGAGCGCGTCGCTGAGCCGGCGCAGCACGACCACACCGACCCCGTTGCCGGGCACGGTGCCGCCGGCCCGCTCCTCGAAGGGGCGGCACCGGCCGTCGGGGGAGAAGATGCCGCCCTGGTGGTGGACGTAGCCCTTCTTGTGCACGGTGTCCACGGCGACGCCGCCGGCCAGCGCGGTGTCGCACTCACCGAGCAGCAGCGACTGCACCGCGAGGTGCACGGCGGTCAGCGAGGTAGAGCAGGCCGTCTGCACCGTCAGGCTCGGGCCCTCCAGACCCAGCCGGTAGGAGATCCACGGGGCGAGGAACTCGCGGTCCGTGAGGATGCGCACCTGGAGCGCCCCGATGGACGCGGCGAGCCCCGGATCGGTCTGCGCCGCCAGCATGTGCTCGGTGACCCCGCCGCCGACGTACACACCGGTACGGGCCGCGCCCCCGCGCGGGTTGCGGCCGGCGTTCTCCAGCGCGGACCAGGCCGTCTCAAGGAGCAGCCGGTGCTGGGGGTCCAGGGCCGCGGCCTCCGTGCGATTGAAGCCGAACAGCTCCGCGTCGAAGCGGTCCGCGTCCGCGAGATGGCCCTTGGCCGGTACGTAGTCGCGGCCCCGGACCTCCTGCGGGCCGGCGCCGTCCGCTGTCAGCTCCTCCTCGGTGAAGTCGGTCACCGAGCAGAGCCCGCCGAGCAGGTTGCGCCAGTAGGTGTCCAGGTCTGGGGCGCCGGGGAAGCGGCCGCTCATTCCGACGACCGCGATCGCGGAGTCGGCTGCGAGGGGCTCGGCGGCGCGTGCGTTCTCGGTCATCGTGTGGAGCCTTTCCGGTAGCTGAGTCGTCGGGCGGCGGAGGTGCGTCGTGCGTGCCGGTCACCGCCGCGCGCGGCGGCCGTCGCGGTGTCGGGGGCGGTGTCGGGGACCGATCGGTCGAGGTGGGCGGCGAGGTCGGCCACGGTGGGGTGGCGGAACAGGTCGACGAGGCTGAGTCCGCCGTACGTCCCCAGCTCGCGCAGGGCGGCCAGAACGCTGAGCAGCCGGATCGAGTTGCCGCCCAGTTCGAAGAAGTGATCGGTGACGGCGACCCGTTCGAGCTTGAGGACCCGCGCCCACAGACCGGCCACCAACTGCTCGGTGGCCGTGCCCGCGACGGTGGCCGAGCCGTCCGGCCGGCACGCCACGGTGACGGGTTCCGGCAGCCGGGCCCGGTCGAGTTTGCCGTTCCCGCTGACCGGCATCTCGTCCAGCCGCACGAACACCTCGGGCACCATGGAGCCGGGCAGCCGCCGGGCGAGATGGGCGCGCAGCTCCGCGTCCGGCGGCGCGGCCCCCTCCCGTCCCACCACGTACGCCACCAGCCGCTGCTCGGTGCCAGTACCCCGTACGGTGGCCGCCGCCAGGGCGACCCCCGGCGCGCCGGCCAGCAGGGTCTCGATCTCGCCGAGTTCGATGCGTACGCCGCGCAGCTTGACCTGGAGGTCGGTGCGTCCGAGGTAGTGGATGAGGCCGTGCGCGTCGATCCGGCCGAGGTCGCCGGTGCGGTACATCCGGGTGCCCGGTGCGCCGTGCGGGTCCGCGACGAACCGTTCTGCGGTCAGGCCGGGCCGGCCGATGTAGCCGCGCCCCAGCGAGGCACCGGCCACGTAGATCTCACCGGCCACCCCGGCGGGCACCGGCCGGAGCCGCTCGTCGAGGACGTAGACACGGGCCCCGGGCACCGCGCCGCCGAGCGCCACGGGCTCACCGGGGGTGAGGTCCCCGGCCGTCGCGTAGACGGTCACCTCACTGGGCCCGTACGCGTTCACGATGCGCCGGCCGGGCGCGCTGAGCCGCCCGACCAGCTCGGCCGGGCAGGCCTCGCCGCCGACCGCGACGGTCCGCAGGTCCGGCAGCTGGCCGGTGAGGTCGGGCAGCAGCATCGCGGCGGACGGCGGCAGGAACACATAGGTGATGCGCGAGTCCCGCAGCCGCTTCAGCAGCCCCTCACCGATCCGCTCGTCCTCACTCGGGATGTGCAGCTCCGCTCCGGCCACCCAGGGGAAGAACAGGTCGGAGACGGCGACGTCGAAGCCGAACGAGACGAACTGCAGCACCCGGTCGTCGGCGTCGACCGGGAAGGAGTGCCGGACCGCCCGGGTGAGATTGACCAGCGCCCGGTGCTCGACGGCGACGCCCTTGGGGACGCCGGTGGAGCCCGAGGTGAACAGGACGTAGGCGAGATCCCCGGCGGACGGTGCGGCGGCGGCCTCGGTGGGCGCCGGCCCGACGGGGTCCGTGACGGCCGGGCGGTCGACCCGGATGCACGGCACCCCGAGGGACGCTCCCGTCTCCGCGGTCTCCCGTGCGGTCAGCAGGAGTCCCGTGCCCGAACTCTCCAGCATGTGGCGGAGCCTGGCCTCCGGGTGCGTCCCGTCCAGCGGTACGTAGGCGCCGCCCGCGCGCAGGACGGCCAGGGCCGCGATGCCCTGGTCGGCCGAGCGGGGCAGCAGCAGGCCGACCCGGAAGCCGGGTCGCACCCCGGTGGCGCGCAGCCGGGCGGCCAGCGCGTCGGCCCGGCCGAGCAGTTCGGCGTAGCTCAGGCGGAGGTCGCCGCAGACCAGGGCCGTGGTATCGGGGTGCTCGGCCGCCCGGTCCGCGATCAGCTCGGGCACCAGGCGGTCCAGCGGCGCGGCTTCCGCGAGGCGGTCGGCGCCGTCGATGGTCCGGGCGCGTTCGCCGGGCCCCACCAGCTCCACGGTGGACAGGGGTGCGGACGGGGCCGCGAGCAGCCCGGCCAGCAGGGTGCGGAAGTTGTCCGTCCAGCGGCGGACCGTCGCGGCGTCGAGCAGGTCGCTGCGGTAGATGAACTGGGCGGCGAGCTCGTCGCCCCACCGCTCCATGAACAGGTGGAAGTCGAACTTGGCGGTGTCCAGCGTCAGAGCGAGCCGCTCGGTGGTGGCACCGGCCAGCCGCAGACCGGGCGCCGCCTCGTCCTCGTAGCTGAGCGCCACCTGCACCACCGGGTCGTGGCTGGTCTCACGGACCGGGGCGAGGGTGTCGACCACCGCCTCGAACGGGGCGTCCTGGTACGGCTGGGCCGCCAGTAGGGAGACCCGGACGCGGCGGGTCAGCTCGTCGAGCGACGGGTCGCCGGACACGTCCACGCGCAACGCCAGGGTGCTGGTCAGCATCCCGACCATCTCCTGGAGTTCGGGCCGTTCGCGGCCCGACGCCGGGTAGCCGACGACCAGGTCCTCGCCGCCCGAGAGCCGGGAGAGGAACGCGGCGTACACCGCGAACATCGTCATGAACGGGGTGGCGCCCTGGGCGGCGGCGACCCCGGCCAGGCGCGCCCTGACATCGGCGCCGAGCAGGAAGCGCTCGGTGCCGCCCGCGGCGGTGCGCACCGGCGGGCGCGGGCGGTCCAGCGGCAGTTCCATGACGGTGGGCGCGCCGCGCAGCCGGTCGGCCCAGTGACCCACGGACGCCTCGAACGCGCCCTCCGCGGTGCGCTCGCGCTGCCAGGCCGCGTAGTCGGCGAACTGGAGCGGGAGTTCGGCCGGCCGGTGGGCGATTCCCCGGATCTCGTGCGCGTACGCCTCGGACAGGCCGTCCAGCATCAGGCCGAGTGACCAGCCGTCGCAGACCAGGTGATGGGCGACCAGCAGCACCCGGTGGCTGCCGTCGTCCACCGCGTACACGGCGCAGCGCAGCAGCGGCCCCGCGGCGGTGTCGAAGGGGCGGCCGGCCTCCGCGCGGACCAGGGCGTCCGCACGGTCCCCCGGCACGTCCCGGTGGATCGCGGGCCGCACCTGCCCGACGGACGAGACACGTTGTGCGGGGGTGCCGTCGTCTGCGGTCCGCAAGACCGTGCGCAGTGCCTCGTGGCGGGCGACGAGTCCGTTCAGTGCCCGGCCGAACGCCGAGGTGTCGAAGGGTCCGTGCACGGTGAAGGCGACCGGCACGTTGTACTGGGCGGTGCCCGGATTCAGCTGGTCGAGGACGAGCAGGCGGCTCTGGGCGTCGGAGGCGGGGAACTCGTACTCCTCGTTCCCGCCGCCCTCCCCGGCGTAGAGGTCGATGAGATCGACGGTGTCGACGGTCATGGGTTTCAGTCCCCTCGGAGGGCGGATTCGAGGACCGCGGCGATCTCGGCCGCCGGGCCCGGATTGAGTACGTCGCTGTGACCGCAGTCCAGTTCGTGCACGTCGAGCGAGGCGGTCACGCGCCGCCAGGCCGCGGTCTTCTCGGCCGTGGTCGGCCAGCTGTCGTGCGTCGCGGAGAAGAGCGTGAGCCCGCCCCCGTAGCCGGACGGCCGCCAGGTCCGTACGAGCGCGCTGTGATGCGCCCCGATGTCGACCAGGGTGTGCAGAGAGGCCTGTGAAAGGCCGTTGAAGGCTCCCTCGTGGGCGGCGGAGAACACCGTGGCCCGGTCCAGCGGCCCGTCCGGCACAGGTGTGCCGGGGGCGTGGGAGTGGAGCAGGATGCGCAGCATCTCGTCCTCGACGGCGGCGGGGTCCAGCGGCGTGCCGAGGATCTCCTCCGGCATCGGCATGGCGTCCACCACGACGAGCATCCGCACCTCCTCGCCGGCCCGGCGCAGCCGCACCGCCAACTCGTGCGCGAGGGGGCCGCCGAAGGACCGTCCAAGGAGCAGATACGGTCCCCGCGGCCGGAGTTCACGGATGCGCGGCAGATACAGGTCCGCCATCGCGCCGATGGCCGCCGGGAGCCGGCCCACCCCGGTGAGCAGCGCCGGACTCTGCAGGGCGTACACGGGGCGGGCCGGATCCAGGTGCGGCAGCAGGTTCGCGTAGGACCAGCCGAGACCGAGTCCCGGGTGCACGCAGATGAGCGGGGTGAGGTTCCCGCCGGCCCGCAGGGTGAGCACGGGCGCCAGGGCGTTGTGCTGTGGATCGGCCCCCTGCTTCCCGGACACGGGGCGGCCTCTGCCGGGGCGCAGCGCGATCCGCGGAGCCGGGCCCTTCCCGGACGGCGGTGCGTCGAGCCGGGCGGCGAGTGCGGCGGGAGTGGGGGCGTCGAACAGGGCGGAGAGCGGGATGCGGACCCCGAGCACCGTCTCGATCTTCGACTTCAGCCGTAGCGCGGTCAGCGAATGGCCGCCCGCCAGGAAGAAGTCGGTGTCGGGCCCGACCGATGGCAGGCCGAGCACCGTGCCGAACAGGGCGCACAGCTCGCGCTCGCGCGCGGTGCCCGGACTCCGTTGCGCCGCCGGCCGCCCGGTGGGCCCCGGGTCGGGGAGTGCGGCCCGGTCGACCTTGCCGTGCCGGGTGAGCGGTACCTCGTCGATACGGGCCCACAGGGACGGCACCAGGTGCGCGGGCAGCTGCCGGGCGGCTTGCTCCCGCGCCCGGTCGAGAAGGACCTGCCACGGCTCGGCCGCGCCGCCCGGCACCAGCCAGGCGGCCAGCAGCTTGCCGCCCGCCGCGTCGGTCCGGGCGCCGGCCACGGCCCGCGCCACGCCGGGGCAGCCGGCCAGCACCGTCTCGACCTCTGCGGGCTCCACGCGGAAGCCGCGCACCTTGACCTGGTCGTCGGCCCGGCCCGCGAACTCCAGCGCGCCGTCGGCCATCCGGCGGGCCAGGTCCCCGGTGCGGTACATCCGGCTGCCCGGCGGCCCGTACGGATCGGCGACGAACCGCTCCGAGGTGGCCACCGGCCGCCCGAGGTAGCCGTGGGCCAGCCCGCTGCCGCCGAGGTACAGCTCACCGGTGGCGCCCGCCGGAACGGGGCGCAGCCGGTCGTCTAGGACGTGGGCACGGGTGTTGTCCAGGGGGCGCCCGATGGGGACGCCGCCCGGGTGACCAGCCGACTCCTCCGTGGCGGTGTGCGCGGTGGCGAACACCGTCGTCTCGGTGGGCCCGTATCCGTTGACGACGACCGTCCCCGGGCAGTGCTCGTGCAGACGGCGCACGGTGCCGGACGGGAGGACGTCGCCGCCGGACCACACCTCGCGGAGCCCGGACAGCGCGTCGGGCGCGATCTCCGCGACGGTGCGCAGCAGTTCGGGCGTGAGCATGAGCGCGGTGACCCGTCGGTCGGGGACCACCCGCTTCAGCAGGTCGGGGGTGATCGCCTCCGCGGGGGCGACGACCACGGTCCCGCCGTTCAGGAGCGGGACCCACACCTCGTAGGTGGAGGCGTCGAACGTGTACGGGTTGTGCAGCAGCACCCGGTGGTGGGCGCCGCCCGCGAACCGGCCGTCCGCGGCGAGTTCGGTGATCGCCCGCTGAGGGACGACCACTCCCTTGGGTTCGCCGGTGGAGCCCGAGGTGTAGATCACGCAGGCGGCGGACGAGGGGTGGCAGGGGAGCGGGTCGAAGGGCTGGGGGCCGGGTTCCTCTGTGAGGTCCAGCACCGTCGTCTCCCCGGGCAGCCGGCTCGCGGCGGAGTCCGGCCGGTCGGTGAGGACGAGGGCGGGCTTCGCCGCCGTCAGGAGCTGGGCCAGCCGCTCCGCCGGGTGTGCCGGGTCGAGGGGGAGCCAGCAGGCGCCCGACTTGAGGACCGCGAGCTGGGCGATGACCACGGCCGCCGAGCGGGCCAGCAGGAGGCCCACGGTCTGCCCCGGTGCGACCCCGGCCCGGACGAGCCGGCCCGCAAGCCGGTCGGAGGCGGCGTCCAGCCGGGCGTAGCTGAGGATCTCGCCGTCCGTGTCGACGGCCGGCGCGTCCGGGGTGCGGGCCACCTGGGCGGCGAACCGTCCGATCACGGTGGCGGGCGCGGCGGGCGCCCGGGACGGCCCGTCGGCCAGGGCCAGCAGCTCGTGCCGCTCCGCCACCGGCAGGGCGTCGATCTCGTCCACGGGTGTCTGCGGGGAGAGGGCCAGCCGCTCCAGTACGTGCGCGAGCCGACCGGTCACCGAGGTCGCCGATATGCCCCGGCGGCAGCTCACAGAGAGCAGCAGCCGGTCCTCCGCGACCGCCGCGATCGTGACCGGGTAGTGGGTCGCGTCCGTCACCTTCGCCAGGCGCACCGCGCCCGGGGCGTCCTCGTTCCCGCCGGTCCGCGGGAAGTTCTCGAAGGCGAGGATCGAATCGAAGAGTTCACCGGCCCCCACGGCACGCTGCACCTCGGCGGCGCGGGCGTGGTGGTGGGCCAGCAGCCGGGACTGCTCGTCCTGGACCCGGCGCAGCAGCTCGTCCACCCGCTCGCCGTCCCGCAGCCGGACCCGTACCGGGAGGGTGTTGATGAACAGCCCCACCATGGACTCGACGCCGGGCAGATCGTGCGGGCGACCGGACACGACCGCGCCGAAGACCAGGTCGCGGGAGCCCGTCAGCCTGGCCAGCACCAGGGCCCAGGAGACCTGCACCAGGGTGTTCAGGGTGACGCCCGCCTCGGCGGCCCGCCGGACGAGCGTCCCGGTGAGGCCGGAGGCCAGCCACACCTGGCAACGGTCGGGTGCGGTGTCCTGACCGGTGGGGGCCAGCAGCGCGGGGCGTTCCAGGCCCTCCAGCGCCTCGCACCACGCGGCCTCTGCCTTGCCGCGGTCCTGGCGCCCCAGCCACACCAGATAGTCCCGGTAGGGCACGGCGGGCGGCAGTGGACGGCCTGCCACCAGGGCCGCGAGGTCCCGTTCGACGACCGGCATCGACCAGCCGTCCAGGAGGATGTGGTGGAAGGACACGACGAGGTCGCCGCCGGAGTCGTCCCGCAGGAACGTGGCCCGCACCAGCGGGGGCCGGGCCAGGTCGAAGCGGAGCGCCGCGTCCTCGCGCAGCACCTCATCGGCCCGCACGCGCGCCTCGTCCGGGGTGAGACCTGTCAGATCCACGTCGGTCCACGGCACCGTGACCGCCTTCGGCACGACCTGGACCGGCCGGTCCAGACGTTCGTGCCGGAAGCAGGAGCGCAGATTGGGGTGCCGGTCCAGGAGCGCGGTGACCGCGTTCCGTACCGTGCGCCCGGCCGTTGTGGCACCGATCCGGAACCGGGCCTGCACCAGGTAGGGATCGGGGCCGGAGGTCTCCCGGGCGGCCTGGAAGAGGAGCCCTTCCTGGAGCGGGGAGAGCGGCAGTACGTCCGTGATGCGCGCGTTCATCGTCGTTCCCCTTCGTCGTCGTCCTGCGTGGGACCGAAGTCGTCCAGGTCACCGAAGTCCATGTCCCGCGCGAGCAGTTCGAGCTGGTCCCCGGTGAGGTCGACGAGCGGGAAGTCGGACGGGGAGTGGACGGCTCCGCCGTGATCCGCTCCGCAGTGGTCCGCGAGGACGCCGAGCGCCTCGGACCACGCCCCGGCCAGGTCGCGCACCTCGTCCTCGGTGAACACCCCGGACGGGTAGGAGAAGCTCGCCTCCAGCAGGGGCTCGCCGTTCTCCTCGCGGGCCAGCACGTCCACCTCCAGGGTGTGCGCGAGCGGCACGGCGTCCGGCCCGAGATCGAGCAGCCGTCCGCCCGCCGCGTCGGCCGCGGTGAACCGGCCCAGATAGTTGAAGCGGACATCGGGTGTGGGCAGCGCGGCGAGCGCCGGGCCGGTCTCCGGGTGGAGGTAGCGGAGCAGCCCCCAGCCGAGCCCGCCGGACGGCACCTCCCTCAACTGCTCCTTGACGCACTTGAGGGCCTCGCCCGGCCGGCCGCCGGGCTCCACGGAGGCCGCGCCGATGTCCAGCCGGACCGGGTACTGCGTGGTGAACCAGCCGACCGTGGCGGACACGTCGACCTCGGTGGAGATCACCTCGCGCCCGTGCCCCTCCAGGTGGACGAGAAGAGCCGATCCGGTGCCCCGGCGCCGACTGGCCGCCGCCGTGAGTGCCGTCAGCATCACCGCGTCGGGGCGGCAGTTGAAGCCGGCCGGCAGTGTGACGAGAACACTCCGGGTGAGCTCCGCGCCCAGTTCGAAGGTGAACGTCTCCCGGTGCCCGCCCGCCTGCCCGCCGCCGGTGAGGCGTGCCGCGGGGTCCGTCAGCTGCCTTTCCCACCAGGGGAGTTCATCGGTGCGCAGGCCGGCCTCCTGGGAGAGCAGCCGGGACCAGCGGGTGAACGAGGCGGTAGCGGGGGCGGTGGCGTCCCCGGGACGCGGATCGAGGGCCGAGGCGAGTTCCTGGCCGAGCACCCGCCAGGAGAACCCGTCGACCGCCAGATGGTGCACGGTCAGGACCAGGGCGCCGGGCCGGCCGGGCCCGGGGTCCAGCCACAGCGCCCGCACCATCTCGCCGTCCTCGGGCCGCAGGGTGGTGGTGCGCGCCAGCTCCGTCGCCCGGGAGTGCAGATCGGTGTCCGCCGGCACGGCCAGCCGGACGGCCCGCGCCCCGGCGGGTGCGCCGGCGACGGGCACGTCGAACTCCCATCCCGTGTCGTCGTCGCGCACCAGGCGCATCCGCAGGGCGGCGTGCCGCTCGGTCAGCGCGGCGACGGCCGCCTCGATCGCCGCCAGCCCGGTGCCGGGTGCCAGCGGGAACAACATGGACTGGGTGAACGCCGAGGTGTCCCGGACCTGTTCGCGCCACCAGCGCATCACCGGGGTGAGCGGCAGCCGCCCGGTCCCGGTGTCCTCCTCGGCCGGGCCTCCGGTGTCGGGGGTACGGGCCAGCACCGCCAGCCGGGCCGGGGTGCGCACGGTGAACACGTCGTGCGGCGAGAGCACCAGACCGGCCGCGCGCGCCCGTGCGGCGAGCTGGATCGCCATGATGCTGTCGCCGCCGAGCCGGAAGAAGTCGTCGTCGGCACCGGCCTGTCCGACATCCAGCAGCTCAGCGAAGAGCCCGCAGAGGATCTCCTCGCGTGCCGATCCGGGCAGCCGGACCGTGCCCGCGGTCCGCTCGGCCGGTGCCGGCAGCGCGGACCGGTCGAGCTTGCCGTGGGACGACAGCGGCAGCGCGTCCAGCACCACCACGGCGGCCGGGACCATGGCCGCCGGCAGACGTTCGGCCGCGTGCAGGAGCAGCGCGTCCTCGTCGGTCTCCGCCCCCCGCGCGGGTATCACGTACGCGACGAGCTGCGCGGTGCCCCGGTCGTGCCGCACGACGGCCACCGCACGCTCCACGGTGGGGTGTTCCACCAGTGCGGCGGCGATCTCGCCCGGTTCGATCCGCAGCCCGCGCAGCTTCACCTGCTCGTCGCCGCGCCCCAGGTAGTACGTGGTGCCGCTGTCGTCGCGGTGGACCAGGTCGCCGGTGCGGTACATGCGGCTGCCGGGCGGACCGTAGGGATCGGCGACGAACCGTTCGGCGGTGAGCGCGGCACGCCCGAGATAGCCGCGGGCCAGGGCTGCGCCCGCCAGGTAGAGCTCGCCGCCCGCCCCGGCCGGGACCGGCCGCAGCCGCTCGTCCAGGACGTAGGCCGTGGTGCCCGCCACCGGGGAACCGATGGGCGGCACCGTCGAGTCGGCGGCCAGCGGCCCGGAGACCGTGGCGACGACGGTGGATTCGGTGGGCCCGTAGGCGTTGTGGAAGCGCCGCCTCCCGACGGCCCAGCGCGCCACCAGGTCCGGCGGGCACGCCTCCGCGCCGACGACGAGCGCGCGCAGCCACGGGTGCGGGCCGGCCGGCACCGTCGCGAGTACGGACGGCGGGACGAACGCGCAGGAGATCCGCCGCTCCGTCAGCACCGTTGCGAGGTCCTCGCCCACGAGCGGCCCCGGCGGCGGCAGCACCAGGGTGCCGCCCGAGCCGAAGGCCAGGCACAGTTCTCCGACGGAGATGTCGAAGGTGGGCGGTCCCAGCTGGAGCACCCGGCTCCCCGCGTCCAGTTCGACGCCGTCCACCAGGCTCCTGGTGAGCGCGGCCACACCGGCATGGGTCACCAGCACGCCCTTGGGGGTGCCGGTGGAACCGGAGGTGTGGATGACATGGGCGACGTCGTGCGGCTCCGGACCGCCCGTCGGCAGCGGCGGACCGGCCCAGGCATCCTCGTCGAGGACCAGTGCCGGAATGTCCGTCACCGGGGCCACAGCACCAGGCTCGGTGATCAGGAGTACCGGCCCGGCCTCGTCGAGGACCCGGCGGACGCGCTCCGCCGGGTGGGCGGGGTCGACGGGCAGATACGCGGCGCCGGCGCGCTGGACGGCCAGCGCCGCCACCGGCCAGTCGCTGCCGCGGGGGAGGGCGAGCGCCACGGTCCGCCCTGGGCCGGCACCGAGACGGACCAGCCGGCCGGCCAGCCGGGCGACCCGGTCGTCCAGCTCGGCATAGCTCAGACTGCGCCCCGGGAACGGGGACTCGACGGCCGGCGCGTCCGGTGTACGGGCCGCCCGCCGGCTCACCAGAGCGGGCAGCGACTCCGGGCCGGGGGCGGCGGATCCGGCGGAGGCGGCGAGCAGTTCACCGCGCATGGCCTCCGGCACCAGGTCGATGTCCCCGATCAGCGCCGCGGGATCTGCGGTGATCCGCCGCAGCAACTCGACGTAGCACTGCGTCCAGCGGGCCACCGTCGCCGGGCTGAAGACATCGGTTCGCAGACCGAAGCTGCCCTCCATGCTGTCGCCGCTGTCCTTCACCACACCGACGAGGTCGTGCTCACCGCCCGTGTGGATGCGCTCGGGCTCCGCGAACTCCTTCATCACCGTGACGCTCGGCTGCTGCGTCAGATGCATGAACACCCACTGGTACAGCGGGGCCCGGCCCGCGCTGCGCTCGGGCGCGGCGGCCGACACGATCCGGCCGACGGGCACGTCCGCGTTGGCCATCAGATCCGGGAAGTCGGCGGCGAACCCGGCGAGCACATCGGCGAACGGCCGGTCCGGGCGCACCTGCCAGCGGGTCGGCACGGCGTTCATCACGTACCCGATGACCTGGTCCAGGCCCTTGGCCGCCCGGTTGGCGATCGGGGTCCCGATCACCAGGTCCTCGGCGCCGCTGACCCGGTGCGCCAGAACCGCGAAGGCGGCCATGAGGACGACGTAGACGGAGGAGCCGCGCTCGCGGGCCAGGGCCCGTACGGCGGCGGTGGTCGCCGCGTCGACGCGGAAGGGGACGTTCGCGATGCCGTCGCCCTCTGTGGTGGTGCCGGTACCGCCGCCGGGCACGGTCAGCGGACCGGGCGGGTCGGCGAGATAGCGGCGCCAGAAGTCGAGCCGGCTCCCGAAGACCCCGGCCTCGGTCAGCTCGCTCTGCCAGGACGAGAAGTCGGCGTACTGGATCCGGGGCCGGGTGAGGGGCGGCTCGACACCGTCGCGCAGGGCGCCGTACGCCTGGGCGAACTCGTTCTGCAGCACGTCGAACGACCACCAGTCACTGATGGTGTGGTGCAGGCTCAGCATCAGGGTGGAACGGCGCTCGTCGACCCGGACGAACCGGGCCCGGACCAGCTTGTCCCGGCTCAGGTCGAACGGGCGGTTGCGGAACGCTTCGAAGGCCGCGTCGATCGTCCCGCCGGCGTCCCGCAGGTCCTCCCGCTCCAGGTCGAAATCCCCGTCCTCGGGGAACTCGACGTGCAGTTCGCCCGCCGGGTCCGTGACGATCCGGGTCCGCAGGATGTCGTGGTGACGCTGGATCAGCGTCAGCGCCGCCGCCAGATGCGCCGGGTCCACCGGCTGCTCGAAGTGGTACGCGGCGCACAGGTTGAGCGCGGGGGTGCCCGGATACAGCGAGTCGTACACCCACAGGTCGTGCTGCGCCGGGCTCAGAGGCACCCGGCGGGCCGGATCGCGCGGCGGGATGACGGCCGGTATCTCACGGGCCCGGCCCGCCTCCAGGAGGCGGCGCATCAGCCGGACCCGCTGCTCCCGGCCGAGCGCGCCGAACCGGTCGGCCATCGAGGGGGATGCCGCGCCCGGAACGGTGCGCGAGACGGTGGGGGCGCTCATCACAGGTTCTCTTTCAGTTCGGCCAGCCGGTGCAGCCCGGCCAGTACGTCGTCCCGCCCGATACCGAAGTCGATGAAGCAGGCGACCTCGTCGACGCCCAGCTCGGCCAGATCGGCGAGCATCTTGGCGCAGTGCCCCGCGGAGCCGAGCAGGCTGCCCCAGCTCAGATAGCGTTCGAAGGCGAAGTCGGCGAGCATCGCCGTCTGTTCCTCGGTGAGCTGTGCGGTCGTGGGGTCCGCAGAGCGGTTGGCCGCCGTCTGACGGACGTACGAGGCGAGATACGCCTTCAGGGGCGCGCCCGCCATCCGGCGCACCTCCGCGTCGTCCGCGCCGACGTAGGTGTGGGCCATCAGCGTGACCCGGCCGTGCGCGTCGGTGCCGCGCTGCTCGGGGGCGGCCGCGCAGGCGGTGCGGTAGAGGGCGATCTTCTCGGCCAGCTCCTCCCGGCTCTGCCCGACGGTCGCGCCGAGCACTCCGGCGCGCAGTCCGCCGGCCGCCGACCAGGTCTCCGGGTTGCCGGACGTGGTGACCCACAGCGGCAGGGTGTCCTGGACGGGCCGGGGCTGGGGCGTTACGGAGACCGGGGTGCCGGTGCCGTCGGGGTACTCGGCGGCTTCGCCCGCCCACAGCGACCGCAGCCGGGGGATGGTCTCCAGGGCGGTCCGCCGCCGGTCCGCGTACTGCTCCGGGGCCAGCGTGAAGTCCTTGGAGTGCCAGCCGGTGGCCACGGAGAGGCCCACCCGGCCGTGCGAGAGGTTGTCCACGACGGCCCAGTCCTCCGCGACCCGCAGCGGGTGGTGGAGCGGCAGGACGACGCTGCCCGCGCGGATCCCGATCCGCTCCGTGGCGACGGCGAGCGCCGCGCTGAGCACCGGCGGGCTGGGGAAGACCTGTCCCACCTGCTGGAAGTGGCGCTCCGGAGTCCAGACGGCGTGGAATCCGAGCCGGTCGGCCGTCCGGGCCACGGCGAGGATGTCCTCGTACGTCTCGGTGTGCCGGGCCTCGCCGGCGGTGGTGCTGTCCGCACCGAAGAACATCACACTGAGGTCCACTGCCGTTCCTCCTGCTTCCTGCTGGGCTGGGTCGGGGATTCCGGACGGCGCGGCACCCGGGGGCGGCGCGGTATGGGGGTGGGGGCGGCCGGGCCGGGCAGGGCCGAGGCCCGTTCCAGCTCGGCCGCGAAGGCGGCGACGGTCGGGGCGGCGAACAGCTGGGCCACGGTCACCGGCCGGCCGACGGCCAGCCGGGCCACGACGCGTACCGCGCGCAGCGAGTTGCCGCCGAGCGCGAAGAAGTCGTCGTACGGGCCGGCGCTCTGCACGCCGAGGACCTCGCACCACACGGCGGCGGTCTCCTGCTCAAGAGCGGTCATCGGGCGGTCGGCGGGACTCGGCTGCCGGGTCGCGACCGTGACCCGGTCACCCTGTCCGGCCTGCCGGGGCGGCGGGGTCGCGACCAGCCGCGACAGCGGGGTGCCGGGGTCTGCCGCGGCTGCCTCCAGGGCGTCGGGGAGGGCGCGGGCGAGCCACTGGACGAAGTCCGCCTCCAGCGCCTCCCCTCGGTACTCAAGGGTCAGGGTCAGCCCGTCGGGGGAGCCGTCCGCCGCGGTGGAGTCCGTGACGTCCACCAGGAGTTCGAACCGGGCGGCGCCGGTGCGCACGACCTCGACGCCGTGCTCCGCGCCGGGCAGCGCGACCTCGGCCCGCGCGTTGTTCTGGAGCGCGAGGACCACATCGGTGAACGGCTGACGGCCGGGGGAGCGCGGCGGGTTGAGGGCCCCGACCACGTCCTCGAACGGCACGTCCTGGTGGCTGAACGCGGCGAGGTCCGTCTCCCGTACCCGGGCGAGCAGCTCGCCCGCCGTGGGGTCGCCGGACAGATCGGTGCGCAGCACCAGCATGTTGACGAAGAACCCGACGACGTCCTCGACGCCGCCGTCCCCGGCCCGGCCGGCCACCGG
>CBRG010000130.1 GCA_000470535.1 Streptomyces sp. AW19M42
TCGCCGCGAAGGGCCTGACGACTGGTGAGGTCCAGGCCCACCTCGCCGCGGTTTATGGCGCCGACGTGTCCCGCCAGACGATCTCCACGATCACGGACAAGGTCCTCGAAGGCATGGCCGAATGGCAGAACCGGCCGCTCGACGCCGTCTACCCGGTGGTCTTCATCGAACGACTACGACCTCCTGGCTTGATCAGGAACTCCCTGAAAACGAATCGCACCCAACCGGGACCGGACCTCACGGAGGCTTTGATGCAGATCGCTTCGTTGCCGTACATCGATGAGCACGCGACGGTCATTGCGGCGGGGATCGACGACGTCTGGCGCAGTCTGGGCGAGACACTGGACCGATCCTTCTCGGGTCCTGGTATGGCCGGCTACGCGAGACTGGTGGGATCCGCCGACTGCACAGCCTCCGGGCCACGGCCCCTGGCCGAAGGCTCGACGTTGCCCGGGTTTCGGGTGGTCGCTGCGGTACCGGGAAGGGAGTTGGTCCTCGAGGGGCGCCATCGTTTCTCGTCCTACACCCTGATCTTTCGCCTCGAACACGTCAGTCCGGGCCGATCACGGCTGCGCGCCGAAAGCCGAGCCGTTTTTCCCGGCCTGGCCGGCGGCATCTACCGACGGCTAGTCATCGGGACGGGCGGACACGTGGTTGGCATGCGGCGCCTCCTCTCAGCAATCCGCCGCCGATCCGAGTAGCGCACACACGATCACGGCCCAGTCCCTTTAGACGAGCTACACCCTTCGACTTTGCCGTTCGTCTGGGGCCGGTAGGGCCGGGTGCGCTTGTGTGAAATCCCTTGCGCGGCAAGGGAGTTGCGCCAGAGGTGTGACTTGTAGCAGGCGCCGTTGTCGGTCAGGACCCGTTGGACGGTGATCCCGCAGGAGACGAAGAATTCCTGGGCCCGGGTCCAGAACTCGGTAGCGGTTTCCTTCTTCTCGTCGGTGAGGATCTCGCTGTAGGCGAGGCGGGAGTGATCGTCGACTGCGGTGTGGATGTAGCTGTAGCCAACACCCGAGCGGTTTTTGCGGCCTGCCTGTCGGCCGAGGGCCTTGTGGCCGCCGCCGTCGGGGATGTTGCCGAGTTTCTTGATGTCGACGTGCACCAGTTCGCCCGGACGGTCGCGCTCGTAGCGGCGTATGTTCCGGCCGGTGGCCCGGTCCAGATGGGTCAGGCGGGCCAGGCCGAAGCGGGTCAGGACGCGGTGCACGGTGGAGGGTTCAGGCCGAGCAGGTAGGCGATGCGGGCGGGACCCCAGCGGCGCAGGACGCGGATCTTGATGATCCGGCGTTCGGTCCGGGTCGGTGTCCGGCGCGGGCTGTGGTGGGGCCGGGAGGAGCGGTCGGTCATCCCGGCCTCGCCCTGCTCGCGGTAGCGGACGGCCCACCGCTGGGCCGTGGTGGGCGAGACCTGGAAGCGTTCGGCGGCCCGGCGCAGTGGCCAGCCGTCCTCGACAACACAACGGGCCAGGCGCAGGCGCCCGGTCTCCGTCAGAGGTGCATTACGGTGAGGCACGAGGGCCTTTCTGGTCGGTGTAGACGTCGCAATCCACACCGAACCCGGAAGGCCCTCACCCGTTCAAGATCTCCCAACCGAGATCTCACTCACCCGTCCACAACCTCCTCGGACAGAACAGCTAGTACGCACTACGGTCTGCCCCGGTACATGCGCCGACGCTGTGCCGGGGCGGAGCCGTGTTCAGGCCTGGTCTGGCGGGCGAGGCCGTGGGGGTGGACCGGTTGTCCGGGTGGGTGGGGGAGGCGGACACGGATGCGGATGCGCTGGCCGGGCGGGGACTCCTCATGCCAGTCCACGGGGTCGACTTCGCGGCAGTCGTGCCGCTCGTCGTCTCGGCGGCGATGCCGAAGACGCGCATGAGGTGGACAGGGTCGGCGGTCTGGCGAAGCGCCGTTCGCTTGACTCAGTGCGGAGGCCCGTCACCATGGGGACTCGGCGCCGGATTCAAGGGGAAACATGAGGAACAGCCACAAGGCACTGGCTCAGCGGGGGGTGCCCTGCTTCAGCGCATTGGCCATGAGAATGAAGAGAAGCTCGACGCCCTGCTGGAGGGGGCGCGGGTGTCATTCGAGCGGCTCGCATTGGAGGGCCTCACACCTGAGCTATCAGCGAGCCTGGAGGCGAAGGGGTGGGACCGGAAAGTCGCGGAGAAGATCGCAGAGGAGCAAGCCCAGAGCGAGCGCGATCTCATGGACTCGCTCGATCTCTTGCCGTCGCTGCGGCGGCGGCTTGAGGTCCTGGTCCCGGTCCGCGAATTCATCCACGGCATGACCTTCTTCGATGAACAGATGCGCGACCGGGGGATGGACATCGACGCGCTCGCCAATGATCCGGTCGTATGTCTACAGGTGATCCGCTCCATGCCCAGCATGAACGCGACAGTCGACCTCAAGGTGCTCAACCACCAGATGAAGCGCCCCTGGACGTCGAACGACATCTTCGACATCAACACGCTGGCAGTCGCCATGCCCTACGCGGACGTGGTAGTGGCCGACAAACACTATGCCGACTTGCTGCGGAACCGCACACGTCTGGACCGACGCCTCGGTACAACCGTCTTCGCGAAGCTCACAGAACTCACCGCCTATCTGACCGCGCTGCCTGCGGCGTAAGCCGCCCGGGCCTCGACCTGCGACGCGGCCGGACTGCCAGCTCCAAGATGACACCCCGAACCCACCTGTCAGTTCTGCCATGATGGTCAGAGCGAGGTGGGTTCAGCTCTGATTTGCTCACAGAATCCGCGAACCCGCGCGCTTCCGGCCGTGGGGTGCTCATCTACTGGCACGTGGAGAAGAAGTCCCTGGCCATCCACTCCCAGCTGATCAACTGCACCGCCTCCGAGGTCGCCGCGATGATCGAGAGCGCCATGCGGCACGGCACCACCATGGACGTCGAGGCCAACTACACGGACTCGCATGGCCAGTCGGGAATCGGGTTCGGCATCACGCGGCTGCTGAACTTCGATCTGCTGCCCAGGATCAAGCGGATCAACAAGGTGAAGCTGTACCGGCCGGTGGCCGGCGAGCCGGACGTCTACCCGCAGCTGACCCCGGCGCTGACCCGCCCGATCCGCTGGGAACTGATCGCCCAGCAGCACGACCAGATGATCAAGTACGCCACCGCGATCCGTACCCGTACGGCGTCCACCGAGGCGATCCTGCGGCGCTTCACCCGCAACGCCTCCCACCCCACCTACGCGGCGATGCTGGAGGTCGGCCGCGCCCAGAAGACCATCTTCGTGGCCCGCTACCTGCGGCTTCGGGACCTTCAGCGGGAGGTCGAGGAGGGCCTGAACGTGATGGAGTCCTCCAACGGCGCGAACTCCGTGATCGCCTACGGCAAGGGCGGGGAGATCGCCTCCAACCGGCGCGACGAGCAGGAGATGTTCGTGCTGTGCCTGCGAATTCTGCAATCCGCGCTGGTGTACGTGAACACCCTGATGCTCCAGGACATCCTCGGCGAACCGGAGTGGGCCGACCTCCTCACGCCCGCCGACCGGCGCGGCCTGACCCCGCTGTTCTGGTCGCACGTGCGCCCGTACGGGGAGGTCAACCTCGACTTGGACACCCGCCTCGACCTTGCTGCGGCAGCCGCCGTGCCCGGCCCGCGCCTGCCGGCCGCCCCGGAGGTGTCCAGCGGCGGACAAGACAGAGCCGACACGGGAGCGGACCTTCAGGCGAGGGTCTCGCGGACGGCAGCCGCCCAGCAGACGGCACCCTAGAAATGCTCGATATGGCCGGAGGAAACGACTCCTTATGCGCTTCCGGGCTCGTAGAGTGATTGTCCGGGTTTTTTTGCAAGGGGGGTGGCATGGACCCGATCGTGTTAGCGGCCGGGACGGCGCTGGTGAGTGCGATGGCAGCGGACTCCTGGCAGCAGGTCAGAACAGCTACGACAGCCCTGTGGCACCGGCTTCGTCCCGAGCAGGAGGACGAGATCGCGGCCGAGCTGGAAACGCTGCACGCCAGCGTTCTCAATGCCCGTGAACAGCAGGACCACGCCACCGAGGAGGCGCTCACCGGCGTGTGGCGTCTGCGGCTCCAGCAGCTGCTCATGGATGAACCTTCGGCGGTCGGCGAACTGCGGCACCTGCTGGAAGAGCACCTCGCGCCGGCGCTGTCCCCGAACGAACAGCGCGGCGTCCAGTCGATCGTCATGAAAGCCGAGGCCCGGGACCATGCGCGGGTGTACATGGCCGGCCGTGACCAGCACATCACCGGCTCATGACCACCCCCGCGAACGAAGGGGAAGACCCCACGGCGCCGGTGCGTATCGAGGCGTACGCCGAAGGCAACGCGCGGGTCTACATGGCCGGGCGGGATCTGCACGTCACTCAGGAGGCGTCTGCGGCGCCCGCTCCGGTCACCGCGCTGCGGACCCTGCCGCGGGACGTGGCCGCCTTCACCGGCCGCCAAGCCGAGGTGGAACAGCTCGTGGCCGCCGCCCAGCCGGCCCAGGTGGTGGCCATCCACACCGTGGACGGCATGCCCGGAGTGGGCAAGACCGCACTCGTCGTACACGCCGCCCGTCAGCTCACGACCCGCTTTCCCGACGGGCAGCTGTTCGTGCGCCTGCACGCCCACACCCCCGGCCAGAACCCGGCCGACCCCGCCGACGCCCTGGCCGCCCTGCTGATCAGCATCGGCATCGACCCGCGCCACATCCCCGACGCCATGGAAGCCCGCGCTGGCCTGTGGCGCGACCGGCTGACCGGCAAGCGGATGCTCCTGATCCTGGACGACGCCGCTGACCACGCGCAGGTCGAGCCGCTCCTGCCGGGAGCCGAGGACTGCTTGGTGCTGGTCACCAGCCGACGGCGTATCGCCGCCCTGGACGGCGCCACCCCTCTGCCGCTGGACACCCTCCCGTCCGAGGACTCGGTGCTGCTGTTCACCCGTCTCGCCCACCGCACCCCCACGCCCGCCGAAAGCGGAGCGGTCGCCGATATCGTCCGGCTGTGCGGCTACCTGCCCTTGGCCATCGCTCTGCTCGCTGGCCGCTTCGCGCACCGCCCCCACTGGAACCTGGCCGAGTACGCGCAGGAGTTCGCCGCCACCCAGGACCGGCTCGGCGAACTCGCCGCCGGCGACCGCGCGGTGGCCGCCGCGTTCGAGATGTCCTACCGCGCGTTGCCACCGCAGCGGCAGCGCCTCTTCCGGCTGCTGAGCTTGCACCCCGGCCCGGACACCGACGCTTACGCCACTGCCGCCCTCGCCGACATCCCTCTGCCCCAGGCCCGCCGCGAACTCGAAGCCCTCTACGCCGACCACCTCCTCGATGAACCGGCCTCCGGCCGCCATCGCCTGCACGATTTGATCCGCACCTACGCCCGCACACTCACCACCGCATACGACTCGGCCGACGACCGAGAGCAAGCGATAGGGCGACTCTTGGACTACTACCAGCACAGTGCTGAAAGAGGAGACCGCCACCTCACCGACACTCTCCGACCCGCCCCGAGCGCTGCGGCAGGCGCAGCACCGGGCCTGGCCACCCACCAACAGGCCCTAGCCTGGATGCGTGGGGAACGCACTAATCTCATCGCCTGTGTTCATCACGCCCACGCCACAGCCCAGCGCTCGCGCGCGATCAGCCTTACCGCCGCCTTGGCCGCGTTTCTCCGCCAGCAAGGCCCCTGGGACGAAGCCATCGCCCTCCACCAGACCGCAGCCACCGCAGCGCACCACATTGGGGAAGACCTCGGTCAAGCCAACGCCCTCCACGACCTGGGCCGGGTACGAGACCTCTCCGGGGATTTTGCAGCTGCCATCGACATGTTCCAACAGGCTTTGACTCTTTACATGAATCTCGGTGATCGCCTGGGACAGGCCAACGCCCTCACCAGCCTTGGCCGCGTGCGGCGACAGACCGGGGACTACCGGGCTGCCACCGATCTCTTTCAGCGCGCTCTTGTCCTCTTCCAGGATCTCGGTGATCGCCTAGGCCAGGCGAATGCCCTCACCAATCTCGGCAACGTGCGGCATGCGACCGGCGACTATCCGGACGCTGCCGACCTGCAGCAGCAGGCTTTTACCGTGTTCCAGGACCTCGGCTTTCGCCTGGGCCAAGCAAATGCCCTCACCAATCTCGGCGGCGTGCGGCATGCAACCGGGGACTATCCGGCTGCCGTCGATCTTTTTCAGCAGGCATTGGACCTCTACCAGGCCCTCGGAAATCGCCTGGGACAGGCTCTGTCAGTCGGCAATCTGGGTGAACTGAGTTACGCGACTGGTGACTTCCCCGCTGCCACCAGACTGCTCCACCAGGCCCTCTCGCTCACCCGGAGTCTCGGCTACCGCAGCGGTGAGGCTATTGCTCTCCACAACCTGGGCCGTGTGCGGCATGCGACCGGGGACTTCGCGGAATCCGGCAACCTTCAACAGCAGGCCCTTGCCCTATTCCAGGACCTCGGCTTCCGCCTGGGGCAGGCCAACGCTCTCACCAAACTGGGCAGCGTCCGGTACGAAACCAGGGACTATACGGCTGCCGCTGACCTACATCGGCAAGCCCTGGACCTCTTCCGCGAGGTTGGCGATCCCAAGGGTGAGGCAGAAGCCTTATGTGGCATTGCCGCGCTCTTGTATCAGACAGTCGGGCCTCCAGAAGCCCTCATCCAATACCAGTTGGCGCTCCAACTGGCACAACGTGTGAAGGACCCGCGGATCCAGGCCCGGGCTCTCCAAGGAGCCGCCCGCTGTCACACCTACATGGGCCACCGCCGAGCAGCCATAACTGATCTCCGCACAGCGATTGGCATCTATCGGCGCATCGGCTCTCCCGAGTCCGAACGCGCCGCCGCCTACCTCGTGACCCTTGAGGGCGAGGAGCCTGGTGACCCTACAGTCGTTCAGGAACCGACCGATTGATGAGCAAGATCGGTTAGTGGCGGCGCGCGACCGGATCGACGCCGGATCATGCCCATAAAACGGTGTCAGAAAGTCGATTTGCTCAAGAACTTGAGGAGCACCCTTTTCTGTACGATCTGGCAGGTGCAGCCACCCCAGGATGACGACGCCGCTGGTCTCCTCGCCCCCGTTCCGGCCGTACGGACCGGCGGCCTCGTGGGATACGCACGCGTGTCCACCAAGGGACAGCTGCTCGACCGGCAGATCCACGCCCTCACCGAAGCAAGGTGCATCCGGATCTTCGCCGACAAGAAGTCCGGCAAGAACGCCGAACGCGAGGAACTGTGGAAGGCCCTCGACTACCTGCGCGAGGGCGACACCCTCGTCGTCCCGTCGCTGGACCGGCTCGGCCGCTCCATCCAGGACCTCATCGCGATCGTGTCCGGCCTGCGCAAGCGTGGCGTCGGCTTCACCTCGCTGCACGAGGCGCTCGACACGACCACGCCCGGCGCGCGTCTGGTCTTCCACGTGTTCGCGGCCCTGGCGGAGTTCATCCGCGAACTCATCGTGCAGGGCACCAACGAGGGCCTGGACGCCGCCCGCGCCCGCGGCGCCCGACTCGGCCGCCCGCCGGCGATGACTGAGGAGCAGGTACGTCACGCCCGCGACCTTCGCCGCCCGCAGGACTACTTCGGCCGCGTCTGGAGCACAGCGTTCCGGGCTCGTGAACTCGCGGAACTCGACGCGGAATCGGAAGAGGCTGCATGAGGCCGCACGCCACGACGGCGGCGATCGAGGCCCGCCGCCGTCAGACAACACAGAAGATCGAGCAGGTCGAGAAGGCCATCGGGCAGCTTCGCCGGGAGCGCGGACGGCTGACGGTCCGGGCCGTCGCCCAGCGGGCCGGGGTGTCCGTCACGTTCCTCTACGAGAACACCGACGCCCGGAAACTCGTGAACAACGCGGTCGACGCCGGCCGCACTCGCCAGATCAGAGTGGCCCAGGCCGAGCACGAGCAGATCGAGGCGTCCTGGCGCGAACGCGCGCTGAATGCGGAAGCCGAACTCGGTCGCACGCAGAAGGAGGTCTTTACTCAGCGGCAGCGGATCGGCGAGCTGATGGGGAAGTTTCGAGACTTCGAGCAGATGGTTCCGGGAGAGTCCGTTCAGACACTGAACTCCGAGAACATCACGCTCAAACGCCGCGTCCAGCAGCTCACGCGGGAGCACCAAAGCCTGCAGGAGCGCCTCGAAGGCGCCCGGTCGAACCTGCGCTTCGCCGACAAGCGAATCGCCGACCTCGAAGCCCAGATCCTCGAACTCCAGCGGACTCTGGGTACGTCCCGAACGCTCACGTGAAGGCATAGCCGGTGGCCACGACGAGGTGTTCCTCCTCAGCCCGCAACCCTTAGGCCGCACCGTTCAACGGTTGCTGTTGAGGAATGCCACGATGGCCATGGCGGCCATCACGATCCCGAAGAAGGCGCCAATCCCGGCGCCGAGCGCGACCTGAACGACCGCGCCGGTGCTTCCAGTGGTGAAGCCGACGATCAACCCGCCCGTGACCCCCAGCAGAAGTGCCAGCAGGACCTGCATGAACTTGACCCTCTGCGTCAGCCGGGTGTTCTCAAGCTCCAGGTTCGCCTTCGACCGCTCCAACCCCTCGTTGGCGGCCATCAGTGTGGTGATCGTTCCGGTCAGTTCCTGGATCTGCGCGTTGGACGGCATTGAGACCTCTCTCCGGTGGAGTCCTGAGACCATCGTTCCACCGCCGCTGCGCTAATCTGACAGGAGCAGACAGTCTGTCAGAGGGCCTCAGGGCCAAGCGCATCGAGGCAAGGAGACCTCACATGGGGGCCTATCGATTTCCCGAACTCGCGCCGGGGCCGCTCAGGGATCTCAAGCTTGAGCTGCATGAGCTGCATGCCTTCGCTGCAGCACCGTCCTTGCGCGAGATGGCTGAGGCCGTTGAGTGCAGCCACGACAAGATCCACAAGCTGTTCACCTCCGCCGCCCTTCCGGCCGACGGCGACCTGCTCTTCCGGCTCGCAGGCTGGCTGGCCCTTCGCGGAACCCGCCCTCGATTCGTGGACGACGACGGCGAGAACGCGTTCTACGAGCAGCTAGAAGACAAGTGGAGAGCCGCACAGCGATACGCCAGCCTGCCTCCTATGCCCGCAAGCCCAGCGGCGTCAGTGCCAAGAGGAAGGCAACGCCGATCCAGGCCCCGAACTGTGACCAGCCAGGGGGCCTCCGACCAGCCCGACAGTGCTCAGGCCCCGCGCAAAGGCGTCGATCTAAGTGACCTTGATCTGCTTCCAGACCCTCAGCGATCCAAAGCCGTCATCATCGGCTCCGGCACCTTTGACGATCCGCACCTGCCTGACCTCGCCAGCGCTGTGACCGACGCTCATCGCATGACACAAGCTCTTACCGACTCGAACGCAGGTGCCTTCCTGCCCGAACGCACCGAGACGCTGATCGACCCGAGCGACCCCGGACAGATCCTGAACTCGGTCGAGCGGGCTTGTCAGACAGAGGACACCGTCCTCCTCTACTTCGTCGGCCATGGACTCGTCACGCCTCGCGGCGAACTGACCCTCCCAACGCGGGCAAGCACACCTGATCTCCAATCGAGCAGCCTGCGCTGGGACCACGTCCGCAGCCTCTTCGCGGAGTCGCCAGCTCTTAGATCCATTGTGATCATCGACAGCTGCTACTCGGGTACTGCTATGCAGATGAAGGGAACAGTCGACGGCACCTTCCGTTTCGACGCCGCAGAATCTCGCTCTCTCACGGCCATGCTCACCTCGACGAGTTCGTACGGAGTCAGCTTTGAAAATCACGAAGGATCAGTGTTCACCAACGCCCTCCTTGGCCTGCTGACCCAAGGCGACCCCAAGCTCGGCAAATACCTGACCGTCGAAGAGATTCACCGGGGCCTGCTGAACTGGGCACGGCGAGAGGGCATGCCGCTCCCGCAGCGATACCAGCAAGGCCATGGCGCTCTCGCCCTCGCACGCAATCCCGCCCACGAACCTCTTGACGACACCCTCGATAATCGAGAACAGACACCGCTGGACAGGTTTGCTTAGGAACGGTGAACGTCAGATCCACGGACCGACATACGGAGCAGTTCCACAGCTCCGCTGACATGAACGCCACGCATCGACACAGGTCACAGACATCACGGACGTTTGAGCGGTCGGAAAACTGGACGAGGACGTGCTGTTCCACTACGACGAGGGCCTCGCTCACGTCGCAGCCGACCCCGACCATCCCGCCAGCCAGCAGCTGGGCACCGGAGACCTGCGCCCCAACGCCTGGTTCGTCACCTTCGGCAATCTGCGGGCCCGCGACGCGGCCCGCGGCTTCAATCCGGACGTCCTTGACCAGCTGCGCACCGCCGACCCGGACGCGTTCTTCGCGAGCACCCCCGCCCTGACCGCCACCGTGCCCGAAAGCCCCTCCACCGCACCGGACTTGCGCGACGAGTTCGAGACCTTCATCGGCTATGCGCAGCGGCGTTTCTTCGACGAACCGACCTTCTCCGAACTAGGGCGTCCAGCGAGTGTCAATCGAGCGTGACCCTGTCGGTGCGGTGCGTCATGATGAGCCCTGTGACGGTGTACTTGAACAACTACGAACTCCGTTGGCCGGCCGCGCTGTTCATCTCTGAGGGGCATCACCTCGCCCACAGCAACAGCAGGTTTTGGGACGAGCGGGTCATCTGGCTACTGACAGAGGCCCTGGTCGGGACAACTGCCGTAGCGGACTTTGAGGAACTTCCTGCTCAAAGCACTGTGGTCGACGATCCATGGTCTGTTTCCACGCCACAACAAGTGATGACTCAGCGCGAATGGTTCGCCGAGTTGATCAGCAGAGCGGGAGAGCTGCGCAAGGAGTTCGCTCCCGCTCCCTACTGGCCGCAGCGCCGAGGGCACGAAGCTTCAACTGCCGGAGGTGGAGCCCGGAACCCTCGCCGCGCCTTCGTTCGGATCATCAAGGATTTCTCGAACAGTGGATACCTGTCTGAAGCGTTTGGGGAGGAGTGCGTTGACGAGGCAAACGATCTCCCTGACGCCTCGGAGGTGATTGAGAGGCGGCTAGGCATTCCTCATCTATGGCCGCTGGATCCGGAAACCTGGGACGAAGACACCTTCTACGGGCTCGTGGAGGTCTTCCATGATCTTGTCAGTCGACCGCGAAGGCGATCCTGGCATTCCTATGGTTCCGAGTGGCATCATTACGAATTTAATTCAGGTCCAGCAAGGACCCTATACCGCTGGAAAGTGAATAAAATGCTGCGTTCATCCGGCATTGACTATGAGCTTTCTGATGAAGGTGCGGATCTGGGGCGTTTGGTTGCCGTGACTGACGATGCTCGCGCCCAACTAGTACATCAGTTGCTGAGCGCCCCACGCACCAACATAAAAGAACGAACCGAGAATGCGATCACTCTTTTCCGTGACCGAACCGCCTCTGTCGAAATAAAGCGGTCCGCCATCGTGATTCTCTCCGGAATTCTCGAAGAACGCCGCTCACTACTCAAGGAGGCCCTGGTTAGGAAGGATGAAGGTGCACTGTTTCAGATCATGAACGAATTCACCTTGCGACACCGCGATGCACGGCAACAAGGTGACTATGATGAAGCATTCTTGGATTGGTTCTTCTGGTGGTTCCTGGCCACGGTTGAACTGACAAACCGTATAATCTCTTCTCGCGCCGACCCAGTCTCGTCAGAACCGATCATCGGGACTTCCGGCGACGCGAGGGAGGATCTTGTCGAAGGTCGGGATGCCCAGCAAGATCGGGGAGCGCTTCCGCTCTAGCCTCGCATCAATCTGCGCAATCTTCTCTCCAGCAGCATCGAGGCTGACTGCTAGCTGTTCAACGTCACCGAGCCAGTCTTCGCGTTCAGCTTCGGAGATTCTGACGGTCAGATTTTCTCGGATCTGTTCGAGACGGGGCTTCTCGTCGGGTCCAACGATCAGGACGGGGCAGCGAACGCAGGCATGCTCATGAGCGCAGTCGGTTCCGTATGCGCGCCCGCATGACCCGAGGCCCAGTTTCCTGCGTTCGAAGTGACCAAGGAATTCTTCCCACTCTTCTGAAGTGACTGCCCGATACTCTTCCGACGGCCTGATCTTGCGGCGTCTAGCAATGAAGGATCGATGCGCCTCGATGGCATCTGCGGGATAGATCGCCGCATATCCCATGGTGGTATTGATACTGTCGTGGCCTGCAATTATCTGCGCGATGTGTGGCGGCAATCCGTTGAGGATGGCATCCGTGATGAAGATTCTTCGGAAGTCGTGTGGCTGAACGCGAAGAGGGTCACCGTCCTTGTCCATCAGGCCGGTAGCCGCAAGCGTTTCATTTATGGCCTTCCGGACGCTGTTGCTTGATATTGCCCGAGTCTCCCCGCTTACCGCCCATTGATAGAGCACGGGCCTGGGATCGTTCCAGGTCTTCTCATGCATGTCGTAGATAGAGATGGCCGGGATAGTGCCGTCCGACTGCCGCACGCGCGTAATTATTGCACTGAGAACGTCAGCCAGTTCGGGATTGATGAGAAGGAGACGCTCCTTGTCTGTCTTGGAAGGGGCGATCTGCAGCAGCGGTACTATTTCTCCTGTGCTCGGGAGCTTGTAGCTGATGATGCTGTGATGGCCGATTTCTAGGAGTTCTTCGGCTCTGATTCCCGTGTGGCGCAAAATTTCGATGGTTGCCCAGGCAATGAAAGCGATTCGCTCCTCTGCTCGAAGATTTCGTTGCTTTCCGTTGGGATCGTGAACGTGCCCGGGGTGACCATCCGGTCGACTGGTTGTGCGCGGGAGGGTGAACGTCTCACCGAGGACGGTGACCGTGGATCCCAGAGGGGCCGCGTCGACTGCGCTGAGACGGGCTTTGGCCTCCTTCAGGCGCTGTTCCGCTGTCCGGATGAGGACGGGCAGGATGGGCAGTCGCTCGCGTGTGCGCTGATCGGCTCGGGCCTTCTGCTCCTGCTCCGCCTTCTTGCTCGTGCAGTCGGCCTCGCTAACTGGGCTTGGTGCAACCCAGAGCCCCCATCGCTGCGGCTCGTCGAGCGCCCATTGCGCGACGTCGAGATAGAACGCCCGTACGGACATCTTCACGCTCGGGGCGCTACGTCGCGGTTCGGTGACTTCGGAAATCGTGCCATCGGGCAGGCATTTTCGTACTGTCTTGACGGCGATGCGGGACTTCCACGCGTCTCTTATCTCCGGCTGCAACCGGAGATTATCGACGCCTGGGTGATTGCGTTCGAGATCGGACCAGAACAGACAAGCCAGGTGATGGGACAGCAGTTTCAAGGAGTTGTAGTCGAGTGCGGGCTGACGCTCGGTGAGGTAGGCGACGATGAGGTCCCGAACGGGCTTGCAGCGCAGGTGGTAGCGGTCGACGAGTGCGGCGGGACCGACTTGGCCAGCCCTGGACTTGGCGTGGTTCAGCGTGCTGGGGGCTTCTGCGGGAAACTGCCCTTGGTCGAGGAGCCACTTGTAGGCAAGCCGGACAGGAGGGGAAGCGTGCCGGTTCTTCACCTGCACCATTTCCAGCAGGTCGCCAACTGTGATGTCCCGGACAAGGCCGCCCTTCGCTGCAAGAACCTGGGCGACTACTTTGAGAGCCTGGGAACCCGTTTTGGTGGTCAATTCCCCTGGCGGGACCGACAATTCTAGACGCGTGAACCCCTGGAGATCGCGTGCGGTCGCCATCGCCGGACGGAGGTTGCCAGAGGGATTCTTGGCGAGCCAGTGCAAGTCGGGTCGGATGATGTCGGCGCAGTTCAGGACCAGCAGGCCGGCCGAAAGGGTCGGGAAGCCTGGCTTCCGCCCGTTGGCGCGTCCCCATTTGACAAGTGGGTCGGTCCACCCTGCGTAGGCGGCGGCAGCTGGACTGGCGTTCCAGCGCTGTTGCCAGGTGTCTCCGGGGAAGGTCTCCAGCCAGGCGAGGATTAAGCGGACGCCGACCATGCTTGCTGTGTGGGTGCTCGCTGGGCGCCTTGTGAAAGGAGGTCGTTGCAGCCGTTCTAGGACTGCTTCCCGGGGCGCTTGTGTCGCTGACCAGGTGGTCGGCATCGGGCGAGGCGGGAAGGCTTCAGCCAGCGCAGCCATTTCGAGGCCGCGGAGCGACGTTCCCGGTGACGTTCGCAGGGCCGCCTCTACCGTGGTCGTGCTCATGCTTCCGGCCTCCCGAAAAGGATATTGAGTGTCTCGGAGTTATAGGCGGGTGCCGACGGAGCGGGCGGGGGGTTCTTCTTCCTGTGCTCCTGGCGGGCGTGGTGAGCGAGACCTGCCGCAATCACGTCGTCCCTGCTGGGGCGGTTGTAGATATCCAAGGTCGACAGGTACTTGTGGCCGAGGATGTGCTGAACGTAAACAGGCGGCATGTTCGGGTCGTCGAGCATCAAGAACGTCGCCGAATGCCGCAGGTCGTGAAGGGTCCAGTTGGCGCCAAGGAGTCTGTTGGCACGGGTGAACATCATGCGAGCCGCGTCGTACTCCAACGGCCGCCAGGGGCGGCGCAGCGTCCACCACAGCGCCTGCTTGCGACCGCGCGGAACTCCCTTTTTCCAGGCTTCTTCCTGGTATAGCCGCAGCCAGACGAATGCGTCGCGGGTGGCCGGCAGCTCCTGGTAGTCGCGCGTGCCCTTGCGGATCACGCCGATAGTCTGCTCGCCGACGTTCGCTCCGCCCTGCGTGGAGGTGAGCAGTTCCTCGGCACGGGCACCGGTGGCGACCCAGAAGGCGAGCAGAGCTCGGTCACGGTGTGAGCGGAGGCCCGCGAAGACCTCGGTGTACTTCTCCTCGGGGATGCGGCGGGGGATCCGCTTCGGCACCTTGGGCCGGTAGAAGCCGGTGCGCTGCTTCTTGTGTTCCTTCTCGGGGTTGTGGTGGGCATTGGCTCGTGCCGAGCGCCGGTTGCGGACGAGAGGGAAAGGGTTGACCAGCAGCGATCCACTGTGGCGGTCCAAGTGGAAGTCATAGAACGACCGCAGCACCGTCTCACAGTGCGCCCGGGTACTCGGCGCGTACTTCATGCCGACGGTGGGTTTGCCGGTCACCGGATTAGGTGTTCCCGGCGCCGGCCTGTCACTCCGGGAGAGCTGGGGTATCTCGGCGGGTTCTTTGCCGCGGTGGCGCCAGTGGACGCGCACGGGCTTGTCAGCCAACCTCATCCACAGCATGAAGTCCCGGGCATCCTCCCGGACCGCGCGGTCCCACTCGATGTCGAATGCCCACAGATAGCGCCACCAGCGCAGCAGGTCCATGCCGTACGAGCGCGGCGTCAACGGTGAACTGTCAGCTGCTATCAGGTCCTTGAGAAATGTCGTGATGGGCTCGATCGGCCGTCCGAAGGCATCCAGCACCTGGTACGGCTCCCAAGGGTCTCCGGTCTCCAATAACCGCCCCATTTCGGGCAGGATGAAGTTCTTCAGGCCCCTTCCGGGACGACTTGTACTAGGCATGGCGAGAAGCTAGCAGACAACCCAACTGACCAGCGAAAACACCAGAGTTAGTTCGGTCAACACACCGCGGTAGCTATGGCCGCCAGCCTCGACTGGCTTCTCACCTTTCTCCTGGCGACCCCCGTTCTCGGTCTCGACGTGTGGCCGCGTCACGACCGAGCTCAGGCCGAGCAGGCCGGACCGCTTCTGGTCGACCGCGACTTCTGCCTTGCCGGCCGCGCCCACGTCTGGAGGCTGCACGCGGACCAGAATGAGCGTCACGCCCGCACCTGTGTCGGCGTACATGTGAACGCGCATAGCCGCGTACGGGTGAACGTGCAGAGTTCTTGATGCGTTGAGTGCCGGCCCCCGGCACGCTGCTGCCTGTTGTCCAAGGTTGCAGAGAGGGGTGGGCCGTGGTCTTGGACCCGCAGCGGTGGCTGGAGCTTCGGCGTTTCCGCGGCCTGGTGGAGTCCGGGGCGATGAGCCTGTCGGAGGTCGCCAAGGAGACCGGGCTGAACTGGCGAACGGTCAGCAAGTACCTGTCTGCGGACTCGTCTGCGCCGCCGCGTCGGACGGCGAGTGGTCAGCCGCGCAAGCGGGTGGTCGATGAGGTCGCTCCGCTGATCGACGCGATGTTGCGGGCCGAGGTCCTGATGAAGGCCGCGGTGATTCATGAGCGGCTGGCCACGGAGTACGGGTTCACCGGGAACTACCAGCGGGTCAAGCTCTACGTGCAGGAGGCCCGCCCAAGGATCGGGGAGGAACTGCCGTTCCACTGCATCCGGAGGCGGTCGGACTCGCCGGCCACTACGACTTCGACATCGATGTGCTGGCCGCCTACCGGCCCCAGGGCAAAGGCCGCGTCGAACGCCAGGTGCTGATCGTCCGCGACCACGTTCTGGCCGGCCGTGCGTTCTCCTGCGTCGAGGAGATGGATGCCGCGTTCACCGCCTGGGTGCCGCTGCGGCGGGCTCAGATCCACAAGACGCACCGCGAGGTGATCGGGCACCGTGCTGCCCGCGACCACGCAGCTCTCAAGCCGCTGCCACCAGCTCCGTTCTTGGTCGCCGAGCGCCATCTGCGGCCGGTCGGCAAAGACTGCCTGGTCGCCTTCTGCGGGAACCTCTACTCGGTCCCGGCCCGCAAGGTCCGACCGCGTCAGCTGGTGGAGATCAGAGCCACGAAGTCGCAGGTCGTGTTGCACTCCACCGTTGCCGAAGCCAGCGGCGAGACACTGCTGGCCACGCACCCAAGGGCAGTGGGACGCGGGGTCCGTGTCGTCGAGGAACACCACTGGGACGGCTTGCCCACCGGCAAGGGGCGCCGGACCACCACTGGCGATGTCTTGCCCCGGCCGCGTCACGAACGCCCGCTGGGCGAGGAGACCGGACCGCTGCAAGCCCTCCTCAACCGGGCTGCGGCGACCCGCGTCGAGGTCGGCCGCCGACCGTTGTCGGTCTATGACGAACTGACCGGGACCCGTCCCTTCACCACCAACCGAGCGACGAAGGAACCGTCTTGAGCGAGCTGACCGGCAACCGCATCCGCACCACGGCGACCAAGCTCGGCCTGCCGCACCTGGCGGAAACCATCAACGAGTACACGCGGCGGGCGGACGAGGGAAAGATGGGCTACCTCGACTTCCTCGACCTGGTCCTCTCCGAAGAACTCGCCGTCCGCGACGACCGTCGCTTCCGCCAGGGCCTGCGGCTCTCCCGGCTGCCGCACCACAAAACGATCGATGAGTACGACTTCTCGTTCCAGCCCGAGCTGGACCCGCGCAAGATCAAAGACCTGGCCACCCTGTCCTTCGTTGAAGCGAAGGCCAATGCCGCCCTGCTCGGGCCGCCCGGAGTAGGCAAGACCCACATCGCGATCGCGCTGGCGGTCGCGGCCTGCCGGGCCGGATACTCGATCTACTTGACCAGCCTCGACGACATGGTCCGCAACCTCAAAGCAGTCGAGGCGGCCGGGCGACTGACCAGCAAACTGGGCTCCTACCTGCGGCCGAGCGTTCTCGTGGTCGATGAAGTCGGCTACCAGCCCCTCGAACGCGCCGAGGCGAACCTGGTCTTCCAGGTCATCTCCAAGCGCTACGAAAAGGGCTCCATCATCCTGACCTCGAACAAGACCTTCAGTGAGTGGGGCCAGGTCTTCGGCGACGAGGTCCTCGCCACCGCTATCCTCGACCGCCTCCTGCACCACTGCGAAGTCGTCGCCATCAACGGTCCCAGCTACCGGCTGAAGAACCGCCTCAAGGCCATCGAGCGCGAGACGGAAGTCGCCTGATCCGGGAGCTCAAGCCGGGCCCAGTTCCTCGCCCGGCGGGATGAAGGCGTCGGCACTGTCGGCATCGTCAACATGCCCGTGAGCGTCCATCGTGATGGCCGTTGCCCTGCCCTGCGACGTGATCAGCCACGCGAGCACCTGTTCCGTGAGCGGGGTACTCCCCGGGCCCTCGTCATTCCAGTGGGCCCGCCACCCGCCACCGGGCACTGCGGCTACGACCTGGTCGGCTTTCTCAAGGTGGGAGAAGTCCTCGTAGTCCGTGACAGGACGCATGGCGCCTCGCTTGGGGTCGACGACAAGCGCCGTTCCGGTTCTCGGGTCCCATGCCTCCACCCGCACCATGCGGCCGGTCTCGGTATCGGTCCCGTCGAAGATGGCGGTCCAGCCGGTCTGATTGAAGTAACGAAGATCCACCGCTCCATCATCTCGCACGGCAATGAGCGCCAATCGGCCGCTACTTGCTCTGCACGTTCATCCGTACGCACCTCTGCACATACGCGAGTACGCCGACAGCACCGGGCGTGGACCCTTGGGCTCCGCCCGCCCCGGACCGGGATGACACCCTGAGTGCGGACGCCCGGCGGGTCTACGGGCCGCTGACCGAGGGCCTGGCCCTGCCCAAGAACCTCGACCTCTCCGACCGGGCGCAGGTGCTCCGCAAGCTCGGGGTCACCGAGGCCGTGAACAACCACATCGCCATGGTGGTGACACAGAAACTCGGACCCGAGCACCAGCGAGACGCCGTCCTGTTGCTGAGCGCCCCTCAGTGGCCCCTGCTCGCCGCCCGGATGCAGCGCATGGCGGCGGGCGGGCAGTCCGTCGAAGATCACCTCGACCGCCTCGCGACCGACACCTCCTGGCACAACGGACCGTCCTCACAAACCACCCAGCGCATCCTGCTGGCCACCCACCGGGTCCTGATGACCTCCCTGGACCAGCCGCTGCCCGCCGTGCCCCGCGTCTCCACCGCCGCGGCACGTGCCCGCTCCACCACCGCACCCGCCGCTCCTACAGGCACCCAGGCACCCGCCGAGCCGGCCATGCCTGCGCACCGGCAGCAGACCGCTCCCGCACCGCGCCAGGGGCGCGGACGGTAGAAGCACGGATGCGCGTTCCAGAATTCTGGAACGCGCATCGTGGGGCGCCCGGCACTCGCCACGGGAGCGCTTGCATGCGATGTGCGGGCGCGCTGCAGTACGAGCCCATCTCACGCGGGTTCGAATGCGACCTCTCGGCTTTGGGACAGCGATGACGAGGGACAGTGCCCTGTCCGTCAGGTGAGAACGCATCAGCTTGGACAGCGGGTTTACGGGGCCGGGAGTGAGAGACCAGGTGCGCGCCTGCTGTCTTCGGGCGATAGACGCGCAGGTCGCGTGCCGGCATGAATCCGAGAGGTCTCACCCAGCGTGCTGCCCAGGAGCGCACCGCGCAGCAGCAGGCCGTGGGAGCCCAGGGGAGCGCGCGCATCCGGGCTCAGCTCGCTGCGGAGTACCCTAAACTCCGGGTCCGAGTCGACCGGGCGCGCCCTTCAAGGGGCTAGCCAGGGCATCCCGGTGCCGTTCTGAGCGGTCATCAGTCGTCCTGGGCCTCATGGTCCGGGGTGGTGTGCGTTCGGCGCTCAGATCGCCGTGTGGTGGGTCGCGGCCTGTTGTGGCCGCGGGCAGCGAGCGGGCGGTCACTCGGGCCCCTGAGCGGTCAGTGGGCTGGACCGGCGTAAGCCCCTGTGGCGCTTCTGGGCGCCTCTCGGCCGGTTGGGGTCTCCCTGGTTCGGCGGGGAGGTGTTCGTCCGTCAGATCGCCGTACAGGGCGCCGCAGGCCCCCGTGTGGCGGTGGGGCTTCGGGTGAGCGGGCGTCCGCCGCATGTGGTCGGGCTCTTCGCGCGCCGGGTGAGGAGGCGCCTGCTGTCCTCGGCGTTGAGCGGGCGGGGGAGGGCCTTGGGCTGGACTGCTGCGGGTGGTTGCCGATACAGGTGAAGCCGATGCCTGCCCGGCAGAAAGCGGGCATGGCTATCGGCTTCACGCGGGCAGATGCGCCAACATCTGATCCCGTTTTCCCTAATGCGCCGGTTGGAGCCAGTAGCAATCAGGGCAGGGTGCGGTCTCTGATAAGAGGTCCGCGCCTCTTGGAATGAGTGTGCCTGCCGAGTGCTGGTCACGCCGAATCGGGCGGGCGCGAAATTGAATCAATGCAGGTCAGCTTCATGGTACGCGGTGCAGGCCGGGACGTTACGTGATAGGGCAACAGCAAGCGCTGCTACCTGTCCTGCTGGGCGTTGTGGCCTGCACTGGCAGGCCCCTTGGCCTGCGCCGACACTGCTTCGATCACCCGTTTTGTCAGCATTCTGAGTTGTCGTCCTCTCGTGGTAGGCCTCGGACAACGCTCTGACCTGCACGGCATAGGCACGCGACGGCCTCCTGACGTCCTGTCGGCCCGTCACACCGACGTCTTAAGGGACGAGTTCAAGTCCGAGGCCGTTTTGGCGCGTTGGTGCATCAAGTGGTTGACCGACTCCTAGAAACCCTTTCGGGGCTGAGATCCTGGTGCGAAGCAGTCCTTCCGTGCGCAGGGAGCGCCAACTCCCCCAGACCACACCAGGGCTTACCGGTTGGAGCCAAGTAGCACCGTCCGGCGATCTCACGGTCGCCGGACGGTAGTTAGGGAGACCCCTTCATGGGCAAGAAGCCCATCGTCGCGGCCAGCACCGCGACCGTCGCGACGAGCACCGCGGCCATCGAGTCGGCATCGTCCGACACCACCACGGTCACGATGAGCGGCCGGTTCGCCATGCCGCACGCGTTGGTGATCGTCGCGTTCATCATCACCGCCGCGTTCCTCGCCCCGGACGGCATGACCGTCCAGGACGTCCTGCTCCTTCTGGGGGGCGCCGGCGGTATCGGCGCGGGCGTCGTCCTCCTGGTCGTGACCGGAGGCCGCAAGGGCGGGCGGATAAGCCGGATCGTCCGCGCCTACTTCCTGTCGGGCCACTGAGATGGCGGCCGCGGGACGTCGCGAGAACAACGTGGACCAGACCGTTCCCGCACGCGCGAAGCTCGCGGAGTACCTCCGCGAGCGCAGGCGTGCGGCCGGTCTGACCTACAGCCAGATGTCCGAGGCCATGGGCGGCCGGCTCTCCAAGGCCACCTTCGAGCGCGCCGCCTCCGGGGTGACGGTGCCCTCCTGGGACACCGTCGAGCAGTTCATCGCCGTCACCCTCGACGAGAAGGACGTCTTCGGACCCGAGGTTTTCCTGACCCATGGCCACGAGCTGTGGGTCAGCGCACGCCGGGCCACCCGGGCCCCCTACTACGTCCGCAAGGCACCCGACCCCACCCTGCTCTCGGACACCGCCGGCTTCCTGCGCGCGCTGCGCCACCAGCATGTGTGGGCCGGCTATCCGACCCCCGGCGAGATGGAGCTGACGGCCGGGCCCGGCGCACTTCCCAAGACCACCACGCGCCGCATCATCGCCGGGGACACCCTGCCCGTGGATCCCCAGCAGGCCCTCGCTTTCCTGCGCGCCTGCTTCATACAGGGAGAAGCGGAGCTCGAACGGTGGCTCGCCGCCGCCGTCCGAGCCCTGCGGGAGGACCCGACACGGTCGAGGAACCTCAGCAAGTGGGTCAGCGCCCACGAGGAAATGGCCCGGCAGGCCCGGGAGAAGGACGTCGCCTCGGCGATCCCCCTGTCCGGGCAAGAGGAACAGCGCGCAGCATGACGTAACGCACTGCCTACGGCGCCTCGCCGCCTGTATGCCTCTCTGAGCGATCATCAGCCGCCTCGGGCCTCCCATGGTCCGGGGCGGTGTGCGTTCGGGCCCGCAGGTGGCCGTGCGGCGGTTCTCAGTGTGGTGCCGGAGAGGCGTTGTCCGGGACTTGCGCGCCTTGCCCCTCGGTGCGTTCTGATGCGGTCCGGGTTGAGTTGCTGTGTGCCGGAGCAATCCACTCACTAGACGTCTAGTAGCAGCCCCGGGCATGGGTTCGGGGCGGTGTGCGTTCGGCCCGCAGATCGGCCTCCAGCGGTTACGGGGGAACCCCTTGCGCTCAAGGTTTCGTGAAGCGACGCGGTTCAGTGGAAAACGGGTAGACCAATCTGAGCAATGCGCAGATACAAGGAGCCACACGATGCGGTGAAAAACTGGCAGAGCATTCCGAAAGCTACTTCTGACTCTGCTAAGCCCGAGGCGGCACCACGAGCCCATCGGAGGAACATGAGTGCGCCAGCATCGCTGTCTCCAAACCGTTGGCAGGGGTCTGACTGCGCAGTTTCACTGAGCCACGACAGCTCAGGAGTTTTCTGGCCGGGACAGGGGGTGCAGCCAGAACCCCATGTCTACACAGCCTGCATCAGTGATGCATGATCCTGGTTGCTCGCCCGAACTCCGGGACCATGCATCACCGGATCCGTCCCACGACTATGAGTTGGTGTGCATACTGACGGGGTATTTTGTGAGCTTGACCGGACAACTTTGAGAACGAGAGAGGGTCAGGGTGGAGCGCAGCGGACCCCGTCACTGCGCCGAGGCCGGCACCCGATCCAGCCAACACCCCATCACCTCCACTACAGGAATGGGTCAGTAACCCCAAGCTCTACACAGCACCACACCCGATGCACCCGCTCACAGCCAGCCGAAGGTGTCCGCGCTTGCGCGGACACCCCCAATTCGCGCTTGCGCGAATTGGAATCCCTCCGGGAATTCCGCTTGCGGAATTCCTTCCCCGCGCTTGCGGGGGAAGGAGCCTTGCGCTTGCGCAAGGTGGTTTGCTCTGCAGCGGCTTGCCGCTGCAGTACCCGCTCCGCGGGGG